>QFPJ01000114.1 GCA_003241685.1 Sphingopyxis macrogoltabida
CAGGCCCAATTGCAGCGCATAGCCGCCGCGCACCTGCCGCGCGCTGGGCGGCTTGCCGGTCTTGTAGTCGACGATGCCGATGCTGCCGTCGGGCATCCGGTCGATCCGGTCGGCCTTGCCGGTCAGCAGCACGCCGGCAATCTCCGCCTTCCCTTCCGTCTCCACCGCCAGGATATGGCGGCCCGCAGCCTGATCCTTCGCCACTTCGGCCGCGATCCAGCGGATCGCCTCAATCAGGCGCGGCTGCCACAGGGCACGCAGCAGAGGATGGACATCGGGCCGGGCGAACATGGCGCGGGCGCGCGCCTCCAGATCGGCCGGATCGCGGCTGCCACCCTGCGCCCAATGCTCCAATATCTCATGCACGACGGTGCCGCGCCAGGCCGGTCCGGCATCGGCATCAACCGGGTCGAGCCGATTGAGCTTCAGGATGCGTCGGGCATAGAAGGCGAAGGGATCGGCCTTCAGCCGGTCAACATCGGTAACCGGAATGCGGGTCGGCCGGGCGGCGAGAGGGGGCACCGGCGCGGGACGCGCGGACGGCCGGTGGCTGGGTGGCAGGTCCAGCGCGTCCGCCAGCAGGCGATAGCGATCGGCGGTCTTCCATTGCGGCCCGGCCATCGCCTTCAGCCGCAGCCAGAAGCGCGAAGCGATCGCCGGGCCACCGCTGCCGCGCCGGGCGCGGGTGATGAGAACATGCGGGGCACCCAGCGCGCTCGCAAAATCATGCGCGGCAAGCCCGATCCGGGTTTCGAGGCCCGGCAGACCCAGTTCGCGGCGAATGCGCGGCGCCAGCCAGGGATCGGGCGAAGGCAGGCCCGGCCAGTTGCCTTCGTTGAGGCCGCCCAGGATCATCAGGTCCGCCTGCACCAGCTGCGCCTCGACCAGACCCAATATGGCGATGCGCGGATGGCCGCCCTGTGGCGGGCGCACCGACACGCCGCCCAGCATATGGTCGAGCAAAGCCGGCAGCGATCGGATATCGGCCTGGCGCGGCCCTTCGGTGGCGGCCGCCTCCATCTCGGCGAACAGGTCGGCGGCGGCATGGCCCTGATGCCCCGCCCAGAGCGCGTCATTGGTGAGCGCCCCGGCCTGTTCGCGCACCGCCGCCAATTGCCCGGCCAGATCGGGCGCGAGCGCGAAGGCGGCCTCCAGCGGTTCGAGTAGATCGCGCGCCCAGGGCCACCAGGCGCGGGCCTGCGCGCGCAGATCCTTCTGCCGGTCCTCCCCCTCGCGCGCCTCCAGCAACAGGTCGATGCCGCGCAACCCCGCCTGCGGCCGCGGTCCGCGCAGCAGCAGGTCGAGCTGGCGCACGCCCTCCAGCCAGGGCAGGCGCATCTCGCCGCGCATCACCAGCGGATGCTT
>QFPJ01000115.1 GCA_003241685.1 Sphingopyxis macrogoltabida
GCGGCGTCGCGCAGGGTCAGGACATCACCTATGTCACCGAGCGCTGCGTGCTGAAGCTGACGCCCGCAGGCATCGTGCTGACCGAAATCGCGCCCGGCGTCGATCTCCAGGCCCATATCCTCGACCATTCGGAATTCGACCTCATCGTCTCGCCGGATATGAAGGTGATGGACGCCGCGCTCTTCACGGATGCGCCGATCGGCCTGACGCTGCCGCAGAAGGCCCCGCGCACACTGGCGAGGGACAACCATGGCTGAGCCGCGCATCAGGGTGAGCGTCGAGGGCGCCGTTGCGATCATGACCGTCGCGCGGCCGGAAAAGGCGAATGCCTTCGACATCGACATGCTGAAGGAACTTTCCGCCGCCTGCGACGACGTCGAAGCCAACGCCGCCGTGCGCGTCGCGATCCTGACCGGCGAGGGCAAGGCCTTTTCCGCCGGCGGCGACATCCGCGCCTGGGCGGGCATGGAAGCCAATGAATTCGGCCACGCCTGGGTGCGCTTCGGCCACCGGGTCTTCGAACGGCTGGCGACGCTGCGCATGCCGCTGATCGCCGCGGTCAACGGACACGCGCTGGGCGGCGGGCTGGAACTGGCGGCCGCTGCCGATATCCGCATCGCCGAAAGCCAGGTGAAGATCGGGCTGCCGGAGGCCGGTCTCGGCATGGTGCCCGGCTGGTCCGGCACACAACGGCTGGTCAAGCGCTTCGGCGCACAAGCCGTGCGGCGCATGTTGCTGGGCGGCGAGGTGCTGACGGCAGCGGAGGCCCTGGCGCTCGGCATCGTCGATCAAGTCGTCGAAACGGGCACGGCCGTTGACGCGGCCCGGGCCTATGCAGCCCGCATCGCTGCACGCGGGCCGGCCGCGACGGAAATTTCCAAGCTGATGATTTCCGTGGCGAATGGTGAGGATAACGGCGCGGCGGTGGAAGCGCTCGGCTCCATCCTCGTCGCCAAGACCGGGGACCTCAAGGAAGGTGTCGCCGCCTTCACGGGCAAGCGCCCCGCAGATTTCAAGGGAGAATGGTGATGACCGCGCATGTGAAGCCGAAGGCGCTGGAGAACTTCAAGGCACGCGATTTCCGCATGCTGATCGACGGGGCGTGGACGCAAGGTGCTGACAACGCAATCGAGCGCGTCGCGCCCGGTCATGGCGTCGTCGTCAGCCGCTATCCGGCCGGCGCGAAGGCCGATGCCGAGCGCGCGATAGCCGCCGCGCGGAGAGCCTTCGACAACGGCCCATGGCCCAACATGACCGGGGCGGAGCGCTCCAATATCCTGCTCAAGGCCGCAGACCTCATCGCCGCACGCGCGGACGAACTGGCGTTTCTCGACACGATCGAAAGCGG
>QFPJ01000116.1 GCA_003241685.1 Sphingopyxis macrogoltabida
GGCCGCCAAGCGACTGACCGCCCTGGAGGCGCTCGACGCCGACGGCCGCATCACGGCCCATGGCAAGGCGCTCGCCACCCTGCCGCTGGCGCCGCGCATTGCCCATATGCTGGTGCGCGCCGGTGAGCGCGGCCTCGCCCGCACCGCTGCCGAAATCGCCGTATTGCTCGGCGAACGCGGCCTGGGCGGGCAGGATACCGACCTGACCCTGCGGTTCCAGCGCTGGCGGCGCGAGGGCGGCAAGCGGGCCGAGGCCGGACGCGGCCTCGCCAAGCGCTGGGCCAGGCTGGTCGATAGCCGGTCGTCCGCAGAGGGCGGGCTGCATGATGTCGGCCTCTGCCTCGCCCTTGCCTTTCCCGATCGCGTCGCCAAGCGCCGCTCCGCCGATGGCGCGGACTGGGCCAGCGTGGGCGGGCGCGGCTTCCGCCTCGATCCGCTCTCGCCGCTGGCCAGCGAAACCTGGCTGGCGGTGGGCGAGGTGCAGGGCAGCGCCGCAGGCGCGCGCATCCTTTCTGCCGCCCCGATCGGCGAGGCGGAAGTGATCGCTTTGTTCGGCGAGCGCATCGCCGAGCATCGCACGGTGAAGTTCCGCCCTGCCAATGGCGGGATCGAGGCGCTGCGGGAGCGGCGGCTGGGCGCGGTGCGCCTGTCCTCCGGCTCCGATGACCGGCCCGACCCCGACGCGGTGGCTGCCGCACTGCTCGATGGCGTGCGGCAGGGCGGCCTTGCCCTCCTCCCCTGGTCGGAAGCGGCGCAATCGTTGCGGATGCGGGCGGACTTTGCCGGGATCGAGGCGCTGTCCGACGCGGCGCTGATCGACACGCTGGACGAGTGGCTGCCGCCGCTGCTGGCGGGCAAGCGCCGCCTGTCCGACATCGATCGGTCGCAGCTTTCGGGCGTCCTTGAAACGCTGATAGGCTGGGACGGCAAGCAGCAGCTCGACCGGCTCGCCCCGCCCGATTTCCGCTCGCCCGCCGGTTCCACCCATGCGATCGACTATGCGGCCGAGGGTGGCCCGCGCGTGGAATTGCGGGTGCAGGCGCTGTTCGGCCTGTCACAGCATCCGACCGTCGGCAACCAGCGCATCCCGCTGGTCCTCTCGCTCACATCCCCCGCCGGCCGGCCGATCCAGACGACGCGCGACCTGCCCGGATTCTGGGCCGGCAACTGGCGCGACGTGGCCAAGGAAATGCGTGGTCGTTATCCCCGCCACCCCTGGCCGGACGATCCGGCGAGCGCCAATGCCACATTGCGCACCAAAAATGCGGACGCGCGCCGCAACTCTTGACTTGGGCGTGACCGCTGGTGCAACGCACAATGA
>QFPJ01000117.1 GCA_003241685.1 Sphingopyxis macrogoltabida
GACCGGCACGACCTGTTCGGGCTTCAGGATGATCGCGTCGTCGGCCATCACCTGGCAACGCACCTCGGGCCGACCCTCCGCCTCGACCAGCCCGTCGCCGAGTTGCTGGAAGAACAGCGTGTTGCCGACCTGAACGCCGTTGGGATCATGCAGCTGGCGGTGGATACGGCCGATCAGTTCAAGCCGCCGCGCGCTTTCGGCAAGGGCGGTGCGTGCCGTTTCGTCGCTGATATTGCGCCGCTGCAGATGGAGCAGCGAAGCAACGACCTGAAGATTGTTCGACACGCGATGCTGAAGCTCGGAAAAAAGCAGGTCGCTGCGTTCGGCGAGCGTCGCGGTGCGCTCGCGCTCGGCCGCCAGCCGCGCATTGGCGCGCTGCATCCAGTGGACCAGCGCGATGTCGGTCACCACGACGAAAGTATAGAAGCCGAGCGCCACGATCCCGCCAATCCCGAACAGCTGGCCGTCGGGTGGCGTTGGGAAGAAGGGGATGCTGGCGATCCCGCACAGGATCGCGGTCAATATTCCCGGCTTCAGCCCGAACAGGAAGGCGGAGAGGATGACGGCGGGGAAGAAGGTGACGAAGGGAAAGCCAGGCGGCAGCCAGTCCGCCACCGCCATTCGCGCCGCAAGCGCGAGGCCCGCCAGCGCCACCGCCGCCACATAGCCGAAAATCGGCCGACCAGCAGCGAGCGGCAGACGCTCCAGCAGCAATCGTTTGTGCGGCGGGATCGAGGAAGGGGCGCGCGGTGACATTGGTCCCATTGATCCTCAAAGCCCGCACAGCGGCAAGCGAATAGCGGACGTGTCAAAAAGAAAAGGGGCCGCGAGGCCCCTTTCCTGATCCAGATCAAGCGATTGGATCAATCATCGTCGCGCGACAGGAACGCCGGGGCGAACTCGGGCGCGGGGCCGTCGTCGCGATCCGAACGCTCGCGGCGCGGGCCGCGATCGCCACGGTCGCCGCCGCCTTCGCGACGCGGGCCACGCCCACGATCGCCGTCGCGGCGCGGACCACGATCGCCACGGTCGCCGCCGTCACGACGCGGACCGCGATCACCGCGGGGCCCGCGATCTTCGCGCGGCGGGCGCGTGTCTTCCAGCTCGGCGCCGGTTTCCTGATCGACGACGCGCATCGACAGGCGAACCTTGCCGCGCTGATCGACCTCGAGCACCTTCACCTTCACTTCCTGCCCTTCGGACAGGACGTCGGCGACCTTCTCGACGCGATCGTTGCGGATTTCGGAGACGTGGACGAGGCCGTCCTTGCCGCCCATGAAGTTCACGAACGCGCCGAAATCGACGAGGTTGACGACCTTGC
>QFPJ01000072.1 GCA_003241685.1 Sphingopyxis macrogoltabida
GCTTTAGGGCAGCTTTGCCGCCGCTGCCACCCCGCAACACGCGGCGATAAGCCGATTGGGCAAATTGGGGGGGCGACAATTGCCGTTTCGCTCCCTATATGCGCCGCAGTCACTGGCCCCTGCCCCTGGAACGACATGCTGACGACCCACCCTTTCGATGACGACAAGCTCCGCGAGGAGTGCGGCGTCTTTGGCATTCATGGCGCGGAAAGCGCCGCCGCGGTCGCCGCGCTGGGGCTCCACGCGCTCCAGCATCGCGGTCAGGAAGCGGCGGGCATCACCGCCTTCGACGGGCGGGAGTTTTACACCCACCGCGCGATGGGCCATGTCGCGGGCAATTTCGACCGCGACGACATCATCCGCCAGCTCGCGGGTCCCTCCGCGGTCGGTCATGTCCGCTATTCGACGACAGGCGAAACCGCGCTGCGCAACGTCCAACCGCTGTTCGCCGAACTGGCGACGGGCGGCTTCGCGATCGCGCACAACGGCAATATCTCCAACGCGATGGCGCTACGCAAGCAACTGGTGCGGCGCGGCGCGATCTTTCAGTCGACCAGCGATACCGAGGTGATCATTCACCTGGTCGCCACGTCCAACTATCGCACCCTGCTCGACCGCTTCATCGACGCGCTGAAGCAGGTCGAGGGTGCCTATTCGCTGATCTGCCTGACCGCGGAAGGCATGATCGGCTGCCGCGATCCGCTCGGCATCCGCCCGCTCGTCATCGGCAAGCTCAACGACGCCTATATCTTCGCGTCGGAAACGGTCGCGCTCGACGTCGTCGGGGCCGATTTCGTGCGCTCGGTCGACCCCGGCGAACTGGTCATCGTGCGCGACGGCCAACTGACCTCGCACCGCCCCTTCACCGACCGCGCGGCGCGTCCCTGCATCTTCGAATATGTCTATTTCTCGCGTCCCGATTCGATTTCCGGGGGCACCAGCGTCTATTCGGTGCGCAAGGCGATCGGCGCCGAACTGGCTCGCGAAAATGCCGTCGATGCCGATCTGGTGATCCCGGTCCCCGATTCGGGGACGCCCGCCGCGATCGGCTATGCGCAGGAATCGGGCATTCCGTTCGAACTGGGCATCATCCGCTCGCACTATGTCGGGCGCACCTTCATCCAGCCGGGCGACAAGGTCCGCCATCTGGGCGTCAAGCTGAAGCATAATGCCAACCGCGCGCTGATCGACGGCAAGCGCATCGTCCTGATCGACGATTCGATCGTGCGCGGCACGACCAGCCTGAAGATCGTCCAGATGATGCGCGATGCCGGCGCGGCCGAGGTTCATATGCGGATCGCCAGCCCGCCGACCCAGCATAGCTGCTTCTATGGCGTCGACACGCCCGAACGCGCCAAGCTGCTCGCGGCGCAGATGACCATTGGCCAGATGGCGAATTTCATCAACGCCGACAGCCTCGCCTTCCTGACCATCGACGGCCTCTATCGCGCGCTGGGCGAGGCGGAGCGCAACGATGGCTGCCCGCAATATTGCGACGCCTGCTTCACCGGCGATTATCCGACGACGCTGACCGATTTCGACGAACAGAATGTCGACGATCAATTTTCGCTGCTGGCCGAACGGGTTGTCTGACGCAATGACGGTAAATTCCGAAGAACTGGCGGGCCAGGTCGCGCTCGTCACCGGGGCGAGTCGCGGGATCGGCGAAGCGATCGCCGAGGCGCTGGCGGCGCGCGGCGCGCATGTCGTGATCACCGCGCGCACGGCGGGCGGGCTGGAGGAGCTGGAAGACCGCATCCACGCCGCCGGCGGCAGCGCGACGATCGCCCCGCTCGACCTGACCGACGGCGACAGCATCGCCCGGCTGGCGAGCGCGATGGCCGAACGCTGGCAGCATCTCGACATGCTGGTGCTCAACGCCGCGATGCTCGGCACGCTGACCCCCGTGGGCGCGATCGACGGCAAGGAATTCAACAAGCTGCTGACGCTGAACCTGATCGCGCAGCAGGCGCTCATCGCCAATTTCGATCCGCTGCTGCGCCGCGCCGCGAACGGCCGCCTGATCGTCCTGACCAGCGGCGTCGCGCGCAGCCCGCGCGCCTATTGGGGCGCCTATGCCGCATCCAAGGCAGCGCTCGAGGTGCTGGTGACCAGCTATGGCGCCGAAATGCGCAATATCTCCAATGTCCGCACCGCCATTCTCGACCCCGGCGGCACCCGCACGGCGATGCGCGCGCGCGCCTATCCGGGCGAAGACCCGCAAAGCATCAAGGAACCGGCGGCGGTCGGCGATTTCGTCGCGCGGATGATGGCGGACGGCTTCGACAGCACCGCCTATCACGCGCTTCCAAAGGTGATGGCGGACGCTTAACGCGATCTTTGCTTTGCGCTACTAACCCGCATCGAGGTTCGGGAACGGGGACAAGATGATGGGCGCGAAAATCCTGCGATCGATCATGGCTGCGGCGGTGGGAATGCTCATCGCCTTCGCGCTGATCTGGCTGGCGCAATATGCGGGCGGCGAAGTGTCGCCCGAGGTTTATGATCCCCAGACCGGCGAGATATGGATTCCGGTCGGTTCGACGATCGCCCTGTTCGTCGGCTGGTTCATCGGCACCTTTGCCGGCGCATGGCTGGCGATGCGCATCGCGGGCGGCACCGCCGCCGGCTGGGTCGTCGCGGGCGCGGTCGTCGGCGCGGGGCTGTACCGCGCGATCACGCTCGCCGACACATGGTGGGTCATGGCGGCGGGGATATTGATCCCGCTGATCGCGACCTATGTCGCCGAACGCGCCGCCGCCGTGGCGGCACCGGCGTCGGCCTGAACCGCGTCACGCCGACAAAATCCAGCAAAATTCATATGATGGCGGGCAAACGGGCATGATCCGTGATACCGATCACTGTCGCGCCGCCGTCCGCCGCTAACGATCGCGCGACGATGTGATCGGCGCCGTACCGGCGCTGTGCCGGTTCGGAAAGGATGATCGCCCCCATGTCCCCCCGTTGGTTCCGTTTCATGGCCTTGATGGCCGCCGCCCCGATCTGGACCGCCGGCCCGGCGGCGATGGCGCAGCAGGCGGACGCGGCGGAATTGAATGCCGATCAGCAGAAGATGCTCGACCTGGTCAATCGCGGCATGGACCTGGAACGCGCGGGCAAGCCGGCCGAGGCCGAGCGCATCTATCGCCGCTGGATCGACGAGGCCGCGAAACGCTATGGCGCGGACGATCTCATCACCAGTCTCGGCTATCGGCTGCTCGCCGGTGTGCTCGAAGAGCAGAACCGCACGAAGGACGCCGAACCCTACCGCCGCCAGGTGCTGGACATCAACCGCGCCCAGATGGGCGCGACCGCCGACGAAACGCTGGAAGCGACCGCCTTTTTGTCCGCCAACTATATGAAACAGGGACGCCCGGCCGAAGCCCTGCCGCTGCGCCGCGCCATATTGGACGCGCGGCTGTCGGCCGGCGGCGAGCGCGACCCGAAAACGATCATCGCGATCAGCAATCTGGCATCGGTCACCGCCGAAAGCGGCGACATGAAGGGCGCCGAGGCGCTTTATCGCCGCGCACTGGCGACCAGCCTGTCGGTCCATGGCGAACAGCATCGCGAAACCGCATCGGCCTATGGCAATCTGGCCGTCGTGCTGCGCAGCCTCGGCCGCTATGACGAGGCCGAACCGATGCTGGCCAAGGCGACCGCGATCGACAGCGCCCTGCCCGGGACAACCCCTGCCGACATGGCGCTGCGCCATTACAACAGCGCGGTGAATTTCGGCGACATGGGCCGGCTGGCCGACGCGCAGCAGGCCGCCCGGACATCGCTCGCCCTGTGGCGCGAGGCCAAGGGCGACGACAGCGTGGAGGCGGCCCTCGGCTATACCGCCGTCGGCTATGCGCTGATGTCACAGGCGCGGTTCGACGAGGCCAATGCCGCCTATCGCAAGGCGCTCGATATCCGGCGCGCACGGCTTGGCGACGACCATCCACTGACGGGCGAAGCGTACAACAATCTCGCGATCAATATGGAAAAGCAGGGCCAGCCGCCCAGCGTGATCGAACCGATGTTCCGCAAGGCGCTGGACATCACCCGATCGTCGATCGGCGAGACCAGCGAGCGCGCGGCGATCCTCTATGCCAATGTCGCGCATAATCTGAACGGTCAGGGTCGCTATGCCGAGGCCGAGCCGATGTACCGCCGCGCGCTGGACATCCAGAAGGGGGTGAGCGGGACCGATCACCCCGCCTACGCCACCAGCCTGATCAACCTCGCCTATAATCAGCGCGACAATGGCCGCGCGGCGGAGGCGGTGCCGCTGATGGAACAGGCGCTGGCCATATTTCGCGCCAAGTTCGGCGACGACAATCCCGACACCGCCTGGGCCTATTCCAGCCTCGGCTCCACGCTGGGCGCGCTCGGCCGCTTCGACGAGGAAGCGCGGATGACCGAAAAGGCGCTCGACATCCGGCGGCGCCTGCTGGGCGAGCAGCACCCGCTGACCGCCGTTTCCTACAATAATGTCGCCGCCGCCCTGACGCGCGGCAGCGGCGGGGACAAGGCCGCCGAGCCTTATTACCGGCAATCGCTGGCGATCCTGACCCACAGCCTGGGCGATGCCCATATCGACACCGCGCAGGCCTATGACGGGCTCGCGTCCAATTTGACGCGGCAGGGCAAGGCGGCCGAAGCCGAACAGGCATCGGCAAAGGCGGTCGCGATCCTGCGCCAGCTCGACGCCCGCAGCGCGGCGGGCGCGGATGCGACGCGTCTGGCGGCGCTCGACCGGCGACAGGCCGACCCCGATCGCGGCATCTACACCACCTATATGAACGCCGCCTTCGCCCTGATGAGCGACACGCCCCAGGCCGCGAAACAGGCCGAAATCCAGAGCCGCGCCTTTCTGGCCGCGCAGGACGCGATCAGTTCGGCATCGGGCCGCGCCGTGCTGCAAACCGCGGCGCGCAGCGCGGCGAAGACGCCGCAAATGGCCGAGGCGGTCCGCCAGGAACAGGATCTGGCGGCGCAGGCAAATCGGCTCGACGCCAATATGCTGCGCGCGCTCGGCGACCGCAACGCGGTCGAAGCGGCGCGCCTGCGCGGCGAACTCGATGCCGTCCGGCGCCAGCTCGCCGACGTCGGCGCCCTGATCGACCGCAAATATCCCGCCTATCGCGAACTTGTGTCGCCGCGTCCGGTCAGCCTGGCCGAAACGCAGAAGGCGCTGCGTCCCGGCGAGGCGCTGTTGCTGATGACCGAGGCGGCGAACACCATTCACCTGTTCGTCGTCACGCCGACCGCCGTGGGGTGGTCTCGCCCCGACCGCGACATCGGCGTCATCCTGAAACAGATCGCCGATCTGCGCTGCGATGTCGACGACGCCACCTGCACCGCCGCGCGCCGCGCCGAACTCGACGCCACGCCGCTGAGCGCGAAGGAGCTGGAGGGGCATCGCCGCTTCGACCTCGACACCGCGCACGCACTGTATCGCGCGTTGATCGAGCCGGTCGAACCGTTGCTGAAGGACACGGCGCGTCTTTACGTGACCAGTTCGGGTCGGCTCGGCGATCTGCCGCTGGCGCTGCTGTCGGCATCGGGGCTGCCCGTGGGCGGCGATTTTGCCGATCCCGACATTCTCGCGCGGGCCCAGTGGCTGGCCGACCGCTACGCCTTCACCAGCCTGCCCTCGGTCGCCGCCCTCACCCTGTCGCCGGAAGCGCGAACGAACCCGGCGACGCAGGATTTTCGCGGCTATGGCTCGCCCGTGCTGACCGGCGGCGATACGGGCTCGCGCGCCGCGTCCGGGGTCGGCGTATTCGGCGCCGTATCGGCATCGGGCGCCCCGCTGGCCGATCCCGCCGCGCTCAGAAAGCTGGCGCCGCTGCCCGGAACCAAGGTCGAACTCGCCGCCATGTCGCAGATGTTCGGCGCGGCGCGTGCCAGTCTGGCGCTGGACGCCGCCGCGACCGAAGCGGCGCTGCGCAGCGACCCCGCGCTGGGCAACAGCCGCATCGTCGCGATCGCCACCCATGGCCTGTTGCCCGATCCCCGGCTCGGGCTGGCCGAGCCCGGTTTGGTGATGACCCCGCCCGACGCGCCCAGCGACGGCGACGACGGCCTGCTGACCGCCAGCGAGGCGGCGCAGCTCAGCCTGTCGGCGGACTGGGTGATCCTGTCCGCCTGCAACACCGCATCGGCGGAAAATTCCGGCGGCAACGACAGCCTGTCGGCGCTGGCCCGCGGCTTCCTTTATGCCGGAGCGGACGCGCTGCTCGCCAGCCACTGGCGCGTGTCGGACGAGGCGACGGCGGTGCTGACGGTCGAAACGCTGATGGCGCGCCGGCAAAAGCCCGGCCTGACGCGCGCCCAAGCGCTCCAGATCGGGATGCGCACCGTGCGCAGCGGCAAGGACGCCGACGGAAAGCCGGTCGCCGGCTGGCGCCCCGGCTGGTCGCACCCGGCGGCCTGGGCGGCGTTCACCAACATCGCGAACCGCGACGACTGACCGGGGCGGCGGGCGCCGCCACCCCGGCGGGGCCTTCGCCTATTTCGCCTCGCGGTCGACCGCGGCCTGCACGCTTTTGTAAAAGGCCTCGCGCGCCGCGCCGACGCCTTCGGGATCGGTCGCGGTCGGCCAGTTGCCGTTCGACGCGATCACCAGCTTGCGCGCGGGATCGATGAAGATGCCCTGTCCGAAAATGCCCTGCGCGGCGAAACTGCCGTCGTCGTTGGTCCACCATTGATAGCCGTACCCGCGCCCCGGAACGCCGATCGGCGCCTGCTTCGTGGTCGCCGACGCCAGCCAGTCGTCGGGCAGCACCTTCACGCCGCCCGCGACGCCGCCGTTCAGGATGAACTGGCCGAAACGCGCATAATCCTTCAGCGTCGCCGACATGCAGCAGCCGCTGATCTCGTGCCCCGTCGGCCCGAGCATCCACACCGCGTCGCGCTCCATGCCAAAGGGTTTCCAGATCTTTTCGGACAGATAGGCCGACAGCGTCTTGCCGGTCGCGCTCGACACCAGGACGCCGATCAGATTGGTCTCGCCGGTCTT
>QFPJ01000118.1 GCA_003241685.1 Sphingopyxis macrogoltabida
CATCGCCGACATGGCCGGTCTCGCGCTGGAAGCGGCCCTGGCCCAACCCTGACCTATTGCGGCCGATGCCCCTTGCGCCATTTGGTGAACAGATGGCGCGCCAGCATCAGCGGCGGCATGCGCAGCCAGTGAGACCGCACGAAGAAGGTGAAGACCAGCGCTTTACGCGTCTCCTGCCCCCAGCCATTGCGCGCCAGCAGCCGCGCCCGCACCAGCCGGTCCCACAGGGTCAGCCGCCCGCCCGCGCCATAGATCGCCGCCCGCTGCGCCTGCCGCACATGGGGAAATATCCCATGCCGGGCCGCCCGCGCTTCTAACGCTTGGGGATCAATATCGGCCAGCAGGCAGTGAATATCCCACAGGTTGCGCAGGCCGCCCTGCAAATCGCCGTCCGCTAGCAGATGGGCGACCGCATGGCAGCCCCGGTCCTCCGCGCACAGCATATATAATCCGTCGGTTATCAGCACCGCGTCCGCCATCATCGCGGCGGCATCCGGCGTGGGCCGCGCGGTCAGCGGCAGCACGGTATGATGCACATCGATCATCCGGTCGCGTTCGGTGTGGATCATCGGCGGCAGCTCATGCATCCACCGCCGATAATAGGCGTCGTCATACGGGTCTTCCTTGACCCATTCCCAACCGGCCGCAATCAGCGCATCGGCCGCCGCATCGATCCGGTCGCGCGGCACCAATATGTCGAGATCGCCGATGAAGCGCCCCCGCCCCGCCGGCAGGCCCGCCGCCGCATAGGCCGTGCCCTTGAGCAGAATCACCGGCAGGCCGATCGGCGCCAGCGCCGCCCGCGCCCGGTCCGCTTCCCAGATCGCCTGGCGCGCCTCCCGCGCCGCATCCTCCCGTGCATCCGTCAGGATTGGCCGCACCGCATCGGGCACGGCCCGCCCGTCCAGCCGGAAGGCGAGCGTGCCGATCAGCCGCTCCGCCCGCGCCATCGCGATCAGGCTGTTCCAGCCGGCTGCATCCAGCCCCGTAGTCGTCGCCGGATCGCGCAAGGCCCCGACCAGCAGCGCCGCGCTCATCCGATCTCGCTCCACAGCCTGTCGACCAGGGCGATCGCCGCCTCGCCCGAGGGGAAGTCGATCGCCCGCGCCGGCACCTGCGCCACGAAGCGCGTCAGCGCGGCGAACGCCGGCTCGCCCAGCGCGACATAATTGGTCGACGCCTGGGTCAGGCGCATGAACACCTCTCCTTGGCCAACCGGCCGTTCCGCCGGCCCCGAACCGAAGCGGGGGAACAGCAATAGCGCCGGCATCCCGCCCTCGCCCATCCGCGCCACCGCGTCGGCGCGCGGCACCAGATGGCGGATGTCGCCCTTGGCCGTCGCGCCCAGCAGCGGCCCCATGCGCGCTGCCGGCACCTCGCCCGCGATCACCTCGATCGCCTTGTTCTTGAGCGACACCAGCCGGGGAAAGGGCAGGATCGCCCCGCTGTCGAGATCGAGCAGCGCAA
>QFPJ01000119.1 GCA_003241685.1 Sphingopyxis macrogoltabida
CACCGACCGCAAGACCGGCAAGGTCAGCGAGCAGGATGCGATCATCAGCGCCGGGCCGATGGGCGGCGTCATCGTCCAGACGGCGCAGGGCTATGAGGCACTGGGGTGCAGCGGCCTGCCCGAACGCATGCTCTATCCGCGCGTGCCGACCGACCTGTCGCCGCGTCCGACGCTATCGGTGATCGCCACCAGCGCCCGGTCCGCCCGCGTCACGCTGCAACTCACCTATCTGGCCGAGGGTTTCGACTGGGCCGCCAATTATGTCGCCGACATGCAGGATGATGGCCGCCATCTCGACCTCATGGCCTGGCTGACCGTGGCCAATGGCGGCGTCACCGGCTTTGCCGACGCCCGGCTCAGCGTCATCGCCGGCCAGCCCAACAAACAGCGGCGCAAGGCGCAACCCCGTCCGACCGGCGGTCCGTTGTCGTTGCGCTGCTGGCCGATGGACATCACCAGCACCCATCCGCAGTGGGAGCTGTTCCCGATCGACATGCCGCAGGCCGAGGCGATGATGGATTCGGCGCAGGAGATCGTCCTGACCGCGCGTCGCGTTCCCGCGCCGATGATGGCCGCGCCGCCACCCCCGCCGCCGCCGCCACCTCCTCCACCGCCGGAGGATGTCGGCGACCTCAATCTCTATCGCGTCCCGGTGACGGTGGATGTCGCGGCGAAAGGCCAGAAACAGGTCGCCCTGCTGCGCCAGCCCGACGTGCTGGTCGAACGCCTTTATGCCGCGACGATCGACTATCGCGACGGCAATGGCCGGTCACGCCCGATGACGCTGCGTTTGCGATTGCAGAATCGCAAGGCGGACGGCCTGGGACTCGCCATGCCTTCGGGCCGCGTCGCCCTGTTCGAAACCGTCGATGGCCGGCGCCTGCTCGCGGGCGAAACCGACATTGGCGACAAGGCGGAAGGGGAACGGGTCGATTATGATATCGCTCAGAGCGCTGATGTCCGCATCATGGCGGTCATCGGCGGCCAGTCGGCCAAGGCGCGGCGCTGGACGCTGACCCTCACCAATGCACGGCCGTTCGACGCGACGGCGGAAATCCTCATTCCCCACGACATCGCGCCGCGTCCGATGCAGATGGAGCGCCGCGGCAATAGCTGGGTGTGGCGCGCCATCATCCCCGCCAATGGGCAGGTCAGCTACAGCTATGACCAGAAGCTGCGCTGACCCCTCAATCGCCGGGAATGGGGCGGGGGCGGTGGGTCTCGTCCAGTGCGACGAAGGTGAAGACGCCGCTGGTCAGCGCCACCGTTTCCGCGCCGCCGCCGCGAGTCGCCACCACGTCGATGCGGATC
>QFPJ01000027.1 GCA_003241685.1 Sphingopyxis macrogoltabida
GGGCCCATCTTCCCGAAGGTCGACTATCAAGCGGACGGCGGCTGAACCGCGACGGCAGGAGATGGGCCCCTGCCTTCGCAGGGGCATGTTGGATGCGGAAGAACCGTCCAAAGCCGTTGCGCGCGGCGCCCGCCTGCCGCTATGCGACAGACATGTGGCAACTCTATCAATTCCCGCTATGTCCCTTTTCGCGCAAGATCCGGCTGCTGCTCGGCGAAAAGGGCGTGGGCTATGAACTGGTGCGCGAATCGCCGTGGGAACGGCGCGACGAATTCATCGACCTGAACCCCGCCGGCCGCACGCCCGTCATGGTCGATCAGGGTCGCGGCCAGGTGCTGATCGACAGCAATGCCATCGCCGAATATTTCGAGGAAACGGTCGAAGGCAAGGCGATGATCAACGGCACCGCCGCCAACCGCGCCGAAATCCGCCGGCTGGTTTCCTGGTTCGATCAGGATTTCTATTTCGAGGTCACCGGGCCGCTGCTTTTCGAACGGATGCAAAAGCGCATCGTCCACCGCCAGCCGCCCGATGCCGGCGCGCTGCGCGAGGCGATGAAGGCCGCGAACCAGCATCTCGACTATGTCGACTATCTGATCGATCATCGCACCTGGCTCGCCGGCGCGACGATGAGCCTCGCCGATCTGGCGGCGGCCGCGCATATTTCGGTCGCCGACTATCTGGGCGGCATCGACTGGACGGGGCACGAGCAGACGAAGGGATGGTATTCGGGGCTGAAATCGCGCCCGAGCTTTCGCCCGCTGCTGGCCGAACGGATGGAAATCGTCACGCCGCCGAAGTATTATGAGGATGTCGACTTCTAAACCGCGTCATTGCGACGACCCGAAGGCGATGAAGCAATCTCCAGCGTCCGAGATTGCACTAGGGACGGCAGCTGGAGATTGCTTCGCTGCGTTCGCAATGACGAGAGGGGTTAGCAGCCTTTGTACTTCCAGTTGCGGTCCTTGCCTTCCGCGACCTGCGCGACGATCGTTTCGATGCGTTTGACCCGCGTTTCCTCGCGCTTCGCCTCCAGCACCCATTCGATATAGTCGCGCCGCTTGCCCGGCGAGAAGGCGTCCCAATGGCGCTGCGCGGCGGCGTCAGCCCTAAGCGCGGCGCCGAGATCGGCGGGCAGGTCGAGCGCGGGTTTCGGCGCCGCTTTAGGCCGCCTGGGCTTGCCTTCGGCACAGAGCGCCGCCGCCTTCGCAATCCACGCCGCCATCTGCTCGTCCGATGGCAGATCGGTCAGCGTCGCGAGCCGCCCCATGCTGCCCATCGCACGGGTATCGCGCGGCGAGCGGGTCACCTCCTCATCGCGCCAGAAGCCGAAGGTCGCATGTTCCTTGAATGCCGCCATGCCGGCCAGATTATGCCCGTTCAACACGAAATGCGGCATGCCCCATTTCAGCGTCTCTTCGGCGCCCGGCGCATATTTGTGCACCAGTTGTCGCAGATGCTTCAGGATCGGCTGCGCAAAGGGTTGCCGCGCCGCGATATAGGCATCGACGCGCGGGTCGCGGGTCATTCCGCGTGCCTCGCCGCCACCAGATAATTCAGCGCCTCGCTGCCGCCGAGGGCAAATCCCCGGGCAGGCGAAGGCGACAGGCCGGTGCGGTCGACGACCTGCAATCCGGCCCCTTCCATCAGCGCCGTCAGTTCCTCGGGCTTCAAAAACTGGTCCCAGTCATGCGTGCCGCGCGGCACCGCGCCGACGCGTTCGGCGGCTTCGACGAGAAGCAATTTCGACAGCAAGGTGCGGTTCGGGGTCGACAGGATCAGGAGGCCGCCGGGCGCCAGCCGCGCCGCGAGTTCGGCGACGAAGGCCGCCGGATCGCTCACATGCTCGACCACCTCCATCGAGGTGACGAGGTCGAATTGGACGCTTTCTCTTTCCCCGTTCGTGTCGAGCGGGATTTGGGCGTCCAAATCAGCTAGCTCCCCCGCATGATAGGCAATATCCAGCCCCTGCCCCGCCGCATGCGCGCGCGCGGCGGCGATATTTTCGGGGGCCGCATCGACGCCCGTCACCGCCGCCCCCATCCGCGCCAGCGGTTCGGCGAGCAGGCCGGCGCCGCAACCGACGTCGATCGCCGTCCGGCCAGCCAGCGGATAGCGTTCGCGCACGTCGACCTGCCAGTGCGCGTCGATCTGCGCGCGAATATAGGACAATCGCACGGGGTTCAGCCGGTGCAGCATCGCCGACGTGCCGTTGGGATTCCACCAGTCGGCGGCCAGCGCGCCGAAATGGGCAGCTTCGTTCGGATTGATCGTCGCGGCGCTCATAAGGGGCGATGTGGCACCCCGGCATCGCGGGCGCAAGAAATTCTATCGCGAAGGCGCGTTCGCGCGCTTGCCATCGCCCGCCCCCTTCCCTAACAGCCGAGCGCCGCGGAATTGAACGAATGTTGCGGCGGAAACCAGTTTTTTGAAAGCGGGGCGAGATGGCGCGGATCGTGATGAAATTCGGGGGCACGTCGATGGCGGGCACCGAGCGGATTCGCACCGTGGCGAAACTCGTCGCGCGCGAAGTGGCGAACGGCAACGAAGTCGCGGTGGTCGTCTCGGCGATGGCGGGCGAGACCGACCGGCTGGTGAATTTCTGCCGCGAGGCCAATCCGCGCTACGACCCCGCCGAATATGACGTCGTCGTGGCGGCGGGCGAACAGATCACGTCGGGCCTTCTCGCACTGACGCTTCAGGCGATGGGTGTCCCCGCGCGCAGCTGGCTCGGCTGGCAACTGCCGATCCGCACCGAAGAGGCCCACGCCCGCGCGCGCATCCTCGACATCGACACCGGCGCGCTGCTCGCCGCGATGGGCAAAGGCGAGGTTGCGGTGATTCCCGGCTTTCAGGGCATGATGGACGACGGCCGCGTCTCGACCCTGGGCCGCGGCGGGTCGGACACCAGCGCGGTTGCCGTGGCGGCCGCGATCAAGGCCGACCGCTGCGACATCTACACCGACGTCGACGGCGTCTACACCACCGACCCGCGCATCGTCGCGCGGGCGCGCAAGCTCGACTATGTCACCTATGAAGAAATGCTCGAACTCGCGAGCGTCGGCGCCAAGGTGCTCCAGACCCGATCGGTCGGGCTGGCGATGAAGATGGGCGTGCGCGTGCAGGTGCTTTCCAGTTTCGTCGAGGGCGACGCGGCCCCCGCCACCGGCACGATGATCGTCAGCGACGAGGAAATAGAGGAACATCAGATGGAACGGCAGCTGATCACCGGCATCGCCCACGACAAGAATGAAGCGAAGATCATCGTCACCCGCGTCCCCGACCGTCCGGGCGCCGTTGCGACGATCTTCGGCCCGCTCGCCGCGGCCGGGATCAACGTCGACATGATCATCCAGAATGTCGGCCGCGACAAGGGCGAGACCGATGTGACCTTTACCGTCCCCGGCGCCGACCTGCTGCGCTCGATCGACCTGCTCGAAGGCGCGAAGGACAAGATCGGCTTCAACCGGATCATCAGCGACGACAAGGTCGCGAAGATCAGCGTCGTCGGCGTCGGCATGAAGAGCCACGCGGGCGTCGCCAGCACCATGTTCCGCGCGCTGGCCGACCGCGGCATCAACATCCAGGCGATCTCGACCAGCGAGATCAAGGTCAGCGTGCTGATCGACGAGGACGAGACCGAACTGGCGGTGCGCGTGCTCCACACCGCTTACGGGCTGGACGCCGAATAGGCCAGTTCGGCGGCCGCCGGTTGCAGGTCGCCGTCCGCAAAGGTCTTTGGGTGGCGGCGATGGAGCGGATGCCAATGCGCTCGCCGCTTGCGTTTCCTGCGGTTCCCCGCTATGCGCCCGCGCTTCCGTCATGGTCATCCCTGGAGGCGTGGCGGAACTGTGTAACTGTTTCTCGGAGAAAAATTATGAGCGATCAGCTGACGCTGACGGCCGAGACGCGCGAACGCGGAGGCAAGGGAGCCTCGCGTGACCTGCGTCGCAATGGCCGCGTTCCCGCCGTCGTCTATGGCGGCAAGGAAGACCCCCTGATGATCCACGTCGAAGAAAAGCTGCTGATGAAGCAGCTGATGACGGGTCACTTCATGAATTCGGTCGTGATGATCGATGTCGGCGGCAAGCAGATTCGCACGCTGCCCAAGGACGTCGCCTTCCACCCGGTCAAGGATCGCCCGATCCACGCCGACTTCCTTCGCATCGCCAAGGACGCCACCGTGCAGGTCGCGGTTCCCGTGGCCTTCGAAAATGAGGAAGCCTCGCCCGGCCTGAAGCGCGGCGGCGTGCTGAACATCGTTCGCCACGAACTGGAACTCGTCTGCGACGCGGACAAGATTCCCGACGGCATCACCATCGACGTCGCCGGGTTCGACGTCGGCGATTCGATCCACATCAGCCATGTGAAGCTGCCCAAGGGCGTCGAAAGCGCGATCACCGACCGCGACTTCACCATCGCTACGATCGTCGCCCCCTCGGCCCTTAAGTCGAGCGACGGCGATACGACCAAGGATGAAGGCGAAGACGCCGCCGAAGGCGAAGACGCCTAAAAATATGCGAAACGCCCCTCCCGTCGCGGAGGGGCGTTCTCTTCCCAGAAGGTCAGCGCCATGCAGCTCTGGGTCGGCCTCGGCAATCCCGGGCCCCAATATGCGATGCACCGTCACAATGTCGGGTTCATGGCGATCGACGTCATTGCCGACATCCACGGTTTTTCGGCCCCGGCGAAGAAATTCCAGGGCTGGATTCAGGACGGCCGCATCGGCCGCGAGCGCATTCTGCTGCTCAAACCCGGCACCTTCATGAACGAAAGCGGCCGCAGCGTGCGCGCCGCCATGGATTTCTACAAGCTGGCGCCGCAGGACGTCACCGCCTTCTACGACGAACTCGACCTGGCGCCGATGAAGGTGAAGGTGAAGCGCGGCGGCGGCGCGGCGGGGCATAATGGCATCCGCAGCATGATCGCGCATATCGGCGACGATTTTCGCCGCGTCCGCATCGGCATCGGCCATCCGGGTCACAAGGACCGCGTGACCGGCCATGTTCTCGGCAATTATCACAAGAGCGAGATCGAGCCGCTGACCGACCTGCTCGGCGCCGTCGCCGCGGAGGCGGCATGGCTGGCCGACGGCGACGACGCCCGTTTCCAGAGCGATCTGGCGCTGCGATTGCAGGGCTGACGCCGGGAATTTGGCGAAGCCGCCGAAATATGCATGATGGGCGCCCGAAAGGACACGCCCCCATGCCCTATTTATCCGACCCGTCGTCCCCCAGCCGCCGCCAGATCATCGTCGGCGGCGCCGCGCTGGCCGCCACCGCCCCCACCCTGCTTCACGCCGCCGCGCTCGCCCCGGACGCGCTGAAGGGCCGTACCGTGCTGATCACCGGCGCGTCGAGCGGCTTCGGCCGTGCCGGCGCGCTGCTCTATGCGCGGCATGGCGCCAAGGTGATCGCGTCGATGCGAAACCTGCCGCGCCCCGAAGCCGAAACGCTGGCGGCGGAGGCAAGCCAGGACGGGCTCGACGTGCAAATCGTCGAGATCGACGTGACGAGCGACGAATCGGTGCGGGCGGGAACCGCCAGGGCGCTGGAACTGGCTGGCGGGCGCATCGATACGCTGATCAACAACGCGGGCATCGGCATCACCGGCCCCGTCGAGGTTCAGGACATGGAAGCGACGAAGGCGATCTTCGACACCAATGTCCTCGGCATCCAGCGGATGCTGATCGCCATGCTGCCGCAAATGCGCGCGGCCAAGGCCGGGCAGGTCGTCAACATTTCCTCGCAGCTCGGCCGCGTTATCATTCCCGGCGGCGGTCATTATTCGGCGACGAAATTCGCGGTCGAAGCCTTGTCCGAACAGCTGGCCTATGAACTGGTGCCGCACGGCATCGACGTGACGATCATCCAGCCCGGCGGCTATCCGACCAAGGTGTGGGTCAACCGCAACATCTACACCGGGGCGCTGCGCGACCGCAGCGCCCCCGAACTGCTCGCGGCCTATGAACCCTTCACGCGCGGCATGGGGACCGAGGATGGCAGCGGGCGCAGCGCCGACATCGCCGACGTCCCGCGCGCGATCGCGGAGATCATGGCCATGCCCGCCGGCAAGCGGCCGCTACGCCGCGCCGTGCATCCGGGCAGCAAGCCGCAGGAGGCGATCAACCGCGTGTCGGCGGAGGTTCAGGTGGCATGGCTGGGCGGCGGCCCGCTCGGCCCGCTGATCAAGGCGGTGCATGATTAGGGCGCAGACTTCGGCGGCGACGGCGGGCGTCCGTCCGCCGTTCGCGACAGGACGATCACGCACATCCGGCGATGCACCGCATGGGGGCCGCAGGCGACCCCGGCATAACGATACCAGGGGTTGAGCACGCTCTTGCGATGTCCGCGACCCGGCACGCCGTCGCCGACCACCAGTTGCTCGATGACCGACGCCGGGTCGGCGTGGCCATAGGTGATGACCTCCCCGACATAGGGGCCGCCGCCCGCCGCCGCCGTCCGCTCGCCCGGTCCGCGCCCGCGCGACTGATGACCGAGCCCGCCCGACCCCGCCTGTTCGCCGACGAGAATCGCGGCGGATCGCGCCAATATGTCGCCCTGTTCAAGTGTCGGCACCGGCGATGCCGCGCGCAGCGCCGCGACCGCCTCGTCGACCGCGCCGACGCCCTCGTGCGTCAATATGTCGATCTCGTCGCGGCTGCGGCCGCGCAGGACCCGCCCGTCGAAGCGCGACCGCGTCGCCGCCACGCCCCGCGCATAGCGCGGCGGATCGGCGCGGAGCAGGTTCAACTCGCCCAGCACATCGGCCTCGAACCGGCTCGGCGCGGCGATTGCGGCGGTGCCGGCCACGGCGGCCACCCATATCAACGCTGTTGCCGCACCTGCCCGCATCCGCCGTCCACTCCTGTCTTTCCGGGCGGTGATAAGGCCGCAAATGTGAACCGGCCGCAACCGCCATCGCGTGCGGGGCTGGCAAAATCCGCCCGGACCGGCTAGCGGGCGCTGCAACGGCGCGGCCGGTCCGCGCGCACCATATCGAAAGACGGATGTCATGGGTTTCAAATGCGGGATCGTCGGCCTGCCCAATGTCGGCAAGTCCACCCTGTTCAACGCGCTGACCGAAACGCAGGCGGCCCAGGCGGCGAACTATCCCTTCTGCACGATCGAACCGAATATCGGCAATGTCGCGGTGCCCGACGCGCGCCTGGACAAGCTGGCCGCGATTGCGGGCAGCCAGAAGATCATCCCGACGCAGCTCGCCTTCGTCGATATTGCCGGGCTGGTGCGCGGCGCGTCGAAGGGCGAAGGATTGGGCAACCAGTTCCTCGGCAACATCCGCGAGGTCGACGCGATCGTCCATGTCCTGCGCTGTTTCGAGGATGACGACATCCAGCATGTCGAAAACCGGGTCGATCCGGTCGCCGACGCCGAAACGGTCGAGACCGAATTGCTGCTGTCCGACCTGGAAAGCCTGGAAAAGCGCGTCCCCGCCTTTGCCAAGAAGGCGGCACAGGGCGACAAGGAATCGAAGGTTGCCGCATCGGTGCTGGGTCAGGCGCTCGACCTGCTGCGCGACGGCAAACCCGCCCGGCTGGTCGAACCGCGCGACGATGAAGAAGCCCGCGTGCTGCGCACCGCGCAGCTTTTGACGTCCAAGCCCGTACTCTATGTCTGCAATGTCGAGGAAGCGAATGCCGCGACCGGCAACGCGCACAGCGAGGCGGTCTTCGCGCGCGCCAAGGCCGAGGGCGCGCAGGCGGTGATCGTGTCCGCCGCCATCGAGAGCGAACTGGTCGGCATGGACGCCGACGAACGCATGCTGTTCCTGGAGGAAATGGGGCTGCACGAAACCGGCCTGGCGCGCGTGATCCGCGCCGGATACGAACTGCTGCACCTGCTGACCTTCTTCACCGTCGGGCCGAAGGAAGCGCGCGCGTGGACCGTCCATGCCGGCGCGAGCGCGCCCGAAGCGGCGGGCGAGATTCACAGCGATTTCCAGAAAGGCTTCATCCGCGCCGAAACCATCGCGTTCGACGATTATGTCGCGCTGGGCGGCGAAGCGAAGGCGCGCGAAGCCGGCAAGCTGCGCGCCGAAGGCAAGGCCTATGTCGTCGCCGACGGCGACGTGATGCACTTCCTGCACAGCTGATCGGGTTCATCGCCAGTTTCGTTGCCGTCACCTCGGCTTTGGGGTGGTGGCGTCGTTCGTCGGATCCGGGACAGGGGCGGCGCACGGGCCTGGCGATATGCCAAAGTTCAGGAAAGATCAGCCCAGTGCAGCGCCGATTTGGACGTCGGGATGCGCGGTGCGCCTCGCGTCCTTATCCACCAAATGAAAGAGCCGAATGCAGGCTGCCATAGCCGAATGATGTAGGAAAGCCCCATTCTAAGGCGATGCCGATTGGGTAAAGGGCAGCGGGTGCCCCTTGACCTGCTTGTCGTCATTCCGGACCTGATCCTTAATCCGCTACCGCGACGAAGTCATGGACCCCGGATCGAGTCCGGGGTGACGATGCCATAGATGCCGCCTCTCGGTCGTCAGCGGGCCATCCATTTCCTGCTCGCGGCCTACCCCTCGAACGCCGCCAATATAGGGCATGGCCCCCGGTCGCTGGCCTCGCAGCGGTCGGCCAGTCGGGCCAGCGCGGTGCGTGTTTCCGTCATCTGCGCGATCTTTTCGTCGAGCGCGGCGACGCGCTGGCGCGCAAGCGCGCGGACGCGGGCGCGTTCCGTGCCGCCCTCCAACGCCAGCAATTCGCCGATCTCGTCGAGGGTAAAGCCCGACGCCTGCGCCGCGCGGATGAATTTCAGGCGCCGCACATCCGCCTCGCCATAGCGGCGAATACCGCCGCCCCAGCCATCGCCACCGCTGCGCGCGGGCGTCGCGATCAGCCCGCGCCGCTGATAGTAGCGGATGGTTTCGACCCCGACGCCGCCCGCGGCGGCCAATTTTCCGATCGTAAGCTGCATCGCTTGACTCCGTACCATGGTACGGATGCGATATGGGGTGCATGACGAAACAGGCAATCCTCTATCGCATGGTCTTTCCCGACCATATCTGTCCCTATGGGCTGAAGGCGAAATATCTGCTGACGCGCAGGGGCTTCACGATCGACGACCGCTGGCTGACGACGCGCGCCGAGACCGACGCCTTCAAGGCCGAGCATGATGTGAAAACGACGCCCCAGACCTTCATCGACGGGGTGCGCATCGGCGGTTACGACGATCTGCGCCGCCATTTCGGGCTGAAGGTCGCGGAGCCCGGCGCGACCAGCTATACCCCCGTCATCGCGCTGTTCGCGATGACGGCGCTGATGGCGCTCGCGGCGAGCCATGCGGCTTTCGGTTCGCCCTTCACGATCCGGGCGGCCGAGTGGTTCGTGTCGTTCAGCATGATCGTTCTGGCGCTGCTCAAGCTGCAGGACGTCGGCAAATTTTCGGCGATGTTCCTGAATTACGATCTGCTGGCGCGGCGCTGGGTGCCCTATGCCAGCCTCTATCCTTTTGCCGAGGGGCTGGCGGGGGTGCTGATGACAGCGCATGCCCTGCCCTGGCTGTCGATCCCCGTTGCGCTGTTCATCGGCGGCATCGGCGCGGTATCGGTGTTCAAGGCGGTCTATATCGACCGGCGCGACCTGAAATGCGCCTGCGTCGGGGGCAGCAGCAACGTGCCGCTGGGCTTCGTCTCGCTGACCGAGAATCTGGCGATGATCGCAATGGCGGTGTGGATGCTATTCTGACACGCCCTGCCAACAGGGCCCCTCTGTCATTGAAACATCAGGCAGCTTGGCTATCGAAGGGTTACAAAAGAAACTTCCCGGAGTCGCTGCATGCTCAATCGCCGCCATTTCCTTGCCACCGCGACGCTCGCCGGGGTCGCCGCTCCGGCGATCGTGCGCGCGCAGGGCGTGTTTCGCGACTTCCCCTTCAGCCTGGGCGTCGCCGCGGGCGACCCGGCGAGCGACGGCTTCGTCATCTGGACGCGGCTCGCGCCCGACCCGATGGAGCGGCACGGCGGGATGCCGCTGGTCCATGTTCCGGTCGACTGGGAAGTCGCAAGCGATACGGGATTTCGCGATGTCGTGGCAAAGGGGACCGAACTGGCGCGGCCCGAACTGGCGCACAGCGTCCATGTCGAGGTCGCGGGACTGCTGCCCGACCGTCCCTATTATTACCGTTTCACCGCCGGCGGCGAACGCAGCCTGCGCGGACGCGCCCGCACCCTGCCCGCCCCCGGCGCCCGCGTCGACGCCCTGAAATTCGGGGTGGCCGGCTGCCAGCATTATGAATCGGGCTTCTATGGCGCTTATCGCCATCTCGCGCGCGAGGATCTGGCCTTTGTCTATCATTACGGCGACTTCATTTACGAATATCAGCAGGACTATCTCTACGACGACGGCCTGCCGATCCGCCCGGTGCGCCGCTATGCCCAGCGCGCCCTGATCGACGTGAATGATTTTCGGGGCGCCTATGCCCAGACGCTGCTCGACATCGACCAGCAGGCGGCGCGGTCGGCGCACGCCTTCCTGTCGAGTTTCGACGATCATGAAATCCGCAACGACTGGGTTTCGGATGTCGACAATTGGAAGCTCGGCCTGCCCGGCAACGACCCCGACGCCGCGCCGCCCGAAGTCTTCATGCTGAAGAAACAGGCGGCGATGCAGGCGTGGTACGAACATATGCCCGTCCGCAGGGCGCTGCTGCCGCGCGGCGGCATGGTCGCGGCGCACCGCGAGTTCCGCTATGGCGACCTGATGGCGATGCAGGTGCTCGACACCCGGCAATATCGCGACGACCAGCCGTGCGGCGACGGGTTCAAGCCCGCCTGCCCCGACGTTTTCGGAAAACAGGCCCAGGTGCTGGGCCAGGCGCAGGAAGACTGGCTGAACCGCAATCTGGCCAGGGGCGGGGCGACGTGGAACGCGATCGCGCAGCAGGTGACGATGATGTCGCTCGACCGGCGGCGGCGTCCCGAAGAGAAGGACAAGATCCTCAATCTCGACAGCTGGGCGGGCTATGAAGCGCCGCGCGAGCGCATCCTGTCGCGTTTTTCGGGCCTGAAGAATTGCGTCGTGCTGACCGGCGACGAACATCAGAATTTCTGCGGCGACCTGGTGCTGAAGGACAAGGTCGTCGGCGCCGAATTCGTCGCGACGTCGATCTCGTCCGGCGGCGACGGCAACGACAAGCGCGCGGGCACCGACGAATGGCTTGCCCTGAACCCTGAGCTCAAATTCGCCAACGACCAGCGCGGCTATGTCGTGTGCGACGTCGGGCGCGAGGCGTGGCAGACGCATTTCATGGTCGTCGACAAGGTGACGGTGCCGCTGGGCAATCTGTCGAAGCGCGCGACCGGCGTGGTCGAAAATGGCGTCGCCGGCATCCGCATGACGTGAATGGAGACTGGTTTGTTCTATTATGAGGATCTGGAAGTCGGCGCGGTCCGGCAGTTCGGCAACAAGACGGTGACGCGCGAACAGGTGATCGACTTCGCCGAAAAATACGATCCGCAGCCCTTTCATCTGGACGATGCGGCGGCGGCCGACACCTATTTCGGCCGCCTGTCGGCCAGCGGCTGGCACACCGGCGCGATGACGATGCGGATGATGGTCGACGATATGAAGGACCGCCAACAGGCCGGGCTCGGTTCTCCGGGGATCGAAGACCTGCGCTGGCTGACGCCGGTCTATCCGGACGACACGCTGCGCTGCGAAAGCGAGGTGCTGGAAAAGCGCCGGTCGGCCAGCCGTCCCGAAATGGGCATTTTCAAGACGAAGATCACCGTGTTCAACCAGCATGATCAGCCGGTGATGACGATGCGCTCCGCCGCTATGATCCGCGTCCGCGACGCCAGCGGCGCCGACTGAGCCACCTCCCGGCTCCCGCCGATCAGTCGCGCATCACCGCCAGGGCGCGGATCGATTGCGCTGGCGCGCCGGAAATCTGGAGCAGGTAGCGGCCCGGCGCCACGTCATATTCGACCATCTTGCGGATGCCCGAACAGGCGGGGCCATGGCCGTGCGCGACCGATTTGACGACCGCGCCGTCGCGAACCAGGTCGATCCACGCCCCGGCATCCAGCGCGACGACCAGCCGTCCCGCCGTTTCCACGCGCACCGGCACCATGCCGCCGAATTTATGGACGTCGGGCGCGCGTTCGGGCGCCACCCAATAACGCAGGCTTTCGGCGCGGTGCAGCGACAGGCCGGTTCGCACCGGCCCCAGCACCGGCCATTCGGCCGCGCGCGCCTCGCCATAACCATAGATGGTCTTGCTCGAACTGATCCGCGCCCACCCCGACAGCGCGTCGGGCAGAACGGGATCGGCGGGACAGGCGGAGGGCTTCGGCGGCGCGGCGGTCGCCGCGGCGGGAACCGCGGCCCCGCCCGCCAGCCCGACGGCCACCGCCAGGGCATAAAATCGACGTCGCATCCCCATCATCAACCTCCTATGCCGCAACCGGCCGCGCCTCGGCCCAGGTCAATATCGCATCGAGCGCCGGGCACAGCGCCTGTCCCCATTCGGTCACGCCATATTCCACCTTCGGCGGCACTTGCGCGTGCACGATCCGCCGGACGATGCCGTCGCTTTCCATCTGGCGCAACTGCTGGATCAGCATCTTTTGCGATATGGCCGGAATCGCGCGCTCCAGATCGGAAAAGCGCCGCAACTCGCCGCCGAACAGGTGGAACAGGATCACCAGCTTCCACCGCCCCTCCAGCATCCGGAACGCCGTCTCGATGCCATCGGCCGCACTCATTGCCGTATGTTCGACCTTACCCATGGGTGCGTCCCTTACTTTTTCGTGCGTTCTTGCGATTTTGCCAGCGTAAAACCAACTGGGCGGCATCGCAATCAAGGAGCGCGCCATGACCATCACCCTGCCCCCGCCCATCGCGGCCTATTTCGCCGCCGACCGCGCCGACGCCGCGGCCGTCGCCGCCTGTTTCACCGACGATGCGATCGTGACGGACGAAGGCAAAACGCATCGCGGCCGCGCCGCGATCGCAGCCTGGAAATCGGGCACCTCCACCCAATACAGCTATACCAGCACCCCGATCGCGATCGCCGATGCGGACGGCCGCACGGTCGTGACCTGCCACCTGGTCGGGAATTTCCCCGGCGGCGAGATCGACCTTCGCCATATTTTCGCGATCGAAGACGGCAAGATCGCCGCGCTGGAGATCACCGTCTGACGATCATTTCCGGCCGAACAGCCGCTCGACATCGTCCATCGCCAGCTTGACCCAGGTCGGCCGGCCGTGGTTGCACTGGCCCGAGTGCGGCGTCACCTCCATCTGGCGGAGCAGCGCGTTCATTTCGGCGACGTTCAGCGTCCGCCCCGCGCGCACCGACCCGTGGCACGCCATCGTCGCGGCGACCAGTTCGAGTTTTTCGTTGAGGCCGAGCGCGGCGTCATAGCCCGCCAGATCGTCGGCGATGTCGGTGACGAGCCGGCGGCAATCGATCGCGCCCAGCATCGCGGGCGTCGCGCGCACCATCACCGCGGCGGGCCCGAAGCGTTCGAGTTCGACGCCGAGCGTCGAAAGCTGCGCCGCCGCCGCCTCCAGCCGGTCGCACGCCGGTTCGTCCAGCTCGACCACCTCGGGCAGCAGCAGCCCCTGCGACGGCACCGCCTGACCCGCCATGCCGCGGCGCAGCTGTTCGAGGACGAGCCGCTCATGCGCCGCGTGCTGGTCGACGATGACGAGGCCGTCCTCCGCCTCCGCGACGATATAGGTTCTGGCGATCTGGCCGCGTGCGATGCCCAGCGGATGCGCCTCCGCCTCGGGCACCGGCTGCACCGCCGGTTCGGCGCGGCCGGCAAGCGGCGCGGGCGCGGCGAAAGGCACCAGGCGGTCATAGACGCGCGCGACATCCCCCGCCGCCGGAGCCCTGTCGGCGCCGAACAGATGCACCGCAGGCTCAGACGGACGGCCGAACAGAAAGCCCGTCGCGGGCGCCGGGGCGACGGGTTCCTGCTGCCACGCCGCAAGCGCCGCTTCGGCCGGACGCTGGACGCTGCGGAAGCCATGGTCGTCGAGCGCGCGGCGCAGGCCGCCGACGATCATGCCGCGCACCAGTTGCGGATCGCGAAAGCGCACCTCGGTCTTGGCCGGGTGGACGTTCACATCGACCTCGCCGGTCGGCAGGTCCAGGAACAGCGCCACGACGGGATGCCGGTCGCGCGCGAGCAGGTCGGCATAGGCGCCGCGCAGCGCGCCGACGAGCAGCCGGTCCTTCACCGGACGGCCGTTGACGAACAGATATTGATGGTCGGCGATGCCGCGATTGTAGGTCGGCAGGCTGATGACCCCGCCCAGATGCACCTCGCCGCGATCCAGATCGACGCCGATGCTGTTCGCCGCCAGTTCGCGCTGCGTCAGCGCCGCGACGCGCGACAACCGGTCCTGCCCGCCCTGCACGTCGAGCACGCGGCGCCCGTCATGTTCGACCGTGAAGCCGATGTCGGGCCGCGCCATCGCGAGTCGGCGGACGATGTCGAGGCAGGCGGCATATTCGCTGCGCGCGCTGCGCAGGAACTTGCGCCGCGCCGGGACCCGCGCGAACAGATCCTCGACGACGACGCGCGTCCCCTTCGCCAGCGCCGCCGGACCCTCGGCGACGACGGCGCCATTGTCGACGACCCGGCGCCAGCCGTCGCCGTCGGCGGTCCGGCTTTCCAGCGTCAAGCGCGCGACGCTGGCGATCGACGGCAGCGCTTCGCCCCGAAACCCGAGCGTGGTGACGTCCTCGATCGCGTCATCGGGCAGCTTCGACGTCGCATGACGTTCCAGCGCCAGCGCCATGTCCGACGCGGTCATGCCGCAGCCGTCGTCCTCGACCTCCAGCCGCGCGATGCCGCCTTCGGCGATTCGCACCGCGATGCGCGCCGCGCCCGCATCGATGGCGTTTTCCACAAGTTCCTTGAGCGCCGCGGCGGGCCTTTCGACCACTTCACCGGCCGCGATCCGATTTACGAGCTTTTCCGGCAGGCGGCGTATTGACATGACGCCTCTCCTAGCGCAGTCGGACGCAAATCGCGACCCACCCGCACAACCTTATCTTCCTGTCCAGCCATCCACCTCCCGGACGTGCCGGAATCCCTCCCAGATTTGGTTCTGTCCGCGGATGGAGGCGATCCTATGGCTATCACGGCTGCGCCGTCCCGGCGGGGCTGACGACAGGAAGCAGTTTACATGTCCTTCTTTTCCCGTTTTCTGAAATTCAATTCCCAAGACATGGCGATCGACCTCGGCACCGCGAACACGGTGGTTTATGTGCGCGGCAAGGGCATCGTGCTGAACGAACCGTCGGTCGTCGCGGTCGAAACGCTGAACGGGATCAAGCGGGTCAAGGCGGTCGGCGACGATGCCAAGCTGATGATGGGCAAGACCCCCGACAGCATCGAGGCGATCCGCCCCCTGCGCGACGGCGTCATCGCCGACATCGACGTCGCCGAACAGATGATCAAGCATTTCATCACCAAGGTGCACGGCGGCAAGCCCAACGCGTTCCGCAGCCCCGAAATCGTGATCTGTGTGCCGTCGGGTTCGACCAGCGTCGAACGCCGCGCGATTCGCGACGCGGCATCGAACGCCGGGGCCAGCGAAGTGTGGCTGATCGAGGAACCGATGGCCGCCGCGATCGGCGCCGACATGCCTGTCACCGAACCGATCGGATCGATGGTCGTCGACATCGGCGGCGGCACGACCGAAGTCGCGGTGCTCAGCTTGCGCGGCCTCGCCTATACCACGTCGGTCCGCGCGGGCGGCGACAAGATGGACGAAGCGATCGTCTCCTATGTCCGCCGCCATCATAATCTGCTGATCGGCGAAGCGACCGCCGAGCGGATCAAGAAGGATTTCGGCATCGCCCGCATCCCCGCCGACGGCACCGGCATGACGATCCACATCAAGGGCCGCGACCTCGTCAACGGGGTGCCCAAGGAAATCTCGATCAACCAGGCGCAGATCGCCGAAGCGTTGTCCGAACCGATCGGCACGATCGTGGAAGGCGTGCGGATCGCGCTGGAAAACACCGCGCCCGAACTGGCCGCCGACATCGTCGACCAGGGCATCGTGCTGACCGGCGGCGGCGCGCTGATCGCCGAACTGGACGAACTGCTGCGCGATGCGACCGGCCTGCCCGTCACCGTCGCGGAAGACCCGCTGACCTGCGTCGCGATCGGCACCGGCCGCGCGATGGAGGACCCCGCCTTCCGCGGCGTGCTGCAGCAAGCCTGATCGGAGCAAGGTCCGCGCCATGGCCCGCCCGGCACATCGACGTCCGGGGCAATCCCGCAAGGCCCAGTACAGCCTGTTCGTCGCCTATGTCATCGCGGTGACGGGCGCGATCGCCGGGCTGCTGCTCGCCATATTGTCGGTTGCCGACCCCGTCGGTTTCGCGCAGCTTCGCATCGCGAGCCGCGAGATCACGGTGCCGGTCGCGCGCGTCAGCCGGTCGGCGATCGGATCGATATCGGGCATCGACGACGCCGTTTCGGCCTATGTCGGGGCGGGAAACCAGAACCGGCGGCTGCGCAAGGAACTGGCCGAAACGCGCCGGCAACTGGTCGCGACCAGCTCGCTGCAAGAGGAAAACCGCCAGCTCAAGGCCCTGCTCAAGCTGCAGGAAACGGGCAAGACGGCAGTCGCCAACGGCTATCTGCTGACGTCGACATCGACCAGCAGCAAACGGCTCGCGCTGCTCAGCATCGGCCGCAACGTCGGCGTCGATGCGGGTCAGCCGGTCCGCGGCGCCGACGGACTGATCGGCCGCGTGCTGACCGTGGGACCGTCCGCATCGCAGGTGCTGTTGCTGACCGACGTCGACAATATCGTCCCCGTCCGCCGCGCCCGCGACGGGTTGCCGGCACTGTCGTCGGGCCGCGGCAACGGCGATCTGGATATTCGCACGCTCAACATCGCGAACAATCCGTTCAAGCCGGGCGACATTCTGGTGACGTCCGGCACCGGCGGCCTCTATCCGCCCAATATCCCCGTCGCCATCGTCGTCCGCCGCCAGGATGTCGGCGCCCTCGCCCGGCCGCTCGCCGATCCGGCAAAGGTCGATGCGGTGTCGGTCCTGCGCGCCTATACGCCCGACAATATCGAAGCCGAGGCGGCTGCCGCCCCCCCCGCCGTCCCATGACCCCGAAGGGACCGCGCCTGGGCGAGCCGGCCTCGCTCTGGCGGATGCGCATCGTGCCGATCGCCAGCGTGATGATTGCCAGCGCGCTGCCGCAGATGCTGCCGCTGATCGCCAGTTCGCCGGTGCTGCCGCCGCTCGGCCTGCTGCTGTTCCTGTGCTGGCAGTTGCTGCGCACCGAAATGTGGCCGGTGTGGATCGGCCTGCCGCTCGGCCTGTGGGACGATCTGTTCAGCGGGCAACCGATCGGATCGGCGATCGGCCTGTGGACGCTCGCCAGCATCGCGATCCATTACAGTTCCCAGCGCATCTATTGGCGCGGCTTCTTTCACGATTGGGCGATCGCCGCGCTGCTCGTCGCGATCGTCCAGTCGCTGGCGGCGCTGCTCGCGCATCCGCAGGCCGATCCGGTCCGCGTCATCGGCCTCGTCGCGCCGCAGATCGTGATTTCGGCGCTGTTGGTGCCGCTGTTCATGCGGCTGACCGGCGCGTTTGACAATTTCCGCCTGAAACGCCGATAGTCCCGGTCCATGCGCCGCAAAAGCCCACCCATTACCGAAGCCTGGCGGGGGATCACCTTCACGCGCCGGGCTCTGGTCGTCGGCGGCGCGCAGGCGGCGGTGGGCGTGGCGCTGGCGGCGCGCATGGCCTATATCTCGGTCATCGACAACGACCGCTATGTGCTGGAAGCGGAAAGCAATCGCGTCAATCTGACGCTGGTGCCCCCGCGGCGCGGCTGGATCGTCGACCGCCATGGCAAGGCGCTCGCCAACAACCGCGTGTCGCTCCGCATCGACCTGATCCCCGACCGCCTGCACAACAAGGATCTGGTTCTGGGGCAATTGCGGACGCTGCTGCGCCTCGACGGCGACGCGATGGAACGGATCGAACGCGACCTGAAGGCGGCATCGGGTTTCCAGCCCGTGGCGGTCAAGGAGGACGTGACCGAACAGGAATATAGCGCGATCCTGGTCCGCCTGCCCGATCTGTCGGGCGTCGCGCCGGCGCGCGGCTTTGCCCGCAACTATCCGACCGGCGCCGCGGTCGGCCACCTGATCGGCTATGTCGGCACGCCCAATGCCGAGGAATATAAGCGCGACCGCGACCCGCTTTACATCACGCCCGGCTTCAAGATCGGCAAGGATGGGCTGGAAAAATATTTCGAGCCGATGCTGAAAGGCAAGCCCGGCGCCAAGCGCGTCGAGGTCACCGCGCGCGGCAAGGTCGTGCGCGAACTCAGCAGCCAGGCCGACGTGCAGGGCAAGACCGTGCACCTGACCATCGACGCCGATCTGCAGGAATATGCCGCGCGGCGAATGGGCCGCGAATCGGGTGCGGCGGTCGTCATCGACTGCCTGAACGGCGACATATTGTCCTTCATCTCGATGCCCAGCTTCGATCCGAACAGTTTTTCGGACGGCATCAGCACCAGCGAATATCGCTGGCTGCAGGCCGACGATCACCAGCCGCTGATCAACAAGGCGACCCGCGGCCTCTATCCCCCGGGATCGACGCTGAAGCCGATGGCGGCGATCGCCGCGGTCGAACATGGCGTCGACCCCAGCGAGCGGCACACCTGCATCGGCGGATACCGGCTCGGCAACCGCTTCTTCCGCTGCCTCGGCACACATGGCAGCATCGACATGCCGACCGCGATCATGAAAAGCTGCAACAGCTATTTCTACTGGCTCGCGCACCGGCTCGGCTATGATACCATCGCGCCGGTCGCGCACATGCTGGGGCTGGGCGAAGAGTTCAAGCTTGCCGGCAGCAACCAGCGTTACGGCACCATTCCCGACAGCGCGTGGAAAATGCGGCGGTTCCATCAGCCATGGAGCGCGTCCGATTCGCTGAACGCGGTGATCGGCCAGGGCTATGTCATCGTCAATCCGTTGCAACTCGCGGTGATGTCGGCGCGGATCGCGTCGGGACGCAAACTCTATCCGCGCCTGATCAACCGCGAATTCGACCAGCCCGCCCTCCCCTATTCCGAAGCGGCGCTGGCGGTGGCGCGCAAGGGCATGGACATGGTCGTCAACGGTCCGGGCGGCACCGCGGGCCGCAGCCGCCTGCCGCTCGACGGCATCACCATGGCGGGCAAGACCGGCACGGCGCAGGTGCGCGGCCTGGCATCGGGCTCGCGCGGCCAGGGCGGCGCGTGGAAATATCGCGACCACGGCCTGTTCGTCTGCTTCGCCCCGGTCGAAAATCCGCGTTACGCGGCGTCGGTGGTGATCGAACATGGCATGGGCGGCAGCCGCGCGGCGGCCCCCGTCGCCAAGGACATCTTCACCTTCCTCTACGACCGCGAAAAGGCGATGAAGGCGCTCGAGGAATTCGAGGCCGGCTGGGGCGGCACGATCAAGGAACGCATGGACCGCGACTATGCCGCCTGGAAAGCAGGCGCCAGCGTTGGCGCGCCGGATGCGGAGACGCCGTGATGATCCCCGTTCCGCCCGCCATTCAACGCATCCCCTGGAAGCTGATCGCCCTGCTCGGCGCGATCAGCGGCTTCGGCGTCCTCGTCCTCTACTCGGCGGCGGGCGGCAACTGGTCGCCCTGGGCGTGGCAGCAGGGCGTCCGCTTCCTGATCTTCCTGACCATGGCGATGGTGATCGGTCGCCTGCCGATCCGCTTGTTCGAGGATTTCGCCTATCTCGGCTATATCGGGGTCGCGGTGCTACTGCTCGCGGTCGAAATTCTCGGCTTCGTCGGCGGCGGCAGCCAGCGATGGCTCAACCTTGGTTTCATGAACCTCCAGCCGTCCGAACTGATGAAGGTGGCGATCGTGATCGCGCTCGCGCGTTTCTATACGCAGCTTCCACCGGGCGAAACGCGCAGTTGGACGGCGCTGTGGCCCGCGCTGGTGATGATCGGCATTCCGGCCGCGCTGGTCATGCTGCAGCCCGACCTTGGCACCGCGCTCGCGATCTGCGCCAGCGGCGCCGTCGTCATGTTCGTCGCCGGCCTGCCCTTCTGGTGGTTCGGCAGCGCCGCGGTGGCGGGCGCCGCGGCGCTGCCGCTGCTCTTCTCGATGCTCCACGATTATCAGCAGCGGCGGGTGCTGATCTTCCTCGATCCCGAAAGCGATCCGCTGGGCGCCGGTTATCACATCAGCCAGTCGAAGATCGCGATCGGGTCGGGCGGCGTCGGCGGCAAGGGCTTTCTCAACGGGTCGCAAAGCCACCTCGACTATCTGCCCGAAGGGCACACCGACTTCATCTTCGCCACCATGGCGGAGGAATGGGGGCTGATCGGCGGCCTGGCGCTGCTCTTCGGCTTCTTCCTGCTGCTGCGCTGGTCGACGCGGGTTGCGCTGCGCGCGCGAACGCGCTTCGGACAGTTGGTCGCGGCGGGGCTGACGATGACGATCTTCTTCTACATCGCGATCAACCTGATGATGGTGATGGGGCTGGCCCCCGTCGTCGGCATCCCGCTGCCGCTCTTCTCCTACGGCGGGTCTTCGATGCTGACGATCATGCTGTGCGTCGGCATCGTGCTGGCGATCGATCGCGACAGCAAGACGGGCACCCGCCGCTTTCACTAAAAAAATGCCACAAGGTCATTGCAAAGGCCGCAGCGCCATGATAGCGGCGCGCTCTCTTCGCAAGACAGGCGGTTCCACCGCCCCGCGCGAAGCGCCGCAACCCGGCAATGGACGCATAGCTCAGTTGGTAGAGCAGCTGACTCTTAATCAGCGGGTCCTAGGTTCGAGCCCTAGTGCGTCCACCATTTACTCCTTGAAATTGTGCGATATTTACACTCCCTTTCCGGAGCCGCCGCCTAGGTCACATACCCATAAACGGGATTCCCAAGCGGAGTAAGTTCTGATTCAGTGTTTGCCGGAAGGAGGACTCTGATGGCCCGCTTTGATCTGACGGATTTCGAATGGTCTTTGATCCAGCCCTTGCTGCCAACGAAGGTTAGGGGCGTGAAGCGGGTCGATGACCGGCGGGTTCTGAACGGGATATTCTGGCGGCTGCGGACCGGTGCGCCATGGGCGGATATTCCCTCGCGTTACGGGCCGCATACGACTTGCGTGAACCGCTTTAACCGCTGGCGGCGCGCTGGCGTGTGGAAGCGGATATTGGACGCTGTGTCAGAAGCTTATGCGGGCGACATCCAGATGATCGACAGTTCGTCGATCCGCGTCCACCAGCATGGCGCCAACGCCAAAAAAAAGATGGCCGATCCCGTTGCATGGGTCGCTCGCGCGGCGGCCTGACGACCAAGATCCACGCCATGGTCGATGCCCAGGGCCTGCCGATCAACCTCGTCTTGAGCGAAGGGCAAGCCTATGACGGGCACAGTGCATATAGCATGCTCGACAGCCTAATGCCCGGCTCGATCCTGCTCGCCGACCGCGCCTATGATGCCGACAAGTTGCGCGCCGCCATCACCAACAAAGGCGCGGTCGCCAATATTCCGCCCATGCCCCAGCGCGTCCGCAAACCAGCGTTCAGCCCATTCCTCTACCGATACCGCAACCTGATCGAGCGCTTCTTCAACAAACTCAAACATTTCAGAGCCGTCGCAACACGATACGAAAAGCGCGACGACAACTTCCTCGCTTCGGTCCAACTCGCCTCAATCAGGATTTGGTTGCGCCATAATGAGTCGGTGACCTAGTCACCTGAATCCGAAGTTCGGTTCATTGTTTTCTGGCAGAAGCGTTTGACGGAAGCGAGGATTTCATCTGCGGATTTGACCCATTTGTAAGGTTTGGGGTTTTCGTTGTGCGCCGCGATGAAGGCGATGATGTCGGCTTCGAGTTCGGCCGTGGATCGGTGGACACCGCGCTGCAATTGCTTGCGAGTCAGCTCGGCAAACCAGCGTTCGACCTGATTGATCCAGGACGCCGAAGTCGGCGTGAAGTGAACATGCCAATGAGGGCGTCGCGCGAGCCAGGCCTTGATCTTTGGCGTCTTGTGGGTGGCATAGTTGTCCATAACGAGATGCACGTCCGGCCCCTCGGGCATCTCCGTGTCGATCCGCTTGAGGAAGTCGAGGAACTCGGTGGCCCGGTGCCGCTTGTAGCACTTGCCGATGATGGCGCCGGTGGCGATGTCGAGCGCCGCGAACAAGGACGTCGTGCCATTACGGACATAGCTATGGGTCCGGCGCTCAGGCACGCCTGGCGCCATGGGAAGAACCGGTTGCTCACGATCCAGCGCCTGGATCTGGCTCTTTTCGTCCACGCACAGCACGACCGCCCGGTTCGGCGGCGACATATAAAGGCCGACAATGTCCTGAACCTTGTCGACGAACAGAGGATCGGTTGACAGCTTGAACGTCTCCGATCGGTGCGGTTGCAGCCCAAACGCGGCCCAAATCCGGCGGATGGTGGTATGCGACAGCCCGGTTTCGGCCGCCATGGAGCGGATCGACCAATGGGTGGCGTCTTTCGGAGTGGTGTTCAGCGTACGCTCGATCACCTGAGCCACCTGCGCATCCGATACTGTTCGTGGCCGGCCCGCGCGATATTCGTCGGTCAGCCCTTCGATACCATCCTGCACGAACCGGCGCCGCCATTTGCCGACCGTATGCTCGTGGACACCGAGGCGGGCGGCGACTTCCTTGCTTTGCAGGCCCTCCGCACAGAGCAGAACCATCCGGCACCGGTCGGATAGAGAGCGCGGCGCCTTGTGCCGCCGAACCTGACCTTCGAGAAAGATCCGATCCTCCGCGCTCAACACGACCAAACCCGCTTGCCTGCCTACCATATCTAATGCCTCCGCCTGATCGGCATCAGCCAATACAATGATGCTTACTTCAGTTCCAGGTGACTAGGGTGGCGTTTGAGGTGGTGACATTTTACGATTGCCGCACCCACCTCATTCACGGGTGCATCGATACGCCCCATAGCGAAAAGCCTCGCTATCGCCTCCGTCGATCGCGTTGGCGAGGCGATTGGCCGATAGTCGATCCCCTCGGTGTAAACGAGATGCTCGCGGAATAACGGCTAACGACCGATTGCGGATGTTGCTTACCTTTGGGCTGTGGAGAAACTCGGCGAGGATCGCGCTGATAACTCGCCCCCCCCCCGGTAAATAAGCTGGATTGGGTTCTAGACAAACCAGATCACCGTCCACACGATGCAGAACCATGCATAGCCGCCTACCGTGATCGCGTGGATGCGTCCTAGAACTTTCCAGTCATAGGCAAGGAGTGACAGGAAGAAGGCGTTCCACACCACCACGAAAAACACCCACCATGCGCCATCGACCTGCCTGTCCGTGAACCGAAGCAACAACGGATCAAACGGGTCGAACGCGCGCGAAAGAACCGGCTCCAGCATATAGAGCGACGCGATGAACATGAGCCTCTTGTGCCGATCAGGACGCCGTCGGTTGAGGAAACCCAGCAGCGCGCACAGCGCGTAGCTCGGCAGGAACACTCGGTTCGCCCTGCCGACGATCTGCATCGCCTCCCAGCCCTTCCAGACCTCGATAAACACCCACAGGGTACTAAGAACCACGCCGGCGGCAACAAAGATGCCCGCTATTCCAAGCGAGCGATGCAAGCGGATATCACGGCGTCCTGCGAGGTTTGCCTGGACGGCTAGCAACATCATCCACGTCAGGCAGAAGAGGCCATGTACGACGAATTTGGGGTCAGCATTGCTCTGCTGGCCGACATTAGTGAAAAGATTGTCCGAAAACCCAAGCAGAGTAAGGGCGAGCATCAGCACGGTCGCAACCGAGAAATACCATCGGTGCATTAGCGACGCAGGCTGGACTCGTCCGTGACGTGCAATCGATGTCATCCGACCCGCCCGAAGTCCCGATCGATCACCGGATAATCGCGATCGGTTCGAACCATACTGTTCGAGCCTCATCGACGCTACCCTAAAGACCCGCGCAATCCGAACTACCTGCCCGCAAGTTCAGCTTGGGCCCCTGGTCCAGAACTGCGCGCGGCATGAGTGGCAGGCAGGGCGATGACAGTTAATGGCCGGTAGCGGTCGGTCGGCTTGTGCGAGCGCGAGCCGAAAAACCGTCGCGACCGCTTTTACCGGCGCCCCAAGCCGTCGGACATCCCGCGGTTTCAACCGGCGTTGTGCATCCGTTCCTGTCGGCCCCTCCCCAACCTCGGCGGCGCCAAGTCCGGCGCCCGATCTGCCATGCATGCGCAACCCGCGGTTCTCGGTGGCGGCTGCCGCTTGGCATCTGCCTCCAGAGGCTGATCACTGGCGATCTCCCGCATCGCTCCTCCGCCGGCAAATGAACCTTACCCCGGGGGCAGATCGGAGCCGTAGAGTTGCGCCCGATCCTCGGAATAGCGAGCGTAGCTGTCCTTCATGATGGCTTGATTGAGCAACATGGATGCGATCGGCCGGTCTCCGCCGGGGCGGTAGACCGACGTCCGGATCCAAAGACTTTCGGTCCGGCGGCTTCCACTGATCGCGACGACTTCGCGATCGATCTCGTATGGCTCGCCGACAAACAGAGGACCATCGTCCAGCCTTATTTCCTGATCGGCAAACAGACCGACGATCGGACCACGCCGATAAAAGGCTTCGCTGGCGTCCCAAGCGTGGTTGAGGAGGACGCTGATCATTTCAACCGGGATGATGGCGCGCCCGTGCGGCGAGGCATAGGTGGCGGCGTCCTCCGCGAACCAGGGCGAGTTTTCGGTGATGACCGCGAGTTTCTGGCGAAGCGTGAAGGGATAGAGATGCCCCATATGCTGGTCGAAACCCATGCTGACCGCGCGACGCGGCGTCTTCGTCCCGATCTCCACCCCTTCCAGAATGACCGGCTGTTCCAGCGCGGGAAGCGAGGCGAGGCGCCGGTCGAGCGCCGTTTCGGGATGATCGGGACCCATCGAGCAGGTTCCGCGCAAAACCTCGGCACCGTCCGACTTTTCCATCCATATCTCGGCGGTCGTCTGGCCGGGCTCGACCTTATCCATCCGCGCCCGCACCTGCTCCCCTTCATAGACAGGGAGACGGTAATGCGCCGAGATGCAGCCCGTCTCCAGCCATCGCGTGCCCCACGCGGCGACCGCCAGCGGCGCGAACTGGCTGAAATGGGTCGGTCCCTCGATCGTGCCGCCCTTGAAGCCCAGCTTTTGCGCCGTCGCGTCATCGTGGATCGAACTGTGATGATCATAGGATTGATCGGCCAGCATCTGGCGCGGAGCACGCCACGGACCGGTCAACGCGTCGCCATATTCGACGACCGTATCAGGAAAGATTGCGGCCAGGCGCATTGCCATGTCGGTCGTCATATGAGTTCCTCTTCCTTTTTCTGCCGATGGCATCACGATTATCTGCACCATAGCGCGGAGACGGCCGGCGACGAAGGTCGCGATGCGATCGCTATCGCGACCTTCGGGCGACAGGCCAGCGCCTTGGGCCACGCCGGGCGTCGCCCGCGCCGCGGCGGACCAGCCGGAGGGCGTGGTTCGGCAGCGCGCCGCGATGCCGATGCCCGTCGCGCCCTCCGCGGGTCAGAACCGCCCCTTCACGGTCACGCCGAAGGTGCGGCGATCGCCCGGTATCTTGAAGAAGGGGGCTACCGCATTGGCCGACTGAATACCGACGGCATAGATTTTGTCGAACAGGTTGCGGCCCCAGATCTGCACCGACCAGGCGTCGTCGGGATCCTTGATCCCCACCCCGGCATTGGTCAGCCCATAACCCTCCTGCTCGCCATAGACGGACAGCGGATTGAGGAGATTGCTCCGGCTGCGAAAGGACTGGTTCACAAACGCCGTGATGTCGACGCTGGACGTGATCGGGGCTTCATAGTTGAAGCTCGCCTGCCCCGACCATTTCGCCGCGCCTGTCGACTGGCCGGACAGATCGAGGATACCGGGCCCATATTCGACGGGTGCCGGCGCGTTGGGATAGGATCGATATTCGGCATCATTATAGGCACCGCTGAACGACAGGCTGAAACGGGTGTCAAAGCGGTAGGCCGCATCGAATTCCGCCCCCCGCATTCGCACCGCACCGACATTGCCGAGATAGGTGCCGAGTGCGAGGCGATCGGGATCGATCTGCGCGGACTGATACCCCTTGATATCGTTCCAGTAGAAGTCGATGTTGAACGTCCCGCGGCGGTCGGCGAAGCTGGTTTTTAGGCCAATCTCATAGGCGGTCGACTTTTCCGGATCGATCAGAAGCGGCCGGCCCGGCAGGGCCGACAGATTGGCCGCGCCCGATTTCTCGCCATAGCTGACCGAAGCATAGGCAAGAATATCGTCGGTCAGCTTGTAGGACGGATTGATCAGCCAGGAAAAGGATCGATAGGTCCGTTTGCCTTCGATCAGGAAAGGTCCGCCAAAGGCATTGACCAGGGCAGCGCGGAACGGTGCCAGCCCGGCCGGAAGCGTATCGCCGCCGAAGCTGCTTCCGGTATTCGACGCCTTCTTGGTCTCGATGGTATAGCGCAGGCCGCCGGTCAAGGTCGCGCGGTCGGAGACATGCCAGCTCGCCTGGCCGAACAACGCGTAACTGTCGATCCGTGCTCGGCCGAACTGGTCATATTCCACGCCGTCGAGCACCGAGGCCGGCAGAAGCGGACTGAGGAAATAGGTCGTCGCATCCTTCTGGAATCGCGATCGATTGTTGCTGTCGATCTTCTCGTGCAGGAAATAGCCGCCGATCTGATAATCGATCGCGCCGCCGGTCGGCGAGGCCAGGCGGACCTCCTGCGACAGTTGCGATACGTCGAGGTCGAAGCCCCCTTTCATGATCGAAAAGGGCGACAGGTCGGAATCATGGTCGGGCACATAGCGATAGTCGCGCCAAGCCGAAACGGAGGTCAGCCTATGGTCGCCGATTTCCACGTCGAGCTGGTTCGACACGCCGTTGGTTTTCGATTTCATCAGGCCGAGCTGATCGGAATTGGCGTTGTTCGGGAAATCATAATTGGGGGTATAGCCGAACAGCGTCCGCATCTTCGCGTCCCAACCGTTACGCGCCGTGCCGTTGTTCAGCGTCGAAACGTCCGCAAAAGGCGAGTAGAAGTTGTTGTATTCCGACGTTTCATAATGTTCGGCGATGATCCTGTTTGTCACATTGCCGCTCTCGAACAACAGCTGACCGCGCGCGGCCCAGCGATTGAGATCCAGCAGCTTGCGTCCATTAAAGGCGTTGCGCGCCCAGCCATCGCCCCTAGTGTTGTAGAAGGTGACGCGATAGGCCAGCGTATCGCCCACGATGGGGCCCGTCGCATTGGCCCGGACCTCGTAACGGTTGCGATTGGCGAGCGTGCCTTCCACCTCCAGCCCGGGATCGAAGCTCGGCTTCTTGGTGGTGACGATCAATGCGCCGATCGTGGTGTTCTTGCCCAGCAGCGTCCCCTGCGGTCCGCGCACCAACTCGATATGGTCGAGATCGACGAAATCCAGCCAGCTGAAACCCACATGGGTAAAGAACACATTGTCGACGATCAGCCCGACCCCGGGCTCCGCGCCGTCGTTGTTCGCATTGCCCCCCACACCCCGAATATACAGGCCGGACGTGCGCGTATTTTGCTGAAGCGCCGTGAAGTTCGGAATTTTCGCGGAATAATCGCTGATACGGAACAGCCGCTCGCTCGCGATGGTGTTGCCGGAGATCGCCGAGATCGACAGTGGCACGTCCTGAAGCCTTTCTTCCCGCTTGCGTGCCGTAACGACGATGCCGTCGTCCGCGCCGTCATCCCCTTCGGCGTCCGCCGTTGGCGCCGTTTCCGCCTGCTGCGCGAGGGCGGGCGAACATATCGCCAACCAGGAAATGCCTGACAGGACGGCGAACAAGGTGCGGTTTGGTCGGTTCATATAATCCCCCTTCGATGCTGCACAGATGGCCTCCTGCGAACCGCGGTGCCCGGTGCGTCCATGCGCCTCGAGTCATCGACTTGTGCTGGACCGTCGCTACATGGCAGCATCGCGCGTAACTGTTCCTGGGGAGACAATTGGTTCGATGGTGAACAAAACAGCCGTTTTCGAAGCCATGCTGCATAGCGGGGGCTGGCTCGCAACGCTGCCTGCAGCGGTACGGCAGGCGGTGCTGGACGCGAGCAGCATACGCACGGTCGCGCCCGGCGCGGCGTTGTTCGATCAGGACGGCCCGCCAACGGGCCTTCACGGCGTATTTTCGGGGGACATTCGCGTCGTCGGTCATTCGAGGGACGGCCGCGCGGTGATCATGGGCGTCATTCACCCCGGCGAGTGGGTCGGCTATCTAAGCTGTCTCGACGGTCTGCCCCATGCCTATTCCGGCATTGCAAAGGATGGCGCGCGCACCTTGTCGCTGGCCCTTGCGGACGTCGCGCGAATCTTCGAACGCGACGTCGCCACCTATCGCCTGTTGCTGGCACCCGAACTTGCCGCCGAACGGAAGCTGGCCCAGTTTCTCATCGAAGGATTCGGGCTGCCGCTCGCGCAACGCGTCGCGGCCCGGCTCTGCGACCTGGGGCGCTGGCCTTATGGCCAGGCCGTCGGGCCGGTATCGCCGCTGGACCATATCAGTCAGGAGGATCTGGCAATGTCCGTCGGCGCGACGCGGCCCCGGATCAACGAGATACTGCGCGATCTGGCGAGCCGAGGACTGGTCGAGCTTGGCTATGGGCGCATCACCGTCAACGATGTTGCCGCCCTCGAACGTTTCGCGCGCGGCGAATGACGCAATTGTTCCCCTGAAGACAGACGGCGACCCGCCATTCGCAGATATCCGGCGTCCTGCATGAGCAACTGGGAGATGTCTGATGTTCGCACGATTACTGGCTGGAGCCCTGCTCGCGAGTTTTAGCCTGCCTTCGGCCGCCGCCGGGGCCGATGGGGCCCTGCCAACCGTCAGCAGCGCAAGCTTTGCGTCCACGCCGGTCACGCTGTCGAATGGCGTCAAAGGTTCGATCATCGCGTTCGAAAGCCGCACGCCGACCGACTGGGCGCCTGCGATCCGGGGCGACGCCGGACCGGCGGTGACGCTCAACGGGCAGTTGTTCCTGCCGGAACGCCGCTCCGGAAAGCTGCCCGCGATCATCGTGGTGCCCGGCAGCGGCAATATCGGCACGCATCATCTGGCAGAGGCCGCCGCGCTCAATTCGGCGGGCTATGCGACTCTGATCATCGATCCGTTCCGCGCGCGCGGAATCACGGAGACCATCGCCGACCAGGGGCGCCTGACCTGGGTGGCGAGCACCTATGACGTGCTGGCGGCGGTCCGCTATCTGCAGACCCGAAAGGATGTCGACCCGGCGCGGATCGGCGCGCTGGGCGGAAGCCGCGGCGGCACCGGCGTCATGATGGCAGCCGCCGCGCCCTTTACCCAAGCGGTGCTGGGATCCGGGACCGGGCTGCGCGCCGTGCTCGCAGGCTATCCCTGGTGCGGTACGCAGTTTCAGTCGGCGCGCCTGTCCGAAGGCACGGCGCTGCTCGTGCTGCAGGGCGATCGCGATGACTGGGTGTCGGTCCAGCAATGCCAGGATGCGGTGCATGCCATGACCGTGGGCGGTCAGGCGGCGTCGATGCGGATCATAGCCGGCGCACTTCACGCGTTCGACAGGGCGGATGTTCCGCCCACCCATATCCCCGAAGCGATCACCTCCACGATCTTTCCCACCGTCTATATGACCGACGCGGGGGTCTACATCGATCCGCGCACCGGCCAGCCCGCCCCCGCGCTGACCGCCAGGGATTTCACCGATTATGCCGCGAAGGCCGGCTTTGCCCGAAAGGGCGTGACGATCGGCAGCCGTCCGGGCGATGCGGAAGCCTTCATGGACGAAATGATCGCCTTTTTCGCGAGGGAGCTGTGAGGCGCGCGTTCGCCGCGATCCTGATCGCCGCGCTGGCCGCCGCCTCGCCGGCCGCGGCGGCGCCCGCAGCGCCACCCGACACGATCCGCATCGGCTATCTGCGCCTTGCCAATGCACAACTGGTCAGCAAGGCGCTCGGCTTCCACGAACGCGCGGGACTGAAGGTCGAGTGGATTCCATTTGAAACGGGCGGCCAGGTCAACGCCGCGATGGCCGCCGGCCGGATCGACTTCGGCGCTGTCGGCACGCCGCCTGCCGCGGCCGGCATAGCCTCGGGGCTCCCCTATCGCGGCCTCTTCATCCTCAACATGCTGGGTAGCGTCGAAGGTCTTGTCGTGCGGCGCGACCTCGCCATGGCCTCGCCCGCCGATCTTGCAGGAAAGCGGATCGCCGTCCCGTTCGGATCGACCTCCTACTATCTGCTGCTTTCGCTGATGCGGCTGGAGAATATTCCCGAAGACACCGTCGCCCTGATCGACATGACGCCATCCCAGGCACAGGCGGCCTGGGACCGGGGCGAGATCGACGGCGCCTGGCTGTGGGAGACGGCGCTTCATCAGATGGTGACGAATGGCGGCCGCGTCCTCATCGACAATCGCGAGATGGCCCGGCGCGGCCTGCCCGTCGGCGATATCGCCGTGGTGGCCAGCGCGTTGGCAAAGGCCCGTCCCGACCTGGTTGCCCGCTATGTGCAATCCGAATGTGCCGCGATCACATTCTGGCGTGATCATCCGGAACAAACCGCGCAAATCATCGCGAGCGAACTCGGCGTCGATCCGGGGGATGCCAGACGAATGATCGATGGCACCGGGATCATTCCCTGCGGCGAGCAACGCACGCCGACCTATTTGGGCATGGAAGGAACGATCGGCGCGTTCACGCGGTCGCTCGACCCCATCGCGCAATTTCTTTTCCAGCGCGGCAGATTGGCCAAGCCTCCCGCCGATGACCGTTCCGACGATTTCTTCGATCTGCGATTTCTGGATGACGCGGACATATGCTCGAGGAAGGGCCCGGCGACCGCGTCCCGCGATTGAAAGCGCACATATTGAATGCGCACATTGTGCAGCAGCGGCTCGGGGCGCAGCGCCCGCCCGTTGGCGGGGCGGCCGGGGAATTCCGCCCTGGATAGTCACTATCCGTCCGCGCATTTTCGGCGTCTTCGCGACCTTTTGCTCAAAGGTCGCGTTGATGACGGCGCCGGACGCCTTCTATGGGTTACAATCCCCGGACGGTTTCCGGCCGATTATTCGCATTGGCCACATTTCGACACAAATGACAGGTTGCTATTGCGACCAATTCTTAATAAGCGCCCTCCCATCGCCGAACCGGCCGATCGAAGGAGATATCATGCGAGCCCGAACAATCGGCGCGACCGTCGCGGCATTTCTGCCGGCCACATTGTTCGCGCAGGAAGTGGGCCCACAAGCCGGAGCGAATGAGGAAATACTCGTAATCGCGACGGGTCAGAGCACCGCATCGGCCAGCACGAAGACCGATACGCCGCTCATCGAAAACCCGCAGACGATCACCGTCGTCAACCGCGCCGAGATGGACATTCGCGCGGTGGACAGCGTGTCGGACGCGCTCTCCTACGTCGCGGGAGTGCAGGCGCAGCCGCAGGGCAACGACAATCGCGTCGATGAAGTCACCGTTCGCGGTTTTGGTGCCGGGGGCTTTGGCAGCAACAATAATTTCGTCGATGGCCTGCGCCTGCCCGCGGGCGGCCAGTGGACCCGCCCCGCCTTCGACCCCTTCGGCTTGCAACAGGTCGATGTGCTCAAGGGCCCATCGAGCGTCCTGTATGGACAGACGGCACCGGGCGGCATCGTCAATCTGGTGACGAAGCGCCCCACCTTCCAGGCGCATGGTGAACTGCTGTTTCAGGGCCAGTCGTTCGGCGACTTCGACCGCGCGCGCCTGCTCGTGGGCGCCGACGTCGGGGCGCCGTTATCGGACAATGTCGCGGCGAGAGTCGTCGGGCTCGCATCGCATGGCGAGACGCGCGCGAAGGATATGCCCAATTCGCGCTATTATCTGGCGCCCAGCATCACCTTCCGCCTGGGCGAAGGCACGACCTGGACGTTGCTTGGTCAATATCAGCGCGACGAAGGCGCTTCGACCTTCCAGTTCCTGCCGCTCACCGGAACGCTGAGCCCGTCGAACGGCAAATTTATCTCGCTCGACGCCAATCTGGGCGAGCCCGGCTGGAATGACTTCGACCGCAATCAATATTTGGTCGGCTCCTTCTTCGAGCATCGCTTTGGCGACCGCTTCGCGATCCGCAACAACAGCCGCTACACCAAGCTCGACAGCTTCTATCGCGCCGTCGTCATGGGCGGCGACACGCTCGCGACCTGCCCCGCCAATGTCCCGGGCTGCATTCCAGGCCAGACGATCCAGCGCCGCGCGGTTCAGGGCGCGGGCGAATCCGAAGGCTGGGCGACCGACACGCAGCTTGAGGCGCGCTTTTCGACCGGCGCGATCGAACATGTCGTGCTGGGCGGCGTCGATTATTTCCATACCGACTGGTCGCACGACCGCGACGGCGTCGCGCCTGCGCGCGTGCTGCCGCTGCTCGATATTTTCAATCCCGTCCCGCGCGGTTCATCAGGGTATGCGGGAGCACTCGCCCCGCAGATTTATGGCGGGGCGGTGTCGAAACAGACCGGCGTCTATCTTCAGGATCAGCTGTCGGTCGGCAATTTGCGCCTGGCGGTGGGTGCGCGCAACGACTGGGCGACCGACACGCTGTCGAACAGCCTGAACAGTTCCGCGTTCAAACTGAAGGCCGAATCCTTCACCTGGAACATCGGCACGGTCTATCTCTTCGATTTCGGCTTGGCGCCCTATGCCAGCTATTCCGAATCCTTCCTGCCGCTCCAGAACGACCCCGTCACCAATGCGACGGGCACGCCGTTCGTGCCGACGACGGGGCAGCAATATGAGGCGGGCCTGCGCTTCCAGCCGCCGGGGCGGAATATCTATCTGACGCTGTCCGCGTTTCAGATCACGCAGCAGAATCTGCTGACCCCCGACCCGCTCGGCGCGCGGTGCGGCCCGACGCTGACGCCGTGTCAGGTTCAGCTCGGCGAAGGCCGTTATCGCGGCCTCGAATTTGAAGGCCGCGCGACCCCGACCCCCGGATTGACGCTGATCGCCACCGCAACGCGCATCAAGGCCGAAGTCACCGAAGGCGCCGCGAACCAGATCGGTCGCCGACTGCCGCAGATCCCCGACTGGCAGGCATCGCTGTTCGCCGACTATAGCGTTCGCGGCGGCCCCCTGCGCGGGGTTGGGTTCGGCGGCGGCGTCCGCTACACCGGCGACAGTTGGGGCAATATCGGCAATTTCGAAATCCCGTCCTTCACCCTGTTCGACGCCTTCATGCGCTATGATGTGCCGGACACGGGGCTTTCGCTGGCGATCAACGCGCGCAACCTCTTCGACAAACGCTATGTTTCGACCTGCACTGCGGCGCAGGCCTGTTACTATGGCCAGGGGCGCACCGCGACCGCGCGCCTCCAATATCGATGGTAATCATGGAAGGAATGAGCGTGACATTCGAACGATCGGTGCCATCGCGCCGCGGCGCGCTGATGCTGCTGGGCGCCCTGCCGCTGGTCCTCGCGGGCTGCGGAAAGGGGGACGGCGGAGCGAAAGATGGCGACAAGGCGGCCCTTGCCGACCTCCGCGACCGTCCGCTCGACCTGACGCTCCCCGCGACGCCGCTGACCATCGACGATGGCCGATACCTGATCGCGCTGTCGCTGATCCATCCCGATCCGGTCAGCCTGCTGTCGGGCTGGTCGGGCGACGTCAACCGCATCAGCCCCGAACAATATAAGGCCTATGTTGCGCGCTTTCCGAAGCTCGCGACACTGCCCCGGACGCCCAATTCTTCCGACGAGTTCAGCGTCGAGGCGGTGCTGGCCGCCGCGCCCAAGGCGGCGGTTGTCTCGCTGGGTTCGGGACCGACCGACGCGCAGGTCAGCCAGTTGACCGGCGCCGGGGTCGGCGTCGTCTTCATCGACTTTTTCTCGCACCCGTTTGAAAATCAGCCGCGCAGCCTCACCCTGCTCGGCCGCCTGATCGGTCGCGAGGAGCAGGCCGCAGCCTACAACAAATTCCGACAGGACAAGCTCGACGTGATCAGCAAGCGCGTCGCCGCGATCCCCGCCGACAAGCGCCCGACGGTCTTTCTGGAAGCGCATGCAGGCAACGGCCCCGATTGCTGCAACTCGCCCGGCAAGGGCAATGTCGGCGACTATATCGGCTTCGTCGGCGGCAAGAATATCGGCGAGGATGTGATCAAGGCGCCGTTCGGCAAGCTCAACCTGGAATATGTCATCGACCAGAACCCCGACGTCTATATCGCGACGGGCGGGCCGCATCTCGAAAAGGCGGGCGGTTTTGTCGTCGGCCCACAATATGACGAGGCGCGTTCGCGCGCCTCGCTCAAGAAAGTGACCGAGCGGCGCGGGATCAGCAGCCTGTCCGCCGTGCGTGGCGGCCGCGTCCATGGCCTGTCGCATCAGCTCATCAATTCGCCGATCGACATCGTCGCGACCGAGGCGCTGGCGAAGTGGATTCACCCGGAACTGTTCGGCGATCTGGACCCGCAAGCGACGCTCGCCACCATCAACAAGGATTTCCTCGCCGTTCCCTATGAGGGGACATATTGGACCGACCTTCAACCCTCCCCCGCCGTATCAGGAGTTTAACATGAATATGCGCAACGCTTTCAGCCTGTCGGCTGCCTTCGTCACGTTCGCGGCCGCGACGGTCGCCTGGGCCCAGCCCGCCGTCGATCAGTCGGCCAAGGTCGCTCCGGGCGGACTCTATGAGATCGTGCAGAACGGCACGAACAACGAGTTGTATGTCGCGGCGGTGGGCCCGCGCGGCGAAACCAAGGGCGCGATCGTGCGGCTCGACGGTACGACGCTGAAGCCCAAGGGGTCGATCGACGTCTCGACGAGCCCGCTCTATGGCCTTGCGATCAACCAGACGACGCAGACGCTCTATGGCACCGACACGCGCAACGGGTCGGTCTCGGCGGTCGACATCGCGACCGGCAAGATCATCGGCACCGTGCAGGTCGGCGAAAAGGCGCATGTTCGGCAGATCGCGGTCGATGAAGGTTCGAACAAGGTCTATGTCACCGTCGTCGGCGCCATGCGCGGCAGCGACACGCCGAGCGAGATCTGGGTCGTCGACGGCAAGACCAACAAGCTCGACCGCGTCCTGTCGGTTCCCGGCATTTCGCTGACCGGCCTCGCGCTCGACCCCGCCAACAAGCAGATCTTCTCGACCGGCATGACCAGCAACGACGTCATCGTCCTCGACAGCGAAAGCGGCGCGGTCAAGTCGCGCTGGCCGAGCGGCGGCGACAATGCGATTAACGTCGCGTTCGACAGCGCCGGCCAGCGCCTGTTCGTCGCCAATCAGGGCAATGGCGTGCTCGGCGTGCTCAACGCGAAGGACGGCACGCTGATCAAGGCGATCCCGACCGGCGAAGGCGCGCTCAGCGTTGCCTATAATGGTGCGGTCGGCCAGATTTACGTCGCCAACCGCCGCGCCGGGACGCTCAGCGTCATTGACGCCAAAAGCTATGAAAAGCTCGCCGATCTGGAAACCGGCACCTTTCCGCAGACGATCGCGATCAACCGTGCCGACAACAGCGTCTATGTGACGAACAAGGCCCGCGGCCTGCCCCGCGACGCCGCGCCGGGCACACCGCCTGTCGACGATCCCAAGGGCGATACCGTCACGCGTATCACGCCCTGACCGTCGCCACCTCTCTCCGGCGCGCCCGGTCCCTCACGGGGCCGGGCGTCGTCGTTCACAATATATCGTCGATGACCATGCGCAGCGAACCGCGCTCGCAATGATCGATGCGCGCATGGACGCGCCACACGTCGGCCAGCACCGCGGGCGTGATCGCCTCTTCGGGCGACCCCACCGCGATGACCCGGCCTTCCGACAGCACGACGACGCGATCGGCGATCCGCGCCGCGGCCTGCAGGTCGTGGAGCACCAGCACCGCGATCATGCCCTGCTCCCGCGCCAGATTTCGAGCTAGGTCGAGCACGCGCAGCTGATGATTGAGATCGAGCGCGCTCGTCGGTTCGTCGAGCAACAGCAGCCGCGGCGAGCGCACCAGGGCCTGCGCCAGCGCCGCCAGTTGGCGCTGGCCGCCCGACAATTCGTCGATCCCGCGCATCGCCAGCGCATCGATGCCGACCCGGCCGAGCACGGCCATCGCGCGTTCCGCCGAATCGCCGCCGCCGACCTGTCCCGTGGGCGATGCTTCCAGCGCGCCGATCACCGTTTCGAGCACCGTCAGCGCGACGCCTTGCGGCAGCGTTTGCGGCATATAGGTCACCGCCTTCGCCCGATCGGCAAGCGACAGTCCGTTGAGTTCGATACCGTCGAGCCGGACCGATCCCGACGCGGGGGCCAGTCCGGCCAGCGCGCGCAGCAACGTGCTCTTCCCCGCCGCATTGGGGCCAAGCAGCGCCACCGTCTCCCCCGCCCCGATCGGCGGCAGCGAGAGATGTTCGATCACCGGACGATTGCGATACCCCGCCGACAGGCCGTCGACGTGAAGACCGTTAATCATGCGCCGCGCCTTCCGCTGCGAAAGATCAGGAACAGAAAGATCGGGACGCCGATCATCGCGGTGACGATACCGACGGGCATCAGAACACCGGGCACGAGAAGCTTCGACAGGGTGGACGCGATCGACATGATCCCCGCGCCGGTCAGCATGCTCGCGGGGAGCAGATAGCGATGATCCTCGCCCAGCAACATGCGCGCGATATGCGGACCGACAAGCCCGATGAACCCGATCGCGCCGACAAAGGCAACTGCGGTGGCGGCGAGCAGGCTGATGCGTAGCAGCGACAGGAAACGGAGCCGGGCGATATCGACCCCGAAGCTCTGCGCCCGATCCTCGCCGAGCCGGAGCGCGGTCAGCGCCTTGGCGGACGCCAGCGAAAAAGGCGCGACGACGAGCAGCGCGAGCGCAAGCACGCTAACGTTGCTCCACGTCGCGCGCGACAGCGAACCCATCGTCCAGAAGACCAGTTGCTGAAGCGCCTCTTGCGACGAGAGGAATTGCACGAGCGAGGTCAGCGCGTTGAAGGCAAAGACAAGCGCGATGCCGAGGAGAACGAGCGTCTGCGCGCCGCCCACGCGCTGCCGCGAGACCGCCTGGAGCAGCATCATCGCGAGGAAGGCGAACAGAAAGGCGTTGAGCGAGACCATCCAGTCGGTCGCCCAGCCCCCCGCAAACGGCAGGCTGATGCCGAGCACGATCGCGAGCGAGGCGCCGAAAGATGCCGCCGACGACACGCCGAGCGTGAAGGGACTCGCCATCGGATTGTCGAGGATCGTCTGCATTTCCGCGCCCGCGAGCGAAAGCGCCGCGCCGACCATCACCGCCATCAGCGCATAGGGCAGTCGCACGTCCCATATGATCGCCCGCTGCCCCGCGGTGATCCGGTCGGGATGGATGATGCCATAGAGCACGTCCGGCGCGCTCATCCCCGACGGCCCGGTCACCAGATCGGCGCAAAAGGCGGCTGCCGCGATCATCGCGATGACGGCGATCACGACCAGCCGCCGTCGCACCGCGTGCCGATAATCGGCAAGCAAGCTTTCCATCGTCGGAGAAAGTCCGGCCGACTGGATCATAACATTTTGTTTCCCCGAAGATCGCATGGGTTGATCGAAAGGCGCATCAATGCCATCCGCCTTATTGAAAATCGCTCGCAATTCCAGCCCAAATCGGAGCAAGATCATTTCCTCCGCCCCAACCGAGAACCGGAAAGCCGCCAGGCGCCTGACGCTGACGCTTCAGCATCGGGACGAGGCGTATCGCGTCGATATCCATGTGCCCGCCGGGGTTGTGGCTGACGATGGCTGGCCCGCCATGCTGATGCTCGACAGCGAGGGATGTTTCGAAACGGCGGTCGAGGCGTTGCAACGCATGAGCCGCCGCCCCGACGCGACCGGGGCCGCGCCCATGGTCCTGATCGGCCTGTCCGTCGCCATCCGCGACCCACAGGCCCGGCAGCGCGAACGCGATTTCGGCGCGCGCGGCGCGGCATCGGATTTTGCCGATTTTATCGAAACGCAACTGTTGCCGGCCGTTGCCGCGCATGTTCCGATCGACCGATCCGCCCTGACGCTCTTCGGCCATTCGCTGGGCGGCTATTTTACGCTGTGGATGCTCGCGCACCGTCCGCATCTGTTCGCCGCCGCCGCTGCGATCAGCCCTTCGATCTGGTGGGATGCCGAAGCGCTGCACGCCGCGCTGGCGGATGCCACGCTGGCCGGCCGGCGCGTCCTGCTCTGTGTCGGCGAATGGGAAGACAGGCTCCCGCCCTGGCAGGAAGCGCGTGCCGACAGCGGCAGCGTCCGGCAGCGGCGCGCCGACCGGCAGATGGTCCGCCGCGCCCATGAAATCGCGGACCTGCTGACCGCGCGGCTCGGCGCTGCCAATGTGCAGTACCGGCTCCTCGCCGAAGAGGATCATGCATCGATCGTGTCGGCCGCCATCCCCCGCGCATTACGTCTCGCGTCGTCAACGAAACCCTAGGCAAAGGAGGTTTACATGCCGCTGTCCGATACATCGCGCCGCTATGGAACGATAACGCGCCTCTTTCACTGGGCCGTGGCGCTGCTGCTCTTTTGGCAGTTGGGCGGCATGATCATGAAAAACATATTGGGACGCGTTCCGCTGATGAAATTCTGGGTCGGAACGCACGCCTCGATCGGCGTGCTTCTGTTCGCCATCATCGCCCTGCGCGCGCTCTGGGCGCTTCGCCAGCGGCACCGGCGTCCTGGCTATCACCCCGGCTTCATCGGCGGGGCAGCGCGCGCGGGCCATATCCTTCTCTATACCCTGATGCTGGTCGTCCCCGGCCTGGCCATTCTGCGAATGGCGGGGAGCGGCAAGGGGATCACATTATTTGGTGTCCAACTCTCCGCGCCGACGGGACAGGAGATCGCGTGGATGACCGCACCGGCGAACGCCGTCCACGGTCTGCTCGCCTGGACGCTCCTTGCGCTGATCGTGGGGCATATCGCCACGGTCATGATTCACCGCTTCTGGTGGCGCGACGACATTGCTTCCCGGATGGTGGGCGGCAACCCTGCAACCCGATAGAACAGATCCGGCCGGTGGGAGACGGTCCGGTTCCGAACGCGTTCATCGAAGGCAAACTTATTGATCACCCTATCTTCAATAATGAGAATAATTATCATAAGATAATTTGACGGTGCCTCATCTGCTCAGGGTCCTGACCCCAGGCCGGCACGCAACAGGGACCGAGGACGAGCATTTGCAGGAAACCGCGATCAAGAATGCCGAGCCGGCGCGCCATCATGATCTCGCGCCCTTCCTGCCGCATCATATTGTCGTCGTCGATGACGACGCCGGTGTCCGGACCCTGCTGGCGCGCATCCTGCGCGAAAGCGGCTATGAAGTCACCGGCGCGCGCGACGGGATCGAGCTCGAAGCCATCATGGGGGCCGGGCGGATCGACCTTATCCTGCTCGACGTCATGCTGCC
>QFPJ01000120.1 GCA_003241685.1 Sphingopyxis macrogoltabida
GCCAGCGGGATGATCCAGACCGGCTGCTGCCCCAGTCGTGCGCGCAGCCCGTCGGCATCGGTCGCCCGCAGCACGGTGAAGATCGGGCAGCGAGCCAGTATGCGCTCGACCGCCCCCCCCTGTGACGCCCGCACCGCCTGGGCCATGTCATAGGGCAAGGCGCGCGACACCGCTGTGCCATCCGCCAGATGCAGTTCGCGCGGGCGACCATAATCATAGAGGCGATAGGTCACGTCGACATTCTGCTGAATTTCGACCAGCATGATCCCCGCTCCCACCGCATGGACGGTGCCGGCGGGAATGAAGAAGAAGTCGCCCGGTGCGACCGGATGCCAGATCATTTCCCGTTCGATCGATCCATCCAGCGCGGCGTCACGCAATTGCTGCGGATCGAGTGGCCGCCGCACGCCGATGCCAAGCGTCGCGCCGGGCTGTGCATCGATGATGTACCAGCATTCACTCTTGCCGCTGGCCAGTCCCCGCGCCCGCGCCTGCACATCATCGGGATGAACCTGGACCGACAGGCGCTCGCTGGTGAAGAGATATTTGACCAGCAACGGCAGATGCGCGCCATCGGGCGGCGTGAACCAGAGTTCACCGATCGGGTCTTTCAGGTTCGCTGGCACCGCCGCCCAGTCCGGCAGGTCATGGCGCCCCCAAGGCTTTTCGACAAAATTCGCGACGAGCTTCATGCAATCATCCTTGTTTCAAAGCTGCTGGGCGGCAAGGACCGGAGCGATCAGACGCTCCATCAACTCATAGCCCGCCTCGGTGGGGTGGACGCCGTCTTTCGCCAGCCCCGGCTTCATGCCGCCGGAGCCGTCATCCAGGACGGCATGATAGTCGATCCAGGTCGCACCGCCCTGCTCCGCATGACTTTTGAGCCAGCGATTGAGCGAGGCGATTGGCGTGCGCGTGTCCAGGCCTGGCCGCCAGGGAAAGCTGGCCGCTGGCGGAATCGCGCTCAGCAGCACCTGCACAACGTGCGCGCGGGCAAGCGTTGTCATGGCGGCCAGATTGTCCCGGCTCATCGCTTGGGTCATGGGCCCGCTATTGCCAGCAATGTCGTTGGTCCCGGCCATGATATGCACCGCGCGCGGCTTCAGCGCGATGACATCCGCCATCATCCGCAACAGCATCTGCGGCGTGGTCTGCCCGCTAATGCCGCGATTGACCCGGCCGGGCGTGAAGAAGGCCGGTCGCTTGTCCTTCCACCCTTGAGTGATGCTGTCGCCGATGAAGACGATACCGGTTTGCGTACCGCTGTCGATCAGCACGCGATTGTCGGCGGCGTA
>QFPJ01000121.1 GCA_003241685.1 Sphingopyxis macrogoltabida
GATGCCGATGCGATCGTCGACACGGTGCTGACGGCGCTGCGCCACAACAGCGCCGGCGTGGAGGAAGCGCGGGCCTGAAGGTCCGCGCTGGACCTCCTCTTCCAACTGCCCTAGCCTGCCTTCCGCTGGACCATGTCCGGGAGAAGGCGGTTGGGCAGAGCATTGCCGGGTCGACATCATCGCTGGCTGCTGCTCTTGCCGCTGCTCGCCGCCTGTTCGCAGAAACCGGCGGTGGAACCGCCGCCGCGCGCCAATGATCCCGTGCCGGCGACCAGCGCATCTTCCATCATCAGCGTTCCGGTGGAAATCGACCGCGCCCTGATTGCCCAGGCGATCGAACGCGCCATGCCGCGACAGCTGTGGCGCATCGACCGGCCAGGCACGCGCTGCGTCCAGCCCAAGCGGGTCAAATTGTTCGGCAAGCAGATCAAGGTGACGCCGCCGATCGACTGCCACATCATCGGTGAAGTCACGCGCGGACCGATCCGCCTGCGCGGCAATGGCCGCGACCTGATCGCTGACATCCCGATCCATGCGCAGGTCAGCGCCCGCGATGTCGGCGGGCTGCTGAAAGGCGAGACCGCCACCGGCGACGCCATGGCCCATGCCCGACTTCAGCTCGGCATCGATGACCAGTGGCGCCCCCACGGCACGCTGAAGCTCAGCTATGACTGGAGCCAGAAGCCCGGCATCGATTTCCTCGGCCAGCGCATCACCTTCGCCGACAAGGTCGATCGCAAGATCGCGCCGGTTCTGCGCGACCTCGAACGACAATTGCCGCACGAACTGGCCAAGGTCGACCTGCGCAGCAAGATCGAGCGGCTGTGGCGCGCGGCCTTCACCAGCCTTTCGCTCAACGAGCATGATCCGCCGGTGTGGATGCGCATCACGCCGCAACGCTTCCTGTTCGACGGCTATGGCAACAGCGGCGCCCAACTGCGCTTCCGGCTGGGGATAGAGGCGCTGACCGAAACCGTGGTCGGCGACCGGCCGGTCGATCCGCAACCGACCGGACTGCCATCACCAGCGCGTGCGCCGATCGACGACGCGCTGCATTTCTTCCTGCCGGTGCGGGCCGATTATGCGCAGCTGGAGCCGGTGATCCTGCGCGCCCTGCACAAGCGCGCCGCGCGCCCGTTCGAATTGCCAAAACTAGGCCCCATCATCGCCCGGTTCGACAAGCTGACCGCCTATGGCACGACGGGCAACCGCATTGCGGTGGGCGTCACGCTCGCGGCGCGTCCGGCAAGCGGCAAGCTGGGCGATACCCATGGCACCGT
>QFPJ01000028.1 GCA_003241685.1 Sphingopyxis macrogoltabida
GCATTTGCGATCAGATTGAACATTGCGGTTATTCCCTCTCAAAAATTCGGAAAAATCGAAAATGTAAAACGCCGTGGCGAGATCCCGCCGCCCTTAGCGGGGGATCTGCCAACGGATACGATTGCTGTAGGTGCCGCCCGTGGGGTTGCCCGCACGGTCCTTACCCGGATTGAAACGACCACGACGCGTGATCAGCTTGCAGGTTTCGGCGTCGAGGTCGGAATGACCGCTCGACGACGTCACGTCGCAACCGGTTATCCGGCCTTCGGCATTATAGGTGACGCGGAAACCCGTCGTCCCCTCCCGTTCTTCGCGCATCGCACGTGCCGGATAGTCGTCGTTGGTCGCCCAACGACCCGGATTGCCGCGCGGCGTACCCGCCTGCGTCATATCGGGGGCCGGCGGCGGAGCCGGCGGCGCGGGCGGTGTGAACACCGGCGGCGGAGGCGCCGGCGGGGGCGTCGGCACCGACTGGATCGTGTTGGTCGTCACCGGCGGCGGAATCGGCGACGGCGGCGTCACGACAGGCGGCGGCGGCGGAAGCTTGTTGTCCGGCGGGGGCGGCGGGGGCGGCTCCTCCGGCGGCGGCGGCTCTTCAACGTCCACCACGTCCAATTTTTCGGCGATCGTCTTGACGATGCTGATGTTAAGACCGTTGACCAGGCCATAGCCCAGCACTGCGGTTAACACACCGACCAAGACAATCGCAACTACCCTGTTTTTAGGGTCTGTTGTATCACCATAAGCCATTCAGGGACGACGCTCCTTGCTAGATCATCCTGACACCGATTTCGGGCCGACGGGAACGCCCAGACGCCCGGATGAAATCCGATGCACATGCGCAGACCCGGCGGTGTAGCAGCCAGCCATCTTATTTTCTTGCCGGACACTTCGGCGCCCGTCCTATCGCGCTGGCGGCAAGTTCGCAAACCCTTTATCAGCGGTTAATGTAGCATGCCCCATGAAGGGGCTTTCGCGCCCGATGCGGCGCACCCAAGCAGTGGAAGAGGAACGACCATGCGCGCGCTGATGCTGGCAACCGCCGCCGGCCTGTCAATCCTAAGTATCGGAATTTCAACGCCTTCCCAGGCACAAACCACGGCTGAAAACGCGGCCGCCAGCCCCTATAGCTATGCCGATATCGCCGACCTGGCGACCATCGCGCCGATGGCGATCCATGCCCGCATTCACCGCGCGACGCAGGTCGAGGCGGCGCGCGCGCCGGGGCTGCGCGCGGGCCATGCCCGATTCTATGTCGAGGCCGATGTCGTCGGCCTGATTCGCGGCAGCGGCCCCCTGGCGACGCGCATCGCCTATCTGGTCGACCTGCCGCTGGCCGCCAATGGAAAGCCGCCGAAGCTCAAGAAGAAGCAGCCCGTCCTGCTCTTTGCCCGGCCCGTCGCGGGCGCCGCGGCGGGATCGACCAGCACCGGCAGCGTCCGGCTGATCGCACCCGACGCGCAGTTGCCTTGGGACCCTGCGACCGAGGCGCAGCTACGCGCGATCCTGACCGAATTGGTCAAACCCGGCGCGGCGCCCGCGATCACCGGCATCGCCAACGGCTTTCACGTCCCCGGCACCCTGCCCGGCGAGGGCGAGACGCAATTGTTCCTGAACACCGACACGGGCGAGCCCGTATCGCTGACCATCATCACCGCTGCCGACCGGTCGCGGCGCTGGGCGGCGGCGTTCGGCGAGATCGTCGACGGATCGGCCGCGGTGCCGGCGCGCGACACGCTGGCCTGGTATCGGCTGGCGTGCGGCCTGCCCCGCGAACTGCCGCTGGCCAAGCTGGCGGGAACGCCGCTCGAGGATCGGCGCAAGGCGGCGTCCGATTATGGCGTGGTGCTGGGCGCGCTCGGCGAATGCACGCGCACGCGCACCCCGCCCACGGGCAGCTGACGGCAGGTACGGGGCGGGAGACGGGGCGGCCGTTTCCGGCCTTGTTTCCCGCGCAAAAGCCGATAGGGCGCTCGCACCAGCGGGGCCGGCGCCCCGCGCAGTTTTGACGGAGTGCCCCGCATGTCGCTTTCCCCCTCCCCCACCGCCCCCCGCCCGCTGCGTGTCGCGCTGGCCGGAATCGGGGTCGTCGGCGGCGGGGTGGTGCGGCTGCTGGAGGCGAACCGCGAGTTGATCGCCCGCCGCGCCGGCCGGCCGATCGAGATCGTCGCATTGTCGGCGCGCGACCGGCACAAGGACCGCGGCGTCGACCTCGCCCCCTATCGCTGGGAAGACGATATGGGCGCGCTGGTCGATGCGGACGATGTCGATGTCGTCGTGGAGATGATCGGCGGATCGGACGGCCCCGCGCTGACCCTGGCGCGGCAGGCGCTGGCGGCGGGCAAGGCGCTGGTCACGGCGAACAAGGCGATGATCGCGCACCACGGCATCGATCTGGCGCGGCTGGCCGAGGAAAAGGACACGCCGCTGAAATATGAAGCCGCGGTCGCGGGCGGCATCCCGGTGATCAAGGCGATCCGCGAAGGCGCGTCGGCGAACCAGATCGCCCGCGTCTATGGCATCCTCAACGGCACCTGCAATTATATCCTGACTCAAATGGAGCGGAACGGCGCGAGTTTCGCCGACGCCCTCGCCGCCGCGCAGGCGGAAGGATATGCTGAGGCCGACCCGACCTTTGACGTCGACGGTATTGACGCCGCGCACAAATTGTCGATCCTCGCCGCGCTGTGCTTCGGGACGAAGCTGGACATCGATACGGTCGCCGCGAGCGGTATCCGCGGCCTGATCGCCGCCGACATCCGCGAGGCCGAGGCGCTGGGCCACCGCGTCCGCCTGATCGGCATGGCCGAACGCGACACGGGGAACGGCGGCGGCCTCTATCAGCATGTCCAGCCGTGCCTGGTGCCCGCCGACCATCCGCTCGCCTATGTTCCCGGCGCGCTCAACGCCGTCGTCGCCGAGGGCAATTTCGTCGGCCGGCTGTTCTTCGAAGGCGCGGGCGCGGGCGCGGGGCCGACCGCATCGGCGATCGTCGCCGACATCATCGACATCGCGCGCGACGAATATGGCCCCGCCTTCGCCATGCCCGTCGACGCGCTGGACGCCGCCCCCGTCGCCGACGCCGGCGCGCGCGTCGGCAAACATTATGTCCGCCTGATCGTCGAGGACCGCATCGGCGTGCTGGCCGAGATCGCCACCGCGATGCGCGACGCGGGCGTGTCGATCGAAAGCTTCATCCAGCGCGGCACGGACGACGACGACGGCGTGGTCATCGCGATCGTCACCCATGCAGGCCCGGCGCGCGCGATCCACGCCGCGCTGGCGGCGCTGGCAGCGTCGGACCATGTCGTCGGCACGCCGATGCACATGCCGATCCTGGCGCTGTAATTAACCTGGCGCTCTAATTAAATCGCCCGCTTGACGCGGAATGGTGGCACCGGCCCGCAACCGAACGGACGTTATTGCCCTTCCTCGGGTGCGGCGGGCGCGCCCGTGTCGGGATCGGTCGCGCGCTTCGCCATTTCGTAGAGCGCATTATATTCGGGGCCGCGTTTCATGCGGCCGCCGATCGACATCCAATTATAGGGCAGCCGGTCCCATATCGTCGGATTGATCTTTGGCGCGTCGGGTATCGCGGTCTTGGTCGATCGTCCCACCCCGGCGATGGCGCGCAATTCGGGGGACAGGCGGTGGCGTTCGGTGTCGCTGCCGCACACGGTGATCGACCCGTCATCGGCGGGTTTGCAGCGCCGGATCGGATCGACCAGCTCCCGGGCATTGGCGGCGGCGGTTTCGGCATCGCGCGGCGGGGGCGGCGCGGGCGGCCCCTGCATCTGGGCCGCCACGGGCGCAGCCGTCACGCCGATGACACAGGCCGCCGCGAAAGCCGCCGCGAATCGGACGAAGCATCCTCGACAAGTGGGGCGGCGGGCCATATGGGCGCCACCATGCCGAAGGGGCGGGACAAGTAAAGACGGAGAAGTCAGGCAATGACGAATAGCGGCAGCAACCTCGACCGGGTCCTGGTGCTCGAAATGGTGCGCGTCACCGAAGCCGCGGCGATCGCCGCCGCGAAGCTGATCGGCCGCGGCGACGAAAAAGCCGCCGACGCCGCCGCCGTCGAAGCGATGCGCACCGCCTTCAACGACCTGTATATGGACGGAACCGTCGTCATCGGCGAGGGCGAACGCGACGAAGCGCCGATGCTGTATATCGGCGAGAAAGTCGGCGGGGCGCCCGGCAAGGGGCCGAAGATCGACATCGCGCTCGACCCGCTGGAAGGGACGACGATCACGGCGAAGGCCGGGCCCAATGCGCTGGCGGTGCTGGCAATCGCCGAGGAAGGATGCCTGCTGAACGCCCCCGACGTCTATATGGACAAGCTGGCGGTCGGGCCGGGCTATTCCCCCAATATCGTCAATTTCGACAACAGCGTGCGCGAGAATGTCGAGGCGGTCGCCCGCGAAAAGGGCGTCGCGCCGGCCGACATCATCGTCTGCGTCCTCGACCGGCCGCGCCACGAATCGACGATCGCCGAGCTGCGCGACATCGGCTGCGGCGTCGCGCTGATCCCCGATGGCGACGTCGCCGGCGTGATCGCGACCACCAATCCCGAAACCAATATCGATATCTATATGGGATCGGGCGGCGCGCCGGAAGGCGTGCTGGCGGCCGCGGCGCTGCGCTGTGTCGGCGGGCAGTTCAAGGGCCGCCTGATCTTCCGCAACGACGACGAACGGCTGCGCGCCAAGAAATGGGGCATCGACGACCTCGACCGCGTCTATGACCTCAACGATCTGGCGAAGGGCGACGTGATCTTCGCCGCGACCGGCGTGACCGACGGATCGCTGCTGCGCGGCGTCAAACACCGCCGCGGCGGGACGCTGACCACCGAAAGCGTCGTGATGCGCGCGTCGTCCGGAACGGTCCGCTGGGTGAAGGGCGAACATCGCGAGGGTTGAATATCGCGCGAGCCGTGGCATCGTCCTGACGGCAAAATGGGGGTGGGGCCATGGAAGAAACGAAGCGTCCCCGGCTGTTCGTCAGCCATCATTCGAGCAAGTTCGACGTCGCGCTGCATGTCGAAAAGGCCTTGGCGCGCCACGGGGTCGATTGCTGGATCGCGCCGCGCGACGTCGGGCCCGGCGAGGCGTTCGATTCGGCGATACTGGCCGCGATCCGCGATAGCGCGGGGGTGCTGCTGCTGTTTTGCAGCCAGTCGGACAAGAGCCCGCACGTCAAGCGCGAACTGATCCTGGCCGACAGCGCACATAAGGCGATTATCCCGCTGCGGCTGGAGGAGATCGTCCCCAACGACCTGGCCTATCATCTTGCCAGCGCGCAGTGGATCGACTGGCTGGAAAAGCGCGACGATTCGATCGCCCGCATCGCAGCCAAGGCGCACCAACTCGCCGGAACGACCATACAGACGCCTGCACCCGCAGAGACAACCGATGCGCTCCATGCCGCCATCCTGTCGCAAGCCACCGAGCCGCCTGCGGCAAAACCCCCTGCAAGCGTTTCGGTGCGGACGCTGCTGATCGCGGCCCTGCTCGTCACCGTCGGTGTTCTGGCGGCCATGTTGTTCATGCGCGGCGACGGCGAACCGAAGAAAGCGATCACCGCATCGAACGATGTCCCGGCCGCCGCGCCGAAGGAGGCGGGGGACAGCATGACGGCGGCGCCCGCCGCCAACGCCCCCGTCACCGCCGCCCCGCCCGTCGAGCAGACCGATCCGGCACCGATACGCGCGGCGATTCCGCCGACCTTCAACTGCCGATATGCGAGCACGAACGCGGAAAAGGCGATCTGCGCAAGCGACGAGCTCGCCGCGCTCGATCGCGATATGGCGCGCGCCTATCGCCAGTTGGTCGCGGTTGCCGTGGCGCGGCGCGACTTTCTGGCCAATGAGCAGAGTCGCTGGCGCCTGTCGGTTCGCGACGCCTGCCCCGATGATGCTTGCATCGCGAACGTCATGCGCCAGCGTATCGACGTGCTCGACGAGCGGCGGAGCGAACTTGTGGAAAATCGGGCCGGTATCGAACCCGCCGCCGAATGACCGGCGCACAGGCGCAACGCGTGGACCCGGTTCAGAATATCCCCGCCGCCAGTCCTTCGGCCAGCGCGGCGCCCAGGTCGAGGGCTTCGGCAAGGGCCGCTTCGGGAATTACCTTGGGCGCCAGAATCGCCTCCGGCGTCTGGGCGTCGGTGTGGACGATGATGGGATCGGCGACGCGCTTCAGACGCCAGCCGGTCGCGATGCGGTCGAGCTGGCGCTGCGCGCCCTCCCCGTCCGATCCCGCGCAGATGATCGTCGCATAGGGACGCCCTTCCAGCCGGCCAAGGCAGGGGTAATAGCAGCGGTCGAACATCTCCTTCATCGCGCCCGACAGCGCGGCAAGATTTTCCGGGCCGATGAACAGGTAGCCCGCCGCCGCGCACAGCATAGCGGGCGTCACGTCGGCGGCGGCGATGCGCCGGGCCATCGGCGCGCCATCGGCCGCGGCGCGGGCCAGCGCATCGCTGCCGCCGGTGCGGCTGTGCCAGACGATCAGAAGCTGCGGCGCGCCAGTCATGCCCTGATGCTTGCCAAGCGCGGGCGCGCGGCGCAAGCTGCACGCAAAATCGGGGGAGACAGACATTGTACCGCATCACCGCCCTGCTGCTGGCCGGCAGCCTGTCCTGGGGCGCCGCCGCGCAGGATGCGGCGAGCGAGGCGACCCGCGCCGCGCAGGCCGAAATCGCGGCCCGCCTGCCGCTGAACGATCCCGGCGACATGGCCAATGCGACACGCGGCAAGCTGGCCGAGATTGCGGGCGGCGTGATCGCCGACAAGACCGGGAAGCCGGTGTGGGATCGGCGGCCCTATGCTTTCCTCGACGCCGCCGAGGCCCCCGACACGGTCAATCCGTCGCTGTGGCGGCAGGCGCGGCTGAACGCGGTCCACGGGCTGTTCGAGGTGGTGCCGAACCAGATCTGGCAGCTGCGCGGTTACGACCTGTCGGTGATGACGATCATCCGCGGCAAGAGCGGTTGGATCGTCGTCGATCCGCTGTTGTCCGAAGAAACGGCGGCGGCGGGATGGCGGCTGTTTGCCGAAACCGTCGAGGCGAAGACCGGTAAGCGGCCGATTCGCGCGGTGATCTTTTCGCACAGCCACAGCGACCATTTCGGCGGCGTCGGCGGCATCGTGACGCCCGCACAGGTCGCGGCGGAAAAGATCCGCATCATCGCCCCGCACGGCTTTTCCGAAGAGGCAACGTCGGAAAATGTCCTGGCCGGCACCGCGATGGGCCGGCGCGCCCTGTATATGTTCGGGTCGATCCTGCCGCCGGGGCCGGCGGGCCAGGTCGATACCGGGCTGGGACCGAAGCTGTCGGCGGGCACCATCGGCTATATGGAGCCGACCGAAACCGTCGCCGCGGGCGGCGGAACGCTGACCATCGACGGGCTGGCGTTCGAGTTTCTGGATGCCGGCGGCACCGAGGCGCCATCGGAGTTCGTCTTTTACATCCCCGCGCTGAAGGCGTTGCACACGACCGAGGTCGTCACCCGCAATCTGCACAATGTGCTGACGCTGCGCGGGGCGCAGGTGCGCGATGCGCTGCGCTGGTCCAAGGTGATCGACGCGATGCTGCAGACATGGGGCGGCAAGGCGGAGGTCGCCCTGGCATCGCACCACTGGCCGACCTGGGGGGCCGATGCGGTCGGCGACCTGCTGGCGAACCAGCGCGACGTTTATCGCTACGTCCACGATCGCACCCTGTTCCTCGCCAATCGCGGCGCGACGTTGCACGAGCTGGCCGACGCGACGCCCGAAGCCGCCGTACAGGCGCGCGATTTTTCGACGCGCGGCTATTATGGCACGGTCAATCACGACATGAAGGCGACCTATCAGCGCTATTTCGGCTGGTGGGACGGCAATCCGGCCAATTTCAACCCGCTGCCGCCCGAACAGTCGGCGCCCAAATATGTCGCGCTGGCGGGCGGGGCCGACAGGCTGCTGGCGGCGGGCAAGGACGCGATCGCCGCGGGCGATTATCGCTGGGCGGCCGAACTGCTGAACAAGCTGGTGTTTGCCGAACCGGGCCATGGCGCCGCGAAGGCGGCGCTGGCATCGGCCTATGACCAGCTCGGCTATCAGGCCGAATCGGGGGCGTGGCGCAACTATTACCTCGCGGCCGCCGCCACGCTGCGCGGCACGGCTGTGGAAAGCACTTCGGGCAATGGCCAGAGCCGCAGCTTCGTCAGCGCGATTCCGACCGCGGTCTTTTTCGACGCGTTGGCGACGCGTTTCGACGCCGCGAAGGGCGGTGCGGTCGCCGGCACCTTTCAGTTCGTCCTGCCCGACAGCAAGGAGGCGGTGGCGGTCGTCGTGCGCGGCGGGGTCGAGTTTCCGCGCTATGGCGTGACCGATCCGGCGCCGACCGCGACGGTGACGCTGGACCGCGCGGTTCTGGACGATGTGATGCTGGGCCAGGCGCAATTCCCCGCGCTGATGCAGTCGGGGGCGATCCGGATCGAGGGCGACCGCACGGCCTTCCTGTCATGGTTCGCGCTGCATCCGCCAGCGGACCCGCGCTTCGGCGTCGTGGTCCCCTGAAGCCGGGCGGGCAGATGGCATTTTATTCGCCGCGATCATCCTCTAACGAAGGATCATGACCGACATCGCCCCAGTGCACCCGACCGATCCCTTCGCCCCCGACGCGATCAACGCGAGCGATGGGCTGGACCCGGTCGCGCCCGCCTTCACCCAGGTGCTGCGCCTGACCGCGCTGTTCAACATGGTGCCGCTGGCGATCGGCGCCAGCCTGTTCGACTATCTGCTGATCCGCCATGTCGAAGGCCCCTATGGCCTGATCACCGCGCTGGCGTGGGTCGTCGCGGGCATCGTCGTCGCCGCCTTTCCGGCGCGGCGCGCACAGCGCTGGGGCTACAGGATCGGCGAAGGGCAATTGCGCGTCGCGCGCGGCTGGCTGTTCCGCACCGACACCATCGTCCCCTTCGTGCGCGTCCAGCATATCGACGTCGGCCAGGGTCCGATCGAACGCTGGTTCGGCCTGTCGCACCTGATCGTCCACACCTCCGGCACGCATAACAGCACCGTGACCCTGCCCGGCCTGCCGTCCGACCTGGCCGCCGCGATGCGCGAGACGATCCGCCGCCATATCCAGACCGATTTCGCATGAACGATGCCGCCCTCCCCTCCTCCGCCGCCGCCGATCCGGTCGCGGCAAGCCCCGACGCGGACGCCGGACCGGCGTGGCAGCGGCTGCATCCGGCGACGCTGGCGCTCGCGCTGGCGAAGCTGGGACCGCGGTCGGTGAACTTCCTGCCCGCGATCGCGGCGCTGGGCTTCACCGGCAATTGGGTGTGGATCGTCCCGGCGCTGGGCGCTTTCCTGCTGCTTTCGCTCGCCGCCGCCTGGCTCGGCTGGCTGCGCTTCCGCTTTCGCGTGACGGATGATGCGGTGACGATCGAAAGCGGGGTGCTGGCGCGCCAGCACCGCACCATTCCTTTCGACCGTATTCAGGACGTCAGCATCGAACAGGGGCTGATCGCGCGCGGGCTCGGTATCGCCAAGGTCGGGTTCGAGACCGGCGCGGGCGGCGCGGGCAAGGCGCACGACGCCGACCTCGACGCGATTTCGCTGGACGCGGCGGAAGCGCTGCGCGCCGAAATTCGCGCCCACCGCAGCGGCGCGGTCGCGGCGGCGGCAAACGGCACCGACGGAGCGGCGGGCGCGGTCGAGCCGGCGGGCGCGGACCGGCTGCTGTTCGCGATGGGGCCGGGACGGCTGCTGGTCGCAGGCCTGTTCAACTTCTCGCTCGCCGCGCTGGCGCTGTTCGGCGCCGCGATGCAATTTTTCGGCGATCTGCTGCCGTTCGATTTCAACATGTTCGACCCGCGCGACTGGATCGATCTGGCCGGCGACTATGGCCTCGACCAATGGGTGCTCGCACATCGCTGGGTCGCGGGCGTGGGCGCCTTCCTATCGCTGCTGCTCATCGGCTTTGCGAGCGGGATCGTGACGATGGTCTTCGCCAACTGGGGCTTTCGCCTGACCCGCGAACCGCGCGCGCTGCGCCGCACGCGCGGGCTGACGACGCGCACCGACGTCGCTGTGCCGGTACGCCGCGTCCAGGCGGCGATCCTGGTCACCGGCTGGCTGCGCCAACGCTTCGGCTGGCACGAGCTGCGCCTGCAAAGCCTGGCGAGCGACGGCGGCAGGGAGCGCGACCATCAGGTCGTCCCCTTCGGCACGCTGGCGGAGATCGACCCGGTGCTGGCCGAGGTCGCGATCGCGCGCCCGGCGGATGCGACAGGCTGGAGCCGCAGCCACCATATCGTCGCGCTGGGCGGCTGTATCGGCGCCCTGGCCTGCGGCGCGGCCGGTGCCGCGGCGCTGGCCTTCGGGCAGCCGGCCGGCTGGGTCGCCTTGCTCGCGGCGCCGCTGATCGCGCTGATCGCACTGGCGGGCGCACGCTTTCACCGCTGGCATGACGGCGAGGGGCAGCTTGCGATTCGCCGCGGCTTCTGGAAGCCGCGCACGACGCTGTTGCCCCACGCGTCGGTACAGAGCGTCGACCTGAAGACCGACTTCATCCAGCGCCCGCTGGGCCTTGCGACGCTGGTGTTCGGGGTGCCCGGCGGCAGCGCGCTGGCCGCGCACAGCATAGCCGCGATCCCCGTGGCCACGGCCGAGATGCTGCGCGCACGCATCCTGTCGGCACGGACACGAGCCGGGGCAGGGGCAGGGACAGGAGCAGGGGCATGACCGAAGCGGCGCTGGGCATTACGCGGTCGATCGCGGGACAGGCCTGGCACTGGCGGCGAACCAGTGCGGAGATGGGCGGCGAGAGCCTCGCCCCCGACGATCTCGTCACCCAATTGCTGCTCGCGCGCGGGGTCGCGCGCGACGATCTGGACCGCCAGCGCAGCCCGACGCTCCGCGGCTTCATGCCCGATCCGTCGATCTTTCAGGATATGGATGCCGCCGCCGCGCGCATCGCCGACGCGGTCGAGCGGCGCGAGGCGGTGACGGTGTTCGGCGATTATGACGTCGACGGCGCGACCTCCGCCGCGCTGCTCGTCCGCCTGCTCCGCGCGCTGGACGTTCCCGTCGGCGCCTATATCCCCGACCGGCTGATGGAAGGCTATGGCCCCTCCGGCGCCGCGCTGGTCAGCATCGGCGCGGCGGGTTCGAAACTGGTCGTCACCGTCGATTGCGGCGCGCAAGCCTTCGACGCGATCGCCGAGGCGAAGGCGGCGGGGGTCGAGGTGATCGTCGTCGATCACCACCAGTGCGCGAGCACGCTGCCCGCCGCATTCGCGGTGGTGAACCCCAACCGGCTTGACGAGGTGCCCGACGCCGCCGCGCACGGCAATCTCGCGGCGGTCGGCGTCGCCTTCCTGCTCGGCGCGGCGCTGCTCCGCACGTTGCGTGCGCGCGGCTTCTTCGCCGACCGCGTGGAACCGGCACTGATCGAGTTACTCGATCTCGTCGCGCTGGGCACCGTCGCCGATGTCGCGCGGCTGACCGGATTCAACCGCGCGCTGGTCACGCAGGGGCTGAAGATGATGGCGCGGCGCGGCAATATCGGGCTGGCCGCGCTAATGGACGCCGCACGGCTGACCAAGCCGCCGGGCGCCAGCGACATGGGCTTTGCCCTGGGACCGCGCATCAACGCCGGCGGGCGGGTCGGCAAGTCCGACCTCGGCGTCCGGCTGCTGACCACCCACGACGCGCAGGAGGCGGCCGACATCGCCGCCGAACTCGGCCGACTGAACGAGGAACGCCGCGCGATCGAGGCGGCGGTACTCGACGAGGCGGTCGCGGCCAGCGCCGCCTGCGCCAACGCCCCGGTCGCGATCGTCGCGGGCACCGGCTGGCACCCCGGCGTCATCGGCATCGTCGCGGGACGGCTGAAGGAGAAGCTGCACCGCCCCGCGATCGTCATCGCGGTCGACGACGCCGGGATCGGCAAGGGGTCGGGCCGTTCGATTTCGGGCGTCGACCTGGGCGCGGCGGTGCTCGCCGCGAAGGAGACCGGGCTGCTGGTCGCGGGCGGCGGCCATGCGATGGCGGCGGGATTGACGGTCGATGCCGCGCGGATCGACGCGCTGGGCGCCTTTTTGAACGACCGGCTGGCCGCCGATGTCGAGCGCGCCAGCGGCGAACGGGCGCTGCTGATCGACGCGGTTCTGGCGCCGCGCGGGATCAGCCCGGCGTGGTGCGATGCGATCGAAAGCGCGGGTCCCTATGGCGCCGGCTGGCCCGCGCCGCGCGTTGCGACCGGGCCGGTGCGGATCGTCGAAGCCGGGATCGTCGGCACCGACCATCTGCGTCTGATCGTCGCGGGCGAGGATGGCGCGCGGTTCAAGGCCATCGCCTTTCGCAGCGCCGAAACCGAACTGGGCCAGACGCTGCTGAACGCGCGCGGTGGCCGCAAGCTGTGGCTGGCGGGCCGCGCGAAACGCGACGACTGGGGCAGCCGCCCCGCGGCGGAACTGCATCTGGAGGACGCCGCCTGGGTAGATTAGCGGCATCTGGAGGATACCGCATGGGATGCTTGACCGCCGCAGCGCCGCCAGCGACCCCTTCCCCTATCCGCCCTGCGTAACATTTTTGCGCTGCATCGCGCGCCAGCGGCTTGACCGGCCCGACACGCCCGTCTAAGGCGCCGCTTCACCGACTTGACGGCCCCTTCGTCTAGCGGTCTAGGACGTCGCCCTTTCACGGCGAAAACACGGGTTCGAGTCCCGTAGGGGTCACCATCGGCGGAAATCCACCGTTTCAGGTTCGAAATATCGAACCCCTTTTGTTCGGTTGCCCCAGCAGTTCCCCCACAGGTTCCCCCAAGCCGCATTTGGTGGGGATTTTCACGCGCGGCTTAAGGCCTGCTGTCGTCGGCATTATCGCCCCATTTTCGACAGCGGGATCGCGGTCACCGTGTCCGCGACGTCGAGCGCGATTCGGTAGGCGCTGGCGCGCTTGGTGTAATGGCGGACGGTTTCGGCCGTCATACCCAGCAGGCGGCGGAGGTGGCGGTCGGCTGCGGCTTTTCAAGCGCGAGCTGTCGTTGCCGGTCTCGACGATATCGAAGTGGCGGGTGACGCGGTCGAGCAACGCTGTAGTTATCCCGGGATCGCCGAAGAGCGAGCGATCGAGGCGCCAGCAGTCCGAGCCCGGCCGCGAGCCAGCCACTCGCCGACGGCAAGGTTCGTGGTGATGATGACGCTTGTGCGCTCATAAGAAGCGCCGATCAGTTGGCTCGGCGGGACAACGGCGCCGCCAGGGTCCCGCCCATGCCGATCCCGGTCCCCCCTTCGAGGCGTGTCGGCATTTTTGCGACGATTGTGTTGCTTGCCGACAGAATTGGCGTGACATTGACGGGCGAGGATTGATTAGGGTTGTGCCAGGCGGCGGCTGCGGGCCGGTCGGATTTTTCCATGGCTGAGAGCGGAAAATTGGAGGTTTTGCCGTGAAGACCGATGGTCAACATCTGCCCGCCAACAACAGCGCGAAGTCGTGCGGCGAGAAGGGGCGTCAACGACGGCATTCTGCGAAAAGCCCAAATTTGAGTTACAGTCGGGTGGAATATGATGGATGAGCGTCCCGTTCGGTTCGGTTTCGTGTTGGCCAGGGACTTCACACTTTCCGCATTTTCCTTGTTTCTCGATCACGTCCGCCTCGCGGCGGACGAAGGGGACCGTAGTCGTCAACTGGGTGCTCGATGGTCGATCTTTACCAGCAATGGGCGCGAGGAAAGATCGAGTTGTGGCGTGTATGTCGCGCCGACGGCGAGGTTCACCGACCCCGGAGAATTCGATTATCTGGTCGTTGTCGGCGGGCTGTTGGATGGGTCCGAGCCGCTCGGGCCAGCCGCATGCGACTATCTTAAAGAAGCGGCGGCTCGCGGCGTAACCCTGATCGGACTATGTACAGGCACCTTCATCCTTTGCCGGCTGGGGCTGATGCGAAACCGGCGATGCTGTGTCAGCTGGTATCATCATGCTGATTTTTTGGTGGAATTCCCCGATTACACCGTCGTCGCGGATCGCGTATTCGTCGATGACGGCGATCGCATCACCTGCGCGGGCGGCACGGGAACGGCCGATCTGGCGCATTCGCTGATCACACGCCATCTCGGCGCTTCGGTGGCACAAAAGGCGGGCCAGGTCCTGATGCTGGATCAACTGCGGGGTAGCAATGACAGCCAGCCGCATCCGCCATTAGGGATCGAGGGCTCCGGAAAAGTCGCACGGGCGCTGCTGCTCATGGAACAGAATATCGCCGAGCCGCTATCGATCGAGCAAATCGCCGATAGGGTGCATCTGTCCCGGCGGCAACTTGAGCGCGCTTTTCAAAAGATGCTCGGGAAGACGCCGGCAGTGGCCTACCGCGATATCCGCTTGCGATTTGCGCACTGGCTGACCACCCAAACTTCTCGGTCGCTAACGCGGATTGCCCAGGATGCGGGCTTCGCCGACACCGCCCATTTTTCGCGCACTTTCCGGGCACGCTATGGCGTGTCCCCGTCCGCCGCCAGAACGTCAGGGCACACGGACCCGGACCATTTGATGGCCGCTTCCCGGATATATTGACCGCCCGGAGCACCTGATGGCTTCGCCGCGGTGCAATGTCGCGATTATTCAAATGATTCGTCGCATCGAAACAATTTCGCTTTCCCAAACACGGTCAAGATGCCGGCTGAACATGGGGAGATTGTGACGATGAACATGCCGCCGCAAATTGTCAGATCGGATGAGGCGTCCTTCTTCGGCGGGGAACTTGTCGAAACCGATCCCGTCATCGCATCCGCAATCGCCTGCGAACTTGGTCGCCAGAACGACAAGCTGGAAATGATAGCATCGGAGAATATCGTTTCCACCGCCGTACTCCAGGCGCAGGGGTCCGTGCTGACCAACAAATATGCCGAGGGATATCCCGGGCGGCGATATTACGGCGGATGCGAACATGTCGATGTGATCGAATCGACCGCGATCGAACGCGCTCGCCGGCTTTTTCGCGCCGCCTTCGCCAATGTTCAGCCCCATTCCGGCGCACAGGCCAATATGGCGGCAATGTTCGCCCTGCTCCAGCCGGGTGACACGATCCTGGGAATGAGCCTGGCCCATGGCGGCCACCTGACGCACGGAGCGGCACCGACGCTGTCCGGCAAATGGCTGCATGCGGTGCAATATGGCGTCCGGGAAGAGGATCATCGCATCGACTATGACGCGGTCGCCGAGCTGGCGCAGGAATATCATCCGAAGCTGATCATCGCCGGGGGCTCCGCCTATCCGCGCGAGATCGATTTCGCCCGGTTCCGCGCGATCGCCGACAGCGTCGATGCCAAGCTGATGGTGGATATGGCCCACATCGCGGGCCTCGTCGCCGGCGGCGCCCACCCAAGCCCGATGCGATATGCGGACGTGGTGACGTCGACGACCCACAAGACCCTGCGCGGCCCGCGCGGCGGCCTTATTCTGACCAACGACGAGGCGATCGCGAAGCGGATCAACTCGGCCGTATTTCCGGGCATACAGGGTGGGCCGCTCCAGCATGTCATCGCGGCAAAGGCCGTCGCCTTTGGCGAAGCCCTCTCAAGCGACTTCGCCGACTATGCGTCCCGGGTCGTCAAAAATGCCCGCACGCTTGCCGACGCCTTGGTGGCCCGAGGCGTCGCAATCGTGTCGGGAGGCACGGATACCCATGTGGTGCTGGTCGACCTGCGCCCCAAGGGCGTAACCGGAAAGGTCGCCGAAGCGGCGCTGGGCGCCGCCGGAATCACGTGCAATAAGAACGCCATCCCGTTCGACCCGGAAAAGCCGGCGGTCACCTCGGGCATCCGGCTGGGGACCGCGGCGCTCACCACGCGCGGCTTCGACGGCGATGATTTCGTGCAGATCGCCGACATGATCGGAGACATATTGGACGCCGCGCATTCCGAGGAGGTCCTTGAATCCGTCACCCGCGCCGTGCGAGCCCGCGTCGCGATGATGGCGGTCCGCTTTCCGATCTACGAAACGCCGCAGGGTTGATGAAGGTGAGCGGCTCGCACTTTTCCGGTTTTTCGTTGCTGAAGGCCGGGTTGACCCGGCAGCGGAACTGGAAACCGCAATGGCGCCAGGCGACCCCCAAGGCGGCCTATGACGTGATCATCGTCGGCGGCGGCGGTCATGGGCTTGGCGCGGCTTATTATCTGGCCAGCGAATTTGGCATCCGCAATATCGCGGTGGTCGAAAAGGGCTGGATCGGCGGCGGCAACACGGGCCGCAATACGACGATTATCCGGTCCAACTATCTCTTCGACGAAAGCGCCGCGCTTTACGATCATGCTGTGCAGCGGTGGGAAGGCTTGTCCCAGGCGCTGAATTATAACGTCATGTTTTCGCCGCGCGGCGTGATGATGCTCGCCCACACGGTTCACGACGTGCAGGTGTTCAAGCGGCACGTCCACGCCAACCGGCTGAGCGGCGTCGATAATGAATGGCTTTCGCCGGAAGAGGCCCAGGCCTATTGCCCGCCCCTCAACATCGACCCGTCGATGCGGTATCCCGTACTCGGCGCCGCGTTGCAGCGCCGCGGCGGCACCGCCCGCCACGACGCCGTCGCGTGGGGCTATGCCCGCGCCGCCGATGCATTGGGCGTCGATATCATCGAACAGTGCGAGGTCACCGGCATCCGGCGCGGCGCCGACGGCGCCATTGCTGGCGTAGAGACGAGCCGCGGTTTCATCGGCGCGCGCAAGATCGGTGTTTCCGCCGCGGGGCACAGCACGATGGTACTTGGCATGGCCGACGTTCGCCTGCCCCTGGAAAGCTATCCGTTGCAGGCGTTGGTGTCCGAACCGGTCAAGCCGGTTTTCCCCTGCGTCGTCATGTCGAACACGATCCACGCCTATATCAGCCAGTCCGACAAGGGCGAGCTGGTGATCGGCGCCGGCACCGACGCCTATACCAGCTATACCCAGCGCGGCGGGATGCACATCGTCACCGACACGCTGGAGGCGATCTGCGAACTGTTTCCGCAGTTCCGGCGGATGCGGATGCTGCGTAACTGGGGCGGGATCGTCGATGTCACGCCCGACCGGTCGCCGATCATCGCCAAGACGCCCGTGCCCGGCCTGTATGTCAATTGCGGCTGGGGCACGGGCGGGTTCAAGGCGACGCCGGGCGCGGCGCACCTGCTGGCGCACACCATCGCAAACGACGCGCCGCACCCGATCAATGCCCCCTTCACGATCGAGCGCTTTCGCGACGGCTACATGATCGACGAAGCCGCCGCCGCCGCCGTCGCTCACTGAGGACCTTCCATGCTGATCATAAGCTGCCCCTATTGCGGCGACAGGCCCGAAAATGAATTCGTCTATGGCGGCGAGGCTCACATCGCCCGCCCGCTGCAGCCTGCCGAACTCGACGACGAAGCCTGGTCCACCTTTCTGTATGTCCGCACCAATGCGAAGGGCCCGCATGCCGAACGGTGGCGTCACATTCACGGCTGCGCCCGCTTCTTCAACGCCGTGCGCGACACGCGAAGCGACATGTTCGTCGCGACGTACCGCATCGGCGATCCCCGACCATCGAAGGGCGAAATCGCATGACCGGCAATGCCTATCGCGTGGACGGGGCGGGCGAAATCGACCGCAACCGGCCGCTGAAATTCACGTTCGACGGACGGTCCTATACGGGTTTCGCGGGCGACACGCTGGCGTCCGCCCTGCTGGCGAACGGTGTCCATCTGGTCGGCCGATCGTTCAAATATCATCGCCCGCGCGGGTTCCTGGGCAGCGGTGCCGATGAACCCAATGCTCTGGTCGAGATCGCGCGCGACGACGCCCGACGCACCCCCAATCTTCCGGCCACGCAGGTCGAGCTTTATGACGGGCTTTGCGCGACGAGCCAGAACCGTCACCCGAGCCTGGAGCGCGACCGGATGGCGGTCAACGACCGGCTGTCGCGCTTTCTCCCGGCCGGTTTCTATTACAAGACCTTCATGTGGCCGCGAAGGGCCTGGCAAAAGATATACGAACCGCTGATCCGCAAGGCGGCGGGGCTTGGCGTGGCGCCCGACAGGCCCGATCCGGATCGATATGACCATCGCTACGCCCATTGCGACGTGCTCGTCGTCGGTTCTGGTCCCGCGGGCCTGGGCGCTGCGCTGGCCGCGGCCCAGTCCGGCGCGCGCGTCGTGCTGGCCGACGAACAGCCGGCGATGGGCGGGACGCTGCGCGCGGCGGCCGACGCGGTCATCGACGGGATACCGGCCCGGTCATGGCTCCAGAAGACGCTCTATGCGCTTGCGGCCATGCCCAATGTGCGCCTGCTCCCGCGCACGACGGTCTTCGGCTATTATCCGCACAATATGATCGGCCTTGCCGAGCGGCTGACCGATCACCTGTCCGCCCCGGCGCCGGGAACCCCACGCGAACGTCTGTGGCAGGTTCGGGCGCGCCGCGTGATCATCGCGGCGGGCGCGATCGAACGTCCGCTGGTTTTCCCCGGCAACGATCGGCCCGGCATCATGCTGGCCGAAGCCGCCCGCAGCTACCTCCAGCGGCACGGCGTGCTGGTCGGCCGGCGGATCGTCATGGTGGCGGCGCACGACAGCGCCTATCGCGCCGCCGCCGAACTGGCCGACGCTGGCGCGCATATCGCCGCGATCGTCGACTTGCGCGACGATATCGACCCGCCGGCCGGTCCGGACGGCGTGCGGTGCATCCGGCAGGCGAGCATCGCCGGGACGTCGGGGCGGCTCCGCGTCCAGTCGCTGACCCTGCGCCACGCGGACGGCCGGACCGAAACGCTGCCATGCGATGCGGTGCTGATGGCGGGCGGCTTCACGCCCAGCGTCCACCTATTTTCCCAATCGCGCGGTACGCTGCGCTGGGACGAAGCGCTTCAAGCCTATATTCCCGAAGCCTCGCCGGAAAATCTGGTATGTGCGGGCGCGGGGCGCGGCATTTTCGCGCTGCAAGAAGCCCTGGCCGACGGGATGGCGGCCGGCCGTGCGGCAGCCGCGCAAGACGACGACAAGCGGCCCGAAGCGCCGCCGACACCGACCGTCGCGCTGACGCGGGCGATCGGCACGGGCGGGACGATCGGCGCGACGGCGGCCACCTTTGCCAAGGGCGCCGACAAGGCGTTCGTCGACTGGCAGAATGACGTGACGGCCAGGGACATCGCACTGGCGACCCGCGAAGGCTTTGTCTCGATCGAGCATGTCAAGCGCTACACGACCACCGGCATGGCGACCGATCAGGGAAAATTGTCCAATCTGAACGCGCTCGGCATCGTGTCCGAGATAACCGGACGCCCGATCCCGGCGATCGGGCTGACCACCTTTCGCCCGCCCTATACCCCCGTCAGTTTCGGCATGTTGGCGGGACCCTCGCGCGGGGCGCTGTTCGATCCGGAACGCACCACCGCCATCCATGAATGGGCAGCGGCGCAGGGGGCGGTGTTCGAGGATGTCGGCCAGTGGAAGCGCGCGCGCTATTTCCCGAAAGCCGGCGAGGATATGGAAGCCAGCGTGCTGCGCGAATGCGCCGCGGTGCGCGACGGCGTCGGCATCTTCGACGCATCGACATTGGGGAAGATCGAACTGGTCGGGCCCGATGCGGCCGAGTTCATGAACCGCTTCTACGTCAACGCCTGGACCAAGCTGGGCGTCGGGAAATGCCGCTATGGCGTGCTGCTGCGCGAGGATGGCTTTGTCCTCGACGATGGCGTCGTGGGGCGGCTGGCGCCCGATCGCTTTCACATCACGACAACGACCGGGGGCGCCGCGCGCGTCCTGTCGATGATGGAGGATTATCTTCAGACCGAATGGGGCGACCTGAATGTCTGGGCGACATCGACCACCGAACAATGGTCGGTGATCGCGGTGCAGGGACCGCGGGCCCGCGATGTGCTGGCCCCGCTGGTCGAAGGCATCGACCTGGCGGCGGAGGCGCTGCCCCATATGAGCATCGCCGACGCCACCATCTGCGGTGTACCGATGCGGCTGATGCGGGTCAGTTTCACCGGCGAACTGGGGTTCGAGGTGAATGTGCCGTCGGGCCACGGCCGCATGGTGTGGGAAGCGATCTGGGCGGCGGGACAGGCGCACGGCATGGTCGCCTATGGCACCGAAACCATGCACGTACTGCGCGCCGAAAAGGGCTTCATCATCGTCGGCCAGGAAACGGACGGCACGGCGACGCCCGACGATGTCGGGTTGAGCTGGGCGATCGGCAAGGCAAAGCCCGACTTCGTCGGCAAGCGGTCGCTGGCGCGGCCCGCGATGCAGGATGCCCAGCGCAAGCAGCTCGTCGGCCTGCTGACCGTGAATCCGGCGGTTTTGCTGGAAGAGGGAGCGCAGGTCGCCGAGCCGGGAACCTCCGGCCCGTCGCTGGGGCATGTCAGTTCCGCCTATCGCAGCGCCGCGCTGGGCCGATCGATCGCGCTGGCGATGGTATCCGGCGGCCGGGCCAGAATCGGTGGCCGGCTCATCGTACCGATGCCGGACGCGCCCGCCATTGCGGTCGACGTCGTCGACCCCGTCTTTGTCGATCCGACCGGGAGCCGCGTCAATGCCTGAAGCCGCCATCGCCCCATCGCTGGCGACGGGTGCCGTCGTTGCCACCCCGCTGCCCGCCGCCGGCCGCGCGATCCTGCGCTGCCGCCCCTCCGCCATCGCGCCCGTATCCGAAATTCTGGGCATGACGCTGCCGCAACAGGCGTGCCGGGCCGAAACCGGTCCCGCCGGTGACGCGCTGTGGCTCGGTCCCGACGAGTGGCTGTTGCGGCACAGTCCCGATCGGGACTGGTGCAGCGACCGGCAGGCGCAGCTGGCGGAGACGCCCTGCTCGCTGGTCGACGTCAGCCACCGACAGGTCGGATGGACGTTGACCGGGGACGATACCGAATATCTGCTGGCCAGCGGGTGCGCGCTCGACCTGGGGCTGGCGGCCTTCCCCGTCGGGATGTGCACGCGCACCATGTATCGCAAGGCCGAGATCATCCTGTGGCGCCGTGCTCCGGCATCCTTTCACCTGGAGGTATGGCGGTCCTTCGCCGGCTATGTTGCCGCCCATCTGGAAGCGGCCGCTTCCGGACCCGCACCTGCATGATCGGCGTCCGCGAGCTGTTCCGGATCGGAATCGGCCCGTCATCGTCGCATACCGTCGGACCCATGCTGGCAGCGCGAGCCTTTGCGGACGTCTTGGAGACGGTGGATTTTACGCGTGTCGCATGCACGCTGCTCGGCTCGCTGGCCTGGACCGGCGTCGGGCATGGCACCGACCGCGCCGTTCTGATGGGGCTTGCGGGGCACGATCCGGCCACCGTCGATCCCGACGCCATCGACCGTTTGCTGGCGGATACGCGCACCAGCCGGCAACTGACGATCGCCGGGCGGACGATCGCGTTCGATTTTGACCAGGACATTCTGTTCGACCGCGACAGCGCCACGCCGGTGCATCCCAACACGCTGATCTTCACGGCTTGGGACAACGACGGCACCGAGATCATCGTCCAGCGCTGGTGCTCGATCGGCGGCGGCTTCATCGCGCCGGAGGACCGCGTGGGCGACCCAGCATCGGATGACGACGCATCGCCGCTCTTTCCTTTCACCAACGCGGCCGAACTGCTCGTGACCGGCCGGCGCCACGGATTGTCGATCGCAGAGATCGTGCGCGCCAACGAAATGGCGCGGACCAGCCCGGTGGCGCTTGACGCGCATCTCGACCGCATCATTACGGCGATGATGGACTGCATCGATCGCGGCATGGCGACCGAGGGCATATTGCCCGGCGGCCTCAGCGTCCCGCGCCGCGCCCACGCCTTGCAGCAGAAACTGGCGAGCGACCGCTTTCGCAATCGCCAGGCCCCGCACGCGATCATGGATCATGTCAGCCTGTTCGCCATCGCGGTGAATGAGGAAAATGCCGCGGGCGGGCGCATCGTCACCGCACCGACCAATGGGGCGGCGGGCGTCATCCCCGCCGTCCTGCGCTATTATCGCGAGTTCTGGCCAGGTGCCGATCGCGACGGCGAGCATGCCTTCCTGCTGACCGCCAGCGCGATCGGTGCGCTCATCAAGCTCAACGCCTCGATCTCCGGCGCCGAAGTCGGTTGCCAGGGCGAGGTCGGGGCCGCGAGCGCGATGGCGGCCGCCGGCCTGGCAGCCGCACTCGGCGGCACCAACGCGCAGATCGAAAATGCGGCGGAAATCGCCATGGAACATCATCTTGGCATGACGTGCGATCCCATCGGCGGGCTGGTGCAGGTGCCCTGTATCGAACGCAACGCGTTCGGCGCGATCAAGGCGATCAACGCCGCGTCGCTGGCGCTGCGCGGCGACGGGCAGCACTTCGTTTCGCTCGATCAGGTGATCGCGACGATGCGGGAAACCGGCCGCGACATGCACGACAAATACAAGGAAACGTCACGCGGAGGCTTGGCGGTGAGCATGCCGGAATGTTGATCCCGACGGGACCGGCGCAGGATATTTGACGACGGAAAGGATGAACGGGCATGGCACGTATTGCAATTGTTGGGGGCTATGGCCTCGTGGGAAAGCTGATCGCGCGCGAATTGCGCGACGCGATGGATGAGGTCGACCTTGTTCTGGTCGGTCGGGCACCGGACGACCATGGGGCCGTGGCGGAGGCCGTCGGCGCATCGCTTGCCCGGTTCGACGTCGCCGATCCGGACGCCGACCGGTCGGTATTCGACGGGTGCGACGTGATCATCGCCGCCGTTCAGGATCCGGGCGAGGTGCTGGTCGCTGCCGCCATCGACGCCGGAGCGGCATATCTGACGATCACCCGCGGTCCCGACCGGATTGCACCGACGGTGTTCGCCGCCGTGCAGCGCCAGCCGTCCCGGCCGATCGTGCCCGCGGCGCACTGGATGGCCGGGGCCGTCACCTGGGCGGCTCTCGACGCCGCAAGGGGGTTTGAGCGTGTCGACGGCGTGTTGATGACGACGCTGTTCGACTATGCCGACCCGATCGGCCCGCTCACGGCCCAGCCGTCCGAGGACTTCGGCAAGGATATGGCCGTCATCCGCCGCGATGGCGCCTGGCGGCAGGTTGCCGCCGCCGAAACCGGTCGCATGGCGGAGCGGGCCGACGGCCCTGCTTACGGGGTTCAGGCGATGAGCGTTCTGGACGTCGTCAGCACCGGCACCGCAACGGGCGCCGCCGATGTGCGGTTCGAGATCGGAACCGGCGATTCGGCCGGAACGCTAGCCGGGCGCGAAGCCTCCGCCGACATCGACATCGTCCTGAGCGGCATTATCGACGGAAAGCCGGGCAAGCGTCAGATCAGCCTGCGGCATCCGCAGGGCCAGGCCCATCTGACCGCGCTGGGGGCGGCGCTGATCGCGCGCGGCCTGGCCGATTCCCCGGTGAACGGCGGCGGTATCGCGCTGCCCGAAACGGTCGTCGATCCCGCCAGCGCGATCGCCGCGTTGCAGGCGGCCGGGCTGACTGTCACGACGCGCGACATTTGACGAAAAGGGGGCGGTTTTACGCCGCCCCCTGACCCGGTTGACCAGATTTTTTTGAGGTGTCCGACACAGCCGGGGATGGCCCGGCGGTGTCGGCGTCCTTCCTATTGGGCCTTGGGCTTCGACCCGGCCGCCTGCCGCTGCTTGATTTCCTCGCGCGCGGCGTAGCGGATATACTGATAAATATCGTTCAGTTCCGCCGATGTGAAATCCAGCTTCGGCATGCCGCGCGAAATCAACGCACCGCCCGTGACGACCTGCTGCAATGTCACCGGGTCGAAAGCCGCGGAGGATTCGCGCAGATCGGGCGCCGCACCGCCGCCGATCACCTCGCCGCCGTGACAGGCGCTGCACGAGGTGTGATAGAGGCGCGCGCCATATTCGACCTTCACCGGATCGAGCTGAAGATCAGGCTTGTCGAGCGACGCCACCTTGAAATCGGGCGCCGGCGTGTCGGGCAGCACCGCCTTGCCGTCGAGCGCGAAGGTCAGCAAGCGGCGCGGGTGCAGGCCATATTTCCACCCCTGTTGCAGCGAGGGATAGCCGCCTTCGCCCGGCGTGCCGCCCGGTCCGGTCAGGATGGAAACATATTGCTTGCCCTTGAAGCCGAAAGTGATGGGCGGCGCGACGATTCCGACCTTGGTGTCGAAACTCCACAGGCGTTTGCCGGTGGCCGCGTCATAGGCGTAGAGATGCCCCTGCAAGGTCGCGTGGAATACCACACCGCCCGCCGTAACGACCGTGCCCGTGGTCGATTGGGTCGGATAATCCACCCGCCAGCGAATATTCTTTTTGACCGGATCCCAGGCGATGAGCGAGCCCCGGTCGTCCATCGGGTCCTTCGGATCGATCGCCGTCATCATGCCGGCACCCTGATGATAGCGGATCTTGCCCGCCGCCGTCTTCAGCATCTCCAGCGCCTGCGGATCGGCCGCATAAGTAATGCCCGCCTGGATATAGGGCATGTACACAAGGCCGGTTTGCGGACTGTATGACGACGGCTGCCAATTATGCGCGCCCAGCGGGCCGGGATAGAGCGTGATCGGCCCGTTTTCGAACCGGATTCCCGGCCGTTCGACGGGTTTGCCCGTTTTCAGGTCGATCCGCTCGGCCCAGTTCTGCTTGGCATAGGCATCGGCCGACAACAGCTTGCCCGTCTGCCGGTCGATCACATAGAAGAAACCGTTGCTGGGCGCCTGCATCAACACCTTGCGCGTCTGGTCCCCGACCTTCATGTCGGTCAGGATCATCTCGCTGGTCGCTTTCCAGTCCCAGCATTCGCGCGGATTATATTGATAATGCCATTTATATTCGCCCGTATCGGCGTCGAGCGCGACGACCGAGGCGAGGAACAGATTGTCGTCGCCATCCTTTGACCGCATGTGACAGTTCCACGGACTGCCATTGCCGGTGCCGATATAGACCTGCTTGAGCTGCGGATCATAGGTGATGCCGCTGTAGGGGCTGCCACCGCCGCCGCCGCCCAGCGTCCACCAGTCGCCCGACCAGGTCGCGGCGGCGATCTTGTCCGCCGGGGTATCCTTGCCCTCGCCATCGGCCGCGCTGGCGGGCGTGACGAAGAACCGCCACAGCACCTTGCCCGTGCGCCCGTCCATCGCCGTCACGAAACCGCGCGCGCCATAGTCGCCGCCCGAACTGCCGATGATGACCTTGCCGTCCATGACGCGCGGCGCGCCCGTGCTGGTCGCCTTGGACCCGGGATAGGCGAATTTGGTGGTCCACAGCGGCTTGCCGGTGCGGGCGTCGAGCGCCACCATCACGCCGTCGCGCGACGCCGCATAGACTTTGCCGTCCCAATAGGCGGCGCCGCGATTGACCCCGAACATGCGCGCGGCGTTTTCTGGCGCCGCCTCCATCGCGTTATGATTATAAACCCAATCCATCTTGCCGGTCACGGCATCGACGCCATAGACATTGCCATAGCCGCCGGTGAAGAAAAGCTTGCCGTTCACTGCCAGCGGCGTCGCCTCCAGCGATACTTCGTCGGGCAGGTCGAGCGACCAGGCCAGCCCCAGGCGATCGATGCTATCCTCGTCGATCTGCGTCATCGGGCTGAAGCGCTGTTCCGCCGCGTCGTGGCCGTGCATGGCCCAGTCGTCGTTCAGCGGCCCGCTGCTGCCGCTTTTGCATCCGGCCAGCGCCAGACTCGCGAACAGTACCAGCATGGCGGCGCCGCGAAAGCGGCTGCGCGACCGCCTGGATCGCGGGCTTGCCCCCGATTCCGCGATGGGATTGATAGGTGACACGAGCGACCTCCTGAATTCGATGGACATTGTTTCTATCGGCGTCACTTGGCCACGCCCGGACCGCGACCGGCCTTGGCCTCGCGGGCGCTCCAACGGATATATTGATATATGTTGCGCAGATCCTCGTCGCCGATGTCGACTTTCGGCATCCCGCGCGCCTGCAGGGCGCCGCCCTGCACCACCTGCGCGAACGAGGCATAGTCCGCCGCCATGCCCGATTCGCGAAGATCAGGTGCCGTCCCCGCGGAGTGCAATTCCGCCCCGTGGCAGGCGCCGCAGGCAAAGGCATAATAGATCGCGCCCTTTTCGACCTTGGCGGGGTCGATCACGACGCCGGGCACGTCGATGGCGTTGACCGTGAAATCGGGCGGCGGCGTCGGCGGCAGCGCCGCCTTGCCGCCGATCGCGAAGGTCAGCAGCCGCCGCGTCTGAAGCCCGTATTTCCAGCCCTGATACATGCCCGGCGTTCCGCCCTCCGCCGTCCCGCCGCCGGGGCCGGACAGGACCGACACATATTGCTTGCCCTTCACCGAATAGGTGATCGGCGGCGCGATGATGCCCAGCTTCGCATCGAAATGCCAAAGCTCCTTGCCCGTGCCGGCGTTGAAGGCCGAAAAGCGGCCGGTCAGATCGCCCTGAAAGACCAGGTCGCCCGACGTGCTCATCGCGCCGCCCATGATGCCGACCGGGCGGTCGAAACGCCATTTTATCTTCTGGGCCACGGGGTCCCATGCGATCAGCGAGCCGCGGCCGTCCATCGGATCCTTCGGATCGACATAATAAGCGGTGTCGACGCCGACGCGCCCGCGATCCTTGCCGGGTTCATGATGCAGCAGTTCGTCGGACAGCGGCGAGACGGAAAAGCGCATGCCGAGCTGCCAATAGGGAATATAGACCAGCCCGGTCTTCGGGCTGTAGGACGAAGCCTGCCAGCTGTGCGCGCCATTATAGCTGGGATAGATGACGACAGGGCCGTTTTCATACCGGATGCCCGGCTTTTCAACCGGCCGTCCGGTTTTCAGGTCGATGCGTTCGGCCCAATTCTGCTTGGCATAGGCCTCGGCCGAGATCAGCTTTCCGTTCGCGCGGTCGATGACATAGAAAAACCCGTTGCTGGGCGCCTGCATCATCACTTTGCGCGGTGTATCACCGATCCTGACGTCGGCCAGGACGATATCGCTAGTCGCTTTCCAGTCCCAGCATTCGTGGGGATTATATTGGTAATGCCACTTATATTTGCCCGTATCGGCGTCGAGCGCGACGACCGATGCGAGGAACAGATTATCGTCACCCGCCTTGCCACGATAATGACAGTTCCACGGCCCTCCGTTGCCGACCCCGATCAGTACCTGGCGATATTCGGGATCATAGGTAATGCCGTTCCAGACGGTTCCGCCGCCGCCATATTTCCACCATTCGCCCGACCAGGTCTTGGCCGCCATTTCCATCGCGGCATCCTCGAAACCCTGTTTCGGGTCGCCGGGTACGGTAAAGAAGCGCCACAATATCTTTCCGGTGCGGGCGTCCATCGTCGTGACATATCCGCGCCCGCCAATATCCGCGCCGCTGGTGCCGATGATGATTTTGTCGCCCAGAACCCGCGGCGCCCCAGAACTGGTGGTGCGCGTTCCGGGCGCGATGAAATCGGTGTCCCAGACCACCTCCCCGGTCCTGGCGTCCAGCGCGATCAGATGACCCGATCGGGTGGCGGTATAGACCTTGCCCTCCCAATAGGCGACGCCGCGATTGGCGCCATATATGCGCGACGACACCTTGCCGTTGACCATCATCGGCTGGGCGTCATGGGTCCAGCGCAGCGCCCCGCTTTCCGCATCGACCGCATAGACCTTGCCATTGCCGCCGGGGAAATAGATCGATCCGTCCACAGCGATCGGCGTCGCCTGGAGGATCGATTCGTCCGGAAGATCGAGCGACCAGGCCAGGCCCAGCTTGTCGATCGTCGATGTATCGATCTGGTCCAGCGTGCTGAAACGCTGTTCGGACGCATCCTGACCATGGCTGGCCCAATCATTTCCGCGACTCGCAATCGGAGGCTGCGACGGCCCGGAGCAGCCCGCCAGCACGCCAAGGATAATCATGCCGACCGTGCCGACCCGCAATGTAATCCTTCGCACCATCATTACCCAAAGCTCCGCCACTCAATCGTCACAGAATTGAGTTATGACTCGTTTTTGTCAATCCCGAATATCGCGGCGCTTCCGGGACGCTCGAGCATATCCCGCGATCGATTTTCCGCTGTCGCGCTATTGGGGCGTTGACTAGATCAAAAAATTGAGTCATCACTCGATTAAAGGAAATGCCGTGCTCGGCAATGTCCGAAGGATTCCCGGCGCCCGTTCATTCCGGGCTACGGAACGAGTGCATGACCCAAATTAGCGAACCAGGAAGGACCTGAAACATGAGCGTCGGCGTCAACTTGAACTTCTCGAACTATTTCCAGCCCGCGATGAGCGATGAGGAGATGTACGCCAACGAGTTTCGGCTGGCCATCGCGGCCGAGGATATGGGCTTCGACATGCTGAATGCCGTCGAACATCATTTCGACGATTATGCGCTTTGCCCCAATAATTTCATTGTCCTCGCCAACCTCGCCGCCAAGACGAAGCAGATCAAGCTGTGCCTGGGGGCGATCGTGGTCCCGTGGCATCATGACATTCTGCGCATCGCGGAAAATATCGCGCAATTGGACACGATCACCGACGGGCGGCTTCTGGTCAGTTTTGCCCGCGGCCTTGCCAAGGACGAATATGACGGTTTCCGCGTGGACATGGCGGAAGCCCGGGGACGGTTCGACGAAGCCACCCGCTTCATCACGGAGACGTTGCGTAGCGGCGTCGCCGAATATGACGGCGATTTCTTCAAACAACCCCGCGTCGAGATTCGCCCGCGCATGCCACGCCCGCTGGATGGCCGTCTGTTCTCCGCGGCGACGTCGATCGACTCCGTCCCCTCGGTGGCAAAGCTGGGCGCCGGCATCGTCACGGTGAATCAAGGCGGCATCGAAGCGCTCATGCCCAGCATCACGGCGCACCGCGAGATTTTCAAGGAAACCTTCGGCCGCGAGGCGCCGCGCCCCACGATCGCGGAAGTGATGTTCTGCCACGAGGACGCAGCGGAAGCCGAGCGCATCGCGCGCGAATATGCGGCCAAGAACCTGGTGACCATCCTCGGCCATTACCGTCTGATCGATGTCGATTGGTCGAAGGTGAAGGGGTATGAAGCCTATGCCGCCGGCCAGCAGATGATGATTGCGGCCGGCAAGGAAGCCCTGTTCGAAGCCTATGTAGCGAACCAGTTGTGGGGCACGCCCGAGCAGATCATCGAGAAATACCGCCAGCGCGTGGCGATCACCGGCGGCCATGATCTGGTGCTGACGTGCAGCTTTGCCGGCCTGCCCTATGATCTCGTCGAATCGAGCATGCGGCTGTTCGCCGCTGAAGCGCTGCCCACGATCCATGCGATCGAGCGCGAACAAACATCCGTGGCGGCTTGAGGCGCGGGAGGAACGGATGACCCATATGATCGACATTTACTCCGACGAGGGCTTTGAACCGGTGAAGACCTCATCGCCCGACGTGTCCGCAAGCCAGCGGCTGCTGCATCACGACGCGGACAGCCATACCTACGTCGTGCTGTGGCAGACGCCGGGCGGCTATCTGGACAGCGAAGGCCTGCCCTATTCCGAAACCGCCGTGATCGTCTCCGGAGAGGTCGATATCGGCCTTCAGGGAGCCGAGCCGGTCACGCTGACCCCCGGCAAGCTGTTTCACCGCCCCCGCGGTGCGCGGATGGTGCTGGATGCGAAGGGGCCGATGCGCATGCTCGTAACGGCCGTGGTTCAGCCGCCCGGAACGGGAGGCTGAACCCGGGATCGCCGCCTGGCGACGCACAGACAGATGGGATGCATCGTTTCCGATGACGATTGACGAACTTTATGAAAGCCCGGTCGTTCAGGCGGCTCGCCACGATCTGGCGGTGGCGCTGCGCGCCGCGGACCATTTCGGCTATTCGGAAGGCATCTGCAATCATTTCAGCCTGATGCTGACCGACGGGTCCGACCGCTTCCTGATCAATCCGCGCGGCATCCACTGGAGCATGATGACGGCGGACGATATCGTGCTGGTCGACGCCCATGCGCAGCGACTGGCCGGCCGCCACGACGTGGAACCCACGGCGGCCTTCATCCATGCCGCGATCCATCGGGGAACGGGGCATCAATGCGTCCTGCACACGCATATGCCCTATGCAACGGCGCTGACGCTGACGAAGGATGGAGTGCCCGACACGACGCTGTCGCAGAACGCGATGCGCTTTCACCGGCGCATCGCCTATGATTCCACCTATGGCGGACTGGCGCTGGACGCGACGGAGGGCGAACGCATCGCCGCGGCGATAGACGGCCGGGATATCGCCTTTCTCGCCAATCATGGCGTGATCGTGTGCGGCGAGAAAGTCTCCTACGCCTTCGATGATCTTTATTATCTGGAGATCGCGTGCCGGCTGGAAATGATTGCGGCGGCCAGCGGCCGGCCATTGGCGCCGGTCAGCGACAATCTGGCGATGCACGTCCGTCGGCAGTTCGAGGACGAACGCGCCCAATCCGATCTCTTCTTCGCCTCGCTCAAACAGCGCATCGGCGAATACAGGCCCGCTTAAGGCGGGGATCGGCCTTAACGGAATCGGCGAATATTGCGGACGAGGCACGGGCGCGAACCGACGGCCGGCCGGTCCCTTTCGCAACCAGCGGAGAAACGCCCGTCCCCCATCGCGGCCGCAGTCGGCTGGCCCGACGGACCTGGCGCGCCGCGAAGCGGGAATATAGGACCATAGCGGTCGAACGATCCGATCAGCCGGGAAGTTCGCCCACCCTGAACAGCGGTATCGTCGCCGGGCCGGGGCGCGACAGCATGTGCAATGCGATGATGGTCGTGATCAGGCCCGCGACCACCAGGCCGGCGGCCAGCCATACACCGCCGACCACGCCGCCGGTCCCCGAGCCGACCCCGGCCGACAGCATCAGCGGCCCAGCGCCATTGCCCAGAAGCACGATGGGGCTCATCATCACCGCTGCGCGGCGCGTCGGTTCGGCCCGGATGAACACGCCCAGCTGGCCAGGCTGCAACGAGGGCCAGAACAGGCTGAACAGTGTGATAGCCACCGAAAACACCAGCACGCTGCTGCTGATGCCCAGAACGCAAACCACCGCAATCTGGAGTATCCCGCCGACGACGAGCAGAGGGAAGGCCGCGACGCGGCGCGCCAGCCAGGCCCCGGCCAGCCCGGCAACGACCTGACCGAACAGCGATGCCGCAAATGCCGATGCGATCTGGTTCGCGTCGAGGCCGCGAGCCACGCCCAACCGTTCCGCATAGCCCCACAGCCCGCCCATTCCGCAATTCTGGATGAACACGGCAACGCCGAACAGGATCAGCCCGGCCGGCCACCGGCCGCCCTTCCCGCTCCCGTCACCATCGCCGTCGGCCACCTGCACCCGGTCGACCAGAAGCGGCGCGCAAAGCGCCGCGACAAGGGCCGACGCCGCCAGGACCAGAAATACGCTGAGCCGCCCGAACATCGGATCGAGGGCGACCGGGATCAGATAGGCGAACAATATCTGCGGCAGACATCCCAGTCCCAGCAACAGCCCGCTCATCAGTTCCGGACGACGGCTGTGCGCCGCGATCAGGTTGACGCAGGCGAGGAGCAGCCCTTCCAGCAATCCGGCCGCCAATCGCAGCGCGAAGATCTGTCCCGCACCGGTCGCGGCCAGGGTCGAAAGATTGACGATCGCGAGGAGTATCGATGCCGTCACGAGCTTGGCGCGCAAACGCCGGTTCATCAGGCGCGGCCCGACCGCGGCGCCCAATGCGACCGAGAATATCTCGACAGTCAGCAACGCGCCAACAGACCGTTGATCAAGCAGGCCGCGGTCCACGATGCTGCCCAGCAGCAACGGTTCGAGGCCGAAGACCAGCAGCACGACGCTGCCAATAACCAAGGCCGCCGTCAGGACCCGCCGGCTTTCGATGAAGGGACCATGGGTTGAAAAGGCAGCAGCGACCAATGGGACCTCTATTTTTTTGAGTCGTAACTCGTTTTTCATATTTCCAATTGGGTAGCAAGGCTCAATATTGAGCGCATCGCGCGCCCCGGCGCCCGAGTCTCTTCAGGAAAAATCCCGGAAAACGCCCATTTTCGTCCAGCATCTTGACGGGCTCAATAATTTGAGTCACACCTCAAATATTGTCACGATGTCGGGCAAGGACAGATAAAGCACCGCCCGTCTCAACAAAAAGGGAACTGTCATGATAACGTCGAAAATCTGCGCAGCGCGCCAGGTCCTTCTTCGAGGGGCGAGTATGGCGGTCCTCTTCGCGGCCAGCACGGCCGCCGCTCAAACGATGCCGCCGGCCCAGGAAGAAGCCGCGGAACCGATCCAGGGCGAAATTGTCGTCACTGCGCAGCGGCGAAGTGAAAATCTGCAATCGGTGCCGATTTCGATTCAGGCCATCGGTTCGGATGCCCTGGCCGACCGCGGCATCCACAGCCCGCAGGATCTGGCACAGTTTACGCCCAATGTTTCCATCACCGCGCCGGCCGGCGCGGGCAGCCAGCCCAGCGTGACGATCCGCGGGATCGGACTCAATGATTTCAATACCAACAACTCCGGCCCGAACGGCATCTACAACGACGAATTCTACATCAGTTCGCCCATTGCGCAGGGATCGGGCTTTTTCGATCTGGAGCGCATCGAGGTCCTGAAGGGCCCGCAAGGCACCCTATATGGCCGGAATACCAGCGGCGGCGCCGTCAACCTGATCTCGGCCAAGCCGACCGACAGCTTCACCGCCCGCGCGCATGCCGAATATGGCTCCTACGATACCGTCAATGTGGAAGGCGCGCTGGGCGGCCCGATCGGTTCGACCCTGTCGGGACGCATCGCGGCCGTTTATAATTATTCGGACGGCTATACGAAAAACTTCTTCCGCGACCGGAACGAAAACGGCACCAACAATTACGCGATCCGCGCGCAACTGCTCTGGACGCCGACCGATGATCTCAGCATCCTGCTCAAGGAACAGTTCACGCGGTCGAAGACCCGCGCCGCCATGTATAAATTCTATGGCACGCTCGATCCCCTGACCGGTGCGAGATGCTCCGTCGCCGACGTCTATGCGATGCAGTGCGTGGACCTGTTCGGCTATGGCGGTCGCCCCGGCTTTTATGAGGGCGACTATAACCGCAACGAAAAGTCGACCCTCACCGATTCACAGACCACGCTCCGCATCGATTATCGCTTGGGCAGCATCGATCTGGTCTCCCTGACCGGCTATGACAATGCCAAGCGCTTTCAGGCGGAAGACACCGATTCGTCGGCGGTTCGCAGCCTGGAAATCGACTATACGACGCGGTCGGAGGAATTTACCCAGGAACTGCGTGCCGGCCAGACCGAGAGCAATTACAACTGGGTCGCCGGCGCCTATTTCCTGTCCGAAGTGCTGACGCAGGATCAGCCGCTGTCGCTCCTTCTCGACCTCGACGATCTGCTCGGGCCTGGTGGCGCCGACGGCGTTGCCAATATTCAGAGCACGTTGAACCGCCAGAAGACCAAGTCGTTCGCGCTGTTCGGACAGGGTGAGGTGGAAGTGGCCGATGGGCTGCGCCTGATCGCCGGCGCGCGCTACACATGGGACAAGAAACGTTTCGCGTCGACGTCCTTCGATAATTTCCAGATGGGCGGCAAGGACAATTTCGGACCGCCGACCAACGTGTCGACCGTCGACAACTCGCTGTCGGAAGAAAAATTCAACTGGCGCCTCGGCGCAAACTATCGCTTCTCGCCCGATTTGATGGCCTATGTGAATTTTTCGACCGGCTATAAGGGCGGCGGGTTCAACGGCGGCTTCCTGAGCAGCGATCCGGGCCTGCGCGAACTGCAGTTGCAAGCATTCAAGCCGGAGACGGTCACCGCTTATGAGGCGGGCTTCAAGTCGAGCCTGTTCGATCGCGCCGTTACGTTCAACCTGGCGGCCTTTTACAATGATTATCGCAATCAGCAGGTCCAAGTCCTGGTGCCGAGCCCGATCCCCGGCGAACCGTCCTTCTTCGCGCTCGACAATGCCAAGAAGTCGCGTGTTTACGGCATCGATGCCGATCTGACGATCCGGCCGACCAGCGAATTGACGCTGATGGGTCAGCTCGGCCTGCTCAATTCGCGTCTGAAAGAGTTTGTGTCGGGCCGCGATCCGACGCAACCCGACTATTCGGGCAACAAGCTGGCCCAGGCGCCGTCCACCAGCCTGACGCTTTCGGCCGACTGGCGCAAACCGCTAGGCGACAACGAACTGACGCTCCACTGGGACTCAAACTACCGCAGCACGATGTTCTTCGACCCGTCGAACAATCCGTACACCGCGCAGCCGTCCTATTGGCTGCACAACGCCCGGATTTCCTTCAGTCTGAAAGACGGCCGCTATGAACTGGGCGCCTTTGCGCGCAATCTGACCAAGAAGAAATATCTGGTCTGGAACGCCGACCTCTCGGACCCGTTCGGCGTCCTGACCGCCATCGTCGGAACGCCGCGGATCTTCGGCGTCGATTTCAACTATAAATACTGACGGCTAAAGCAGGCTCTCCCAGGCGGGTGATCCCAGGCAACGAAGGGATCATCCGCCGCCCCTGACATCGCTGATCCGGGGGCTTTCCGGCCGCGGGGGATGAGCGATCGGCCGCTGTCCCGGCCGCTGCTACGAGATTTGGGGCACCGGGATGGACGCCTCCCCCGCCCCCTGCGGCATGATCCAGCTCATCACATCCTTCAGCAATCCCGTCACCCCTGTCGGCATCGGTTCGTCGGGATAGAGCAGGCGCAGCCAGATCAAGCTCAGCGCGTCCGCGACGACATCATCGTCGGCCCCCATTTTTTCCAACGATCCCAAAAGCATGGGATCAGGGAAAATGATCAGGCGGCGCGTCATCTCATTCATCATATATTTGATCGCATAGGTCAGCAGCAGCGCAGCCCCCATGTCGGCATCCGCGTCATCCTGAAGATAGGCCAGCGTCACCTGGCGGGTCCAGTTGAAGTTGAACAGCTGGATCTGAGAGGCAAAAGTGGGCTCATCGTCGCTCATTTGATAACTGGACCGCATCAACCCCTGATTCTCGCGCGCCAGCAGGAACCAGTGCCGCATGGCTTGACTGAGCGAACTATAGGCAGCGGCCCGGCGTCCCCGATTTTCGAGGTTCGAATAGGCTGCCAGGTGATTCCACAGGAAATCGTTGAGGAACGTGCCCATCACCTCGTTGATGACCCGCGGGCGATCACCGAAATGCGCATAGATCGTCCCTTCGGCCAATCCCGCCCGGTCTGTGACATCGCGCAGCCGCAGCGAGTGATAGCCCTGCTCGGACAGGACATTCGCCGCCGCGATCAACAACAGCAGCCGTGTCCGAGCCCCTTTGCGTTTCGGCGGATCATCGGCCAAACGCTGCTCGAGAAACCGGATGAAGTTGATTTCCATTGTGGCCTGCCCTGTGTGAATCGATCGCGTCCAGCGCAATTTTTGAACATGCGGCCGCGAAGCGCAAGCACAGCTCGCTCTCCCGGCCTCAGATATCTCCCAATATCCTATGGATTGATGTAGATTTTGAGTTAGGGCTCATATATATCGTGGGCGACCATAGCAACGGAGCTCGTCTCGATGAATGCAGTATCTTTTATTCGCATGAAGGACGGCACACGCGACGAATATCGTATGCTCCACGATCTGGAAGCCCAATATGCGACCGGCACCGCCGACCGACTGCTGGCTTTCATGGACACGCTGAGCGATTCGCTGCCGGGATACCGGATCACCCGGCTGGAACATTCGCTGCAAACCGCTACGCGGGCGTGGCAGTCGGGCGCGGACGAGGATTGGGTCGTCTCGGCGCTGCTGCACGATATTGGCGACGTCTTTGCCCCGTATAATCACGACGAATATGCCGCATCGATCCTGCGCCCCTTCGTGCGGGAGCAATGTACCTGGGCCGTGCAACATCATGCCGATTTCCAGATGTATTATTATGGGCATTATGTCGGCGGCGACCAGAACAAGCGCGACCGGCATGCTGGCCATCCCTATTATCAGGATTGCGCGGATTTCTGCGAACTATGGGATCAGGAGAGCTTCGACCCCGATTTTCAGTCGCTACCGCTCGAATTCTTCGTTCCGATGGTGCACCGAATATTCGAGCGGCCGGCGAACCACAGCGAGGTCCGCCAGCCCGGCCTGCGCGTCCCGCTAACGGACAGGTCGAAGGCTTTGGAACGCGGCTTCTGACGCCCAAGGTCCCGATCCTAGGTCTCGGGACGATCACCCGGCGTTTCGGGCGCAAATACCCCCCGAAACGCGCCATCCAGATATAATAGGGGATCGACGTCATCCCGGACCACGACGCTCTTCACGAGGCCGACGATGATGATGTGAGACCCATAAGGCCGGCACTCGTCCACCACGCAGCTGAGCACCGCCTGCGCATTGTCCAGCGCTGGCGCAGGTCCATCCATGTTCCAGCCCGAATCCGCGAAACGTTGATGCCTTAGCGAACTGGTGGAAAATGGGGCGACCAGCGCGACCTGCTGCTGGTGGAGGACATTCACGGCAAAACTTGCACCGGACTTGAGCGACGCCGACATCGTCGCGTTACGATTGACGCACAGAATCAGGCTCGGCGGATCGAACGACAGCGAAGAGACGGCGGTCGCCGCCATGCCTAACGGGCCATCTGCATCCATTGCCGTTATTATATGCACGGTGGAGGCGATCCGTCGCATGGCGTCGCGCATGCTCTCCGTCAGATCCCGTTCAGGCGATAGCGTCGCGGCAGGCGTCGAACTCATGAATCCTCCATAATTGAGCGTAGACTCATATATGCTATTTTCTATCGGGTCTAGGCGATGATTTGCGACCTACCCTCGCGCGGCGGCTGGCTCGAAGATGCGTCGAGCCGCCGCTGAAGGGTGCGGGGGTTGGCGCCTAGGCGGCGCGCGACCGCCGCAATGCCGGGCCGGCGCCCTTCGCTAAGTTGCCGCGCGATCGCGATGCGTACTTCGCCCACGATGGGCGTAAGCCCCTCGCCTTGCGTAATCCGATGCTCCAGATCCGCGAGCAGCCGCGAGAACGCGCCGCTATCGGCCGTGACCAATGGCACGTCGAGCACGCCCCGATCGAAGATCATGGCGTCATGGGAGGCCCCGAAGATGACCGGGCATTCAAAGTGGCGCTCCAGCAACGCCCTGTCCCTCGACCGGCGCGACAATTCCAATCGGAGAGGCACCGCTTTCCCGGCGGTGCCGCGCCGTGCCACCTCCCGCAGCGAGGCCATCGTCATATCGACGAGCAAGCGCGGCACCGCGCCGGTGGCTTCAAGCCATCGATAGCGTACCGCCGCCTCGCCACCATCGATCTCGACCTCGACCAGTTCGGGACATGTCAAGCGCTTGTATCGGGCCAGCGCCGCGAGCGCCTGGCGAAAATCCGGCGCGTGCAGGGCGACCATTCCCGCCGCACTATAGCCCCCGTCGACCGCAGCGGCGCCGAACCGCAAGCCTGCCGACCGGTCGCCGAACTCCTCTTCGACGGCTTCTCATATACGAAAGAAGTCCTCGGTATTCAGCGCCCGGGATACCGGCACGCCGGCGCGCTCGCACAGCCGCTCGAAAGGAACGTCGAGCTTCGCGAGAACTTGCGCGGATAAGGAGAATGTGTCGGGACTATCCATCTACCCGATATAAAATCCCCCGAGGCAGTACACAAATCCGATCGCGCCAAAGTGACTTCGGATCATTGTGTGCAGGAGGCGGTGCGCGCCGCGCAAGACGCATCGTCCGCAAGAGATTGCCCCGAAGACTTCAGACCGCGGCTTCGGATCGCACATCCGAACCCGGATTCAATTCGTGAAGCAAAAGCGTAGCAATTTCTCTTCCACGCCACGGTAAACCGGATGTTTTCAATATGGAGCCACACCATCACATACCGGAACTAAACAACCGGCATCAGGACCCGGAAACATGGACTATTTGACATGATCCCGTTCAAAATGGCCTCAGATCAACAGTTTTGTCCAAGGTCAGCGTCTCCATGATCGTTTTTTCGGGTGCCTGGCGATGCAAGCGGGTCAGGAGGAGGCCGAGTAACCTTCCTCCTCCTGACAGCCTTTGGTGCGACCCAGCGGCAACTTATCGACCAATGCCGTTCTGAATTGTCGGCCCGTCCACTCATTTTTTCATCAGAACTTAAAGATGAAGCTCGCCCGGGCAGTCTGGTCGGAGAGCCGGTCGCCGAACTGGCCGCTATAGGAAATGCCAAGGCTAGCCTTGCCGGAGATTGCCACTTCAAGCCCGGCCTCGACGGTGGCGGCATCGCGTGTCACGGGCAAACCGGCGACTTGGAAGATGTTGCCGCCGGCGACATAGCGCATCTGCGTGACCGGCGTACGATCGCCGAACGCATGACGCCAGCCTGCCCCGGCTCGGAAAGTCGCCTGGGCGCTTCCGAGATCGAAGCGGGTTGCCGTCCGCAGGCCGAGCGTCGAGAAAGTGGCGTCAGTTGCGGCCTTCGCACCTGAGGTGACACGGCGAAAGTGGTCCAGATGTAATGTTAGTATTTCCGGCGGATTTTCCTTGAAGAGGAGGTACGTCGATGAAGAAGCAGCGATTTTC
>QFPJ01000122.1 GCA_003241685.1 Sphingopyxis macrogoltabida
CCTGTACGCGCGAACCGCGCATGCCGATGCAGGCGCCGATCGGATCGGTGCGCGTATCGGTCGCGAGCACGGCGATCTTGGCGCGGTCGCCGGCGTCGCGGGCGCAGGCCTTGATCTGCACCAGACCCTGGCCGACTTCCGGCACCTCGAGCTTGAACAGCTCCATCATGAATTCCGGCGCCGTGCGCGAGACGAACAGCTGCGGACCGCGCGCTTCGGCGCGCACGTCGTACAGATAGCCGCGCACGCGGTCGCCGGTGCGCACGGTCTCGCGCGGGATGGTCTTGTCGCGGGCGATGTAGGCCTCGGCGTTGCCGCCGAGATCGAGATAGACCGAACCGCGCTCGACGCGCTTGACGACGCCGGTGATGAGTTCACCGATGCGGTCGCGGAACGCGTCGACGACCTGGGCGCGCTCGGCTTCGCGCACACGCTGCACGATGACCTGCTTGGCGGCCTGCGCGGCGATACGACCGAATTCGGGGTTTTCGATCTGCTCTTCGACGAAGTCGCCGATCGTGGAGCCGGGCTTCTCGTCCTCGGCATCCATGAGGCGGATCATGCGCTCGGGCGACTCCATGACGATGTCGTCGGCGACGACTTCCCAGCGCCGGAACGTCTCGTAGTCGCCGCTTTGGCGATTGATCGACACGCGGATGGAGACGTCCTGATCGACGTAGCGTTTCTTCGCCGCCGACGCCAGCGCCGCCTCCATCGCGTCGAAGATGACCGCCTTGTCGACGCCCTTCTCGTTGGCGACCGCGTCGACCACCAGCAACAGTTCTTTGCTCATCGCTCGTCACTCCGGCCGGCGTCGTCGACGCCGGCAATGTTCATTTGTTTGGCTTGCGCCTGGGGGCGCCGGGTTTGGCGCTGCCGGCTTTGGAAGCCCCCGGCTTGGGCTTTGCTCCGGCCTTGCCGGCCGGCTTTTCGGGCGCCAGGCCCAGCGCCGCATAGTCGGGGACTATGCGCGCTTTTTGTACGTTGTCGTGGACGACGACGAATTCGACGCCGTCCTGGTCGATAGTGATGCGGTCGCCGTCGACGGCGCGGATCGCGCCCTGCAGACGGCGGCGTCCCTCGACCGGCAGATTCAGACTGAGCTTGGCCTTCTCGCCGATGAAGCGCGCGAACTGCGCCGGCGTGAACAGCGGCCGGTCGATGCCCGGCGAGGACACTTCAAGGGTGTAGCGGCCGCTGATCGGATCGTTGACGTCCAGCTGCGCCGACAGCTCGCGGCTGACCGCTTCG
>QFPJ01000029.1 GCA_003241685.1 Sphingopyxis macrogoltabida
GCCGTGGGTCGAGTTGAAATATTCAAGGACGGTCAGGCCTTCCTTGAAGTTCGAGATGATCGGCGTTTCGATGATCTCGCCCGACGGCTTGGCCATCAGGCCGCGCATGCCGGCGAGCTGCTTCATCTGTGCCTGCGAACCGCGGGCACCCGAATGCGCCATCATATAGATGGAGTTGATCGGGGCCAGACGGCCGTCGTCCAGTTTCGGCGTGGCACGGATTTCGTCCATCATGGCGTTCGCCACCTTGTCGCCGCACTGCGACCAGGCGTCGATGGCCTTGTTGTACTTTTCCTGCTGCGTGATCAGGCCGTCCTGATACTGCTGCTCGAAATCCTTCACCAGCGCGCGGGTTTCGTCGACCATGCCTTCCTTCGACGCCGGGATGATCATGTCATCCTTGCCGAAGGAGATGCCGGCCTTGAACGCGTTGCGGAAGCCCAGCGCCATGATGGCGTCGGCGAACAGCACGGTCTCTTTCTGGCCGGTGTGACGATAGACCTGGTCGATCACGTCGCCGATTTCCTTCTTGGTCAGAAGGCGGTTGACGACGTCGAAGGGCACGGTGTGCGACTTCGGCAGGCATTCGCCGATCAGCATGCGGCCCGGGGTGGTCTCGAACCGCTTCAGATATTCGTTGCCCTGCTCGTCGGTCTGCGGAACGCGGCTGATGACCTTGGTGTGAAGCGTGACGGCGCCGGTATAGAGCGCCTGATGCACTTCGGCCATGTCGGCGAGCAGCATGCCCTCGCCCGGCTCGCCTTCGCGCTCCAGCGACAGATAATAGAGACCCAGCACCATGTCCTGCGACGGAACGATGATCGGCTTGCCGTTCGCGGGCGACAGGATGTTGTTGGTCGACATCATCAGCACGCGCGCTTCGAGCTGGGCTTCAAGGCTCAGCGGGACGTGCACGGCCATCTGGTCGCCGTCGAAGTCGGCGTTGAACGCGGCGCAGACCAGCGGGTGAAGCTGGATCGCCTTGCCTTCGATCAGCACGGGCTCGAACGCCTGGATGCCGAGGCGGTGGAGCGTCGGGGCGCGGTTCAAGAGGACCGGGTGCTCGCGAATGACTTCGTCGAGGATGTCCCAGACTTCCTTGCGTTCCTTTTCGACCCACTTCTTCGCCTGCTTCAAGGTCATCGACAGACCCTTGGCGTCAAGACGCGCATAGATGAACGGCTTGAACAGCTCGAGCGCCATCTTCTTGGGCAGGCCGCACTGGTGCAGCTTGAGTTCCGGGCCCGTCACGATGACCGAACGGCCCGAATAGTCGACGCGCTTGCCGAGCAGGTTCTGACGGAAGCGGCCCTGCTTGCCCTTCAGCATGTCGGACAGCGATTTCAGCGGACGCTTGTTGGCGCCCGTGATCGTGCGGCCGCGGCGGCCGTTGTCGAACAGCGCGTCGACGGCTTCCTGCAGCATGCGCTTTTCGTTGCGGACGATGATGTCCGGTGCGCGCAGTTCCATCAGCCTTTTCAGACGGTTGTTGCGGTTGATGACGCGGCGATAGAGGTCGTTCAGATCCGACGTCGCAAAGCGGCCGCCGTCGAGCGGCACCAGCGGGCGCAGTTCGGGCGGGATCACGGGGACGACTTCCAGGATCATCCATTCGGGGCGGTTGCCCGATTCGATGAAGCTTTCGACGACCTTCAGGCGCTTGATGATCTTCTTGGGCTTCAGCTCCGACTTGGTCGTCGCCAGCTCTTCCATCAGATCGACGCGTTCCTGCTCCAGATCGAGATTTTCGAGCAGCACGCGGATCGCCTCGGCGCCGATGCCGGCCGAGAAAGCGTCTTCGCCATGTTCATCCTGCGCGTCGAGCAGTTCGTCTTCGGTCAGCAGCTGGAACTTTTCGAGCGGGGTCAGGCCGGGCTCAAGAACGATATAGGCTTCGAAATACAGCACGCGTTCGAGCTGCTTGAGCTGCATGTCGAGCAGCAGGCCGATGCGCGACGGCAGCGATTTCAGAAACCAGATGTGCGCGACCGGCGCGGCCAGTTCGATATGGCCCATGCGCTCGCGGCGCACTTTCGTCACCGTGACTTCGACACCGCATTTCTCGCAGACGATGCCCTTGTATTTCATGCGCTTATACTTGCCGCACAGGCATTCATAATCCTTGATCGGGCCAAAGATGCGCGCGCAGAACAGGCCGTCGCGTTCAGGCTTGAACGTGCGGTAGTTGATCGTTTCGGGCTTCTTGATCTCGCCGAACGACCACGAGCGGATACGCTCCGGGCTGGCGATGCCGATCTTGATCATGTCGAAGGTTTCGGGCTTCGCGACCGGGTTCATGAAGTTGGTAAGCTGGTTCATAATCGGGTTCCTCGTTAGCCCTCTCCCCTTCAGGGGAGAGGGTTGGGAGAGGGGGCGGGGTTGCGGAACAGCGCGGCGACTGCCCCTCTCCCCAGCCCTCTCCCCTGAAGGGGAGAGGGAGCTATTTTATTCGGCGGCTTCGGGAAGGGCGTCCGGACCGTCGCCTTCGTCTTCGTCCGCATAGGACGAAAGCTCGACGTTGAGGCCCAGCGAGCGCATTTCCTTGACGAGCACGTTGAAGCTTTCGGGAATGCCGGCCTCGAACGTGTCGTCGCCCTTGACGATCGCTTCGTAAACCTTGGTGCGGCCGATCACGTCGTCGGACTTCACCGTCAGCATTTCCTGGAGCGTGTAGGCCGCGCCATAGGCCTGGAGCGCCCAGACCTCCATTTCACCGAAGCGCTGACCACCGAACTGCGCCTTACCGCCCAACGGCTGCTGGGTGACGAGGCTGTACGGGCCGATCGAGCGTGCGTGGATCTTGTCGTCGACAAGGTGGTGCAGCTTCAGCATATAGATGTAGCCCACGGTCACCTTGCGGTCGAACTTGTCGCCGGTACGGCCGTCATACAGGTCCGACTGACCCGAGTCATGCAGGCCCGCGAGGGTCAGCATGTTGGTCACATCGGCTTCCTTCGCGCCGTCGAACACCGGCGTCGCGAACGGCACACCGACCTTCAGGTTCGATGCCAGTTCGACGATGCTGTCGGCATCGCGCGACTGGATGTCGTCCAGATATTCGGCGCCATAGACATGCTCCAGCGATTCCCGGACCGCTTCGGGCATCTGACCGCCGGCCGCGTCGGGATTGGCGTCGCGCCATTCCTCCAGCGCCTGCGTCACCTGCCGCCCCAGACCGCGCGAAGCCCAGCCAAGGTGCGTTTCCAGAATCTGCCCGACGTTCATGCGCGACGGCACGCCCAGCGGGTTCAGCACGATGTCGACCGGCGTCCCGTCCTCCAGGAACGGCATGTCCTCGTTCGGCAGGATGCGGCTGATGACGCCCTTGTTCCCGTGACGGCCGGCCATCTTGTCGCCCGGCTGCAGCTTGCGCTTGATCGCCACGAAGACCTTGACCATCTTGAGCACGCCGGGAGCGAGCTCGTCGCCGCGCTGCAGCTTTTCGACGCGGTCTTCATATTTGGCGTTGATGCGCTTGATCGCCTCGTCATACTGCGCCTTGATCGCTTCCAGGGCGGTCTGCGCATTGTCGTCGACGACGGCGAGCTTCCACCAGTCGGCGCGGTCCAGGTCGACCAGCATCTCCTCGGTGACCTCGTCGCCCTTCTTCAGACCCTTCGGCACCGCGCTGGTCGTCTGACCGATCAGCAGTTCCTTGAGGCTGGAGAAGGTGGCGCGGTTCAGGATCGCGCGCTCGTCGTCGGCATCCTGCTTCAGACGCTCGATTTCCTCGCGTTCGATCGCGATCGCACGTTCGTCCTTGTCGATGCCGTGACGGTTGAAGACGCGCACTTCGACGACGGTGCCCGACACGCCCGGCGGCAGGCGGAGCGAGGTGTCGCGCACGTCGCTGGCCTTTTCGCCGAAGATGGCGCGGAGGAGCTTTTCCTCCGGCGTCATCGGGCTTTCGCCCTTCGGCGTGATCTTGCCGGCCAGAATGTCGCCCGGGCCGACTTCGGCACCGATATAGACGATGCCCGCTTCGTCGAGGTTGCGGAGCGCTTCTTCGCCGACGTTCGGGATGTCGCGGGTGATGTCCTCCGGCCCAAGGCGCGTGTCGCGCGCGGTGACTTCGAATTCCTCGATGTGGATCGAGGTGAAGACGTCGTCCTTCACAATGCGTTCGGAAATGAGGATCGAGTCCTCATAATTATAGCCGTTCCACGGCATGAACGCGACGAGCACATTCTTGCCGAGCGCCAGTTCGCCAAGCTCGGTCGACGGACCGTCGGCGATGATGTCGCCGGTGCGGACCACATCGCCGACCTTCACCAGCGGACGCTGGTTGATGCAGGTCGACTGGTTCGACCGCTGGAATTTCTGCAGGCGATAGATGTCGACGCCCGACTTGCCGGGTTCGACCATGTCGGTCGCGCGGATGACGATACGCGTCGCGTCGACCTGGTCGATCACGCCGCCGCGGCGCGCCGCGATCGCGGCGCCCGAATCCCGCGCAACGGTGCCTTCCATGCCCGTGCCGACGACCGGAGCCTCGGCGCGGAGCAGCGGAACGGCCTGACGCTGCATGTTCGATCCCATCAGCGCGCGGTTGGCGTCATCGTTTTCCAGGAACGGGATCAGCGAGGCCGCGACCGAAACCAGCTGCTTCGGCGACACGTCCATCAGCGTGATCTGGTCGCGCGGCGCCATCAGGAATTCGCCGGCTTCGCGTGCCGAGATCAGTTCGTCGATGAAGCTGCCGTCGGGGTTGAGATCGGCGTTCGCCTGCGCGACCGTGTGCTTCGATTCCTCCATCGCCGACAGATAGACGACCTCGTTCGTCACCTTGCCGTCGATGATGCGGCGGTACGGCGTTTCGATGAAGCCATATTTGTTGACGCGGGCGAAGGTCGCCAGGCTGTTGATCAGACCGATGTTCGGGCCTTCCGGCGTTTCGATCGGACAGATACGGCCATAGTGCGTCGGGTGAACGTCGCGGACCTCGAAGCCCGCGCGCTCGCGGGTCAGACCGCCCGGCCCGAGCGCCGACACGCGGCGCTTGTGGGTGACTTCGGACAGCGGGTTGGTCTGGTCCATGAACTGCGACAGCTGCGACGAGCCGAAGAATTCGCGCACCGCGGCGACCGCGGGCTTGGCGTTGATCAGGTCGTTCGGCATCACCGTCGACACGTCGACCGACGACATGCGCTCCTTCACCGCGCGCTCCATGCGCAGCAGGCCGACGCGATACTGGTTTTCCAGCAGTTCGCCGACCGAACGGACGCGACGGTTGCCGAGATTGTCGATGTCGTCGATCTCGCCCTTGCCGTCCTTCAGGTTCACCAGTTCCTTGACCACGGCGAGGATGTCCTCGCTGCGCAGCGTCGTCACCGTATCCTCGGCATCGAGACCCAGGCGCATGTTCAGCTTGACGCGGCCGACGGCCGACAGGTCGTAGCGTTCGCCGTCGAAGAACAGGCCGCCGAACAGCGCTTCGGCGGTTTCGCGCGTCGGCGGTTCGCCGGGGCGCATGACGCGATAAATGTCGCTGAGCGCCTGGTCGCGATCCTCGGCCTTGTCGGCCTTCAGCGTGTTGCGGATCCAGGGGCCGGTGTTGTTGTGGTCGATGTCGAGCAGCACCAGCTTGTCGATGCCCGCCGCGTCGAGCTTTTCGAGATTCTCGGCGGTCACTTCGTCGCCGGCCTCGATATAGATTTCGCCGGTGGCTTCGTTGATCAGGTCATAGGCGCTGTAGCGGCCGAAGATTTCCTCGGTCGGGATCAGCAGCGTGTCGAGACCGTCCTTCGCCGCCTTGTTGGCGAGGCGCGGGCTGATCTTGTGGCCGGCCGCGAAAACGACTTCGCCGGTCTTGGCGTCGACAACGTCGAAAGCGGGCTTCGCGCCGCGCCAGTTTTCGACGACGAACGGAACCTTCCACCCATTTTCGGCGCGTTCGAAGACCAGGCGGTCATAGAAGAAATTCAGGATTTCCTCGCCCGACATGCCCAGCGCATAGAGCAGCGAGGTGACCGGCAGCTTGCGCTTGCGGTCGATACGGACGTTGACGATGTCCTTGGCGTCGAATTCGAAGTCGAGCCACGAACCGCGATAGGGAATGACGCGGGCGGCGAAGAGATATTTGCCCGACGAGTGGGTCTTGCCGCGGTCATGGTCGAACAGCACACCCGGCGAACGGTGCATCTGCGACACGATGACGCGTTCGGTGCCATTGACGAAGAAGGTGCCGTTTTCGGTCATGAGCGGCATGTCGCCCATGTAAACGTCCTGCTCCTTGATATCGAGCACGCTGCGGGTGTCGGTTTCACTGTCGACTTCAAAGACGATCAGGCGCAGCGTGACCTTCATCGGCGCCGCATAGGTGATGCCGCGCTGACGGCATTCGTCGACGTCATATTTGGGCGCTTCGAGTTCGTAATGGACGAAGTCGAGTTCGGCGGTGCCGGCGAAATCGCGGATCGGAAAAACGCTGCGCAGCGTCTTTTCGAGGCCCGAAACATAGCCGATCGCGGGGTCGGAGCGCAGGAACTGCTCATAGGATTCGCGCTGCACCTCGATGAGGTTGGGCATTTCCACCGCTTCGTGGATATTGCCGAACAGCTTGCGGATTCGCTTGGTCGCGGTTGCTTCGAGGGCCTTGCCCACCGACTTCGCCTTGGTCGCCATAAGTGATTGTCTCGCCTTGATGAAATAGCTTGCGAGCGCAGGTAGAGACGCAAAAAGGCCGCGATCAACCGTTGCCGGTTTACCGCAGCTTCTCCACGCATCTCGAAATCCCGATCGCCCTATTCGCGTGGTCCGATGCGCAATTTCGGACCCCTTCCCGGAGGATCAGGTATGGTCGCAATATAGGATTCCCCCCATGGCGTGTCAACGGGTCGGCCGCGCCGTCGCCGCCGGGACGGCCTTCCCATCACCCTGTCCCGCTTCATGCACGGTTCGTCCACCTTGGCGTGGCCCTTGCCGCTTTCCCCGCGTTCAGACCTTTGAGCGTTTCGGCGCCACATACTTTCAACTCTTCCCAAAGGAGACCGTAAGCAATGCGGAAATTCGCAGGCTTCATCGCTACACTTTCCCTCGGCACCGCCGCCGCCGTCGCCCTTCCGGCGCACGCTCAGGAGGCTGCTGCCGCCGCCGTCGACCTGTCCGTCGGCACCAAGGTGTTCGATTCCGAAGGTGCCGAACTGGGCACCGTGACCAGCGCCGCCGGCGCCAATGTGGTCGTCGACCTGGGCGAAGGCAAGCAGGTCACCCTCCCCACCTCGGCCTTCGGCGCGCTGGAGAAAGGCCCGACCATCGGCGCGACCAAGGCACAGGTCGTCGCCGCGGTGGAACAGGCCAATGCCGGCAGCGCGGAAAAGCTGGCGGCGGCGCTGCAGCCCGGCACCGACGTGCGCGGCGTGAACGGCACCACCATTTTGGGCAAGGTCAAGCTGGTCGATGCCGATGGCGTCGTGCTGACGACCCCCACCGGCGAAGTCAAACTGCCCAAGACCGCCTTCTTCGTCGGTCAGGCGGGTCTGGCGACCAGCTTTACGGCCGAACAGTTCGCCGCGGCGATGCAGCAGGTGAACACCGCGGAAGCCGCCGATGACGCCGCGGTCGCCGCCGCGCTGGTCGCGGGCGCCGACGTGCGCAGCCTGAAGGGCACCGCGGTGCTGGGCAAGGTCAAGAGCGCAGGCGCGGACGCGGTCGTTGTAACGACGGCCGAGGGCGACGACGTCAGCCTGCCGCGCGACGCGTTCCTGATGTCGCCGACCGGCCTGGCGGCAGCCTACACCGCCGAACAGTTTGCGGCAGCCGTCGCGCAGGCGACCGGCGAACCGGCCCCGCAGCCCGAAGCGACGCCGGCGAACTAAGCCTGCCGCAAGACGGGCAGCGTCCGACGCAGCGTGCAACAAGGCGCGCGGGAGCGACAGTTCCCGCGCCCTTTTTGTCGAAGGCGGCCGAGTGCGCGCCGCTCAGGCGGCCATGCGGAGCCGGTTGCGGCCGTCGCTCTTTGCGGCATAGAGCGCCCGGTCCGCGCGGTGCATCAATTCCTCGATATCGGGTTCGCCGTCATAAATGGCGAGCCCGATGCTGATCGTCGCGGCCGGCACCTCCGGCGTGTCGGCCATGCCATTTTCGATCGCCTTTCGCACGCGTTCGGCGACGATTTCCGCCGCCCGCGCGCTCGACCGCTGAAGAATGCAGACAAATTCCTCGCCGCCGATGCGGCCGACCATGTCCTCGTCGCGCAGCGCCGCCCGCGCCCGCCGCGCCACATCGCGGATCACCGTATCCCCGACGGCATGGCCATAGCTGTCGTTGATCCGCTTGAAATGATCGATGTCGAAGATCGCGACCGCCAGCGGCGCGCCATGCTCGCGCGCGCCGGCCAGCGCCTTTTCCAGAAAGGCGAGCGCGTGGCGCCGATTGGGAAGCCCGGTCAGCGGATCGGTGTTCGCCGCCAGTTCCGCGACCGCGCGCGCGTCCTCAAGAATACGGGCGTTTTCCACCGTGTCGGTCACGTCCTGAACGGTGCCGAAAATGCCGACGGCGCGTCCATGGCGGCTGCGTTCGATCGATCCATGCGACTTGATGTGCCGGATCGCACCATCCGCCCGCACGATGCGGCCGACGAATTCAAAGGGCTCGCCCGTGTCGACCGAATGCGTCAGCGTGTCGTTCACCCGCTCGCGGTCTTCGGCGACATAGCGCGTCAGGCTGGTGTTGACGTCGATGGCCGACCCCGGTTCCAGCCCATGCACATGATAGGTCTGATCTGACCAATATATGTCCCACCGCACCAGATCGACCCGCCAGTGCCCGACATGCGCGGCGGCCTCCGCCTGCAACAGCCAGCGGTTGCTCTGTTCCAGCCGTTTGGCGAGCCGTTGCTGGAGGACGAGCAGGGCCGACAGCGGCAGCGCCGTCAGCATCAATGTCGTCAGATAGAATTGCAGGAAGAAGATGCGCGCCTTTCCGCTGCCCTCGATCGCCGCGACGGGGCCCAGGCCATGCCCGGTCAGAAAGGAAGCGATGATGGCGACGATCAGCATCCCGGCGGCGGCGCCAAAGGGGCCGATGCGATAGGAGGCGGCGATCACGGCCACGGCGGGAATGAAGGTCGCCGGGAACGCCGATTGCGAAAAGGATATGGCCGTGACCAGCGCCGCGAAGGTCAGGATCACCACCGCTTCGGCCTTCATCGCGGGCGGCGCGGTTACGATCGCGCGGCTGACGATCAGGCGCGTCAGCATGACGATCGGCGGCGTGACGATGAACATGCCGAGCGCGACGGTCGTGAGCCACGACAGGAAAAAGTCCACATGCGCGCCATTGAGCGCGGCGGCGATGCTGGCGCTGACGATACTGGCGGCGATCGTCGCGACGACGAAATTGCCCACCGACCGCGGGACCATGAACGACAGTTCGCCCGGCTCGCGGCGACGGATCAGCGACAGCGCGACCGCCGCTTCGAAGATGTTGGCCAACGTGAAACCCGCCGCCGTCAACGGCGCTGTGCCGCCCCAGATATTGGCGGAAAGACTGGCCGTGGCGGCGCCCAGAAAGGCGAGCGGGCGCAGGCGCGCGGGCATGATCAGCAGCAGGGCCAGGAAATAGCCGCTCGGCGGCCAGATCGCCGCGATATTATCCCCGCCCTTGGTCGCATAGAGCGACACGGCCGCGAGCAGGAAATACCCCAGCGTCGTCGCCAGCAGCCACGCCGCCGCCCGGAAGAATAGGGAACGCGACCCGATCATGCCGGCATGGTGACAAAAAGTGGAAAATAAAAGGATAACATTTCCGCTGGCCCATCGGGGCCTTGCCCCAACAAGCCCATATTTCAAGCGATTAGTGAAAGGTCCGGCCGAGGTGCCGTCGTCAGGCCGCCGGCGTGCCGCCAACCCCGTCGCCGACCCCTTGGCCAAATCCTTTGAACGTCATCCCCACAACCGATGCGACCATCGCCTCATCCCAGTCGATCCGGCGGTCGAGGATCAGCATCGCCAGCCCGTGGACCAGCGACCAGGCATGAAGCGCCGCGGTGTCGCGCTCGACGCCCGGCAACGACTGCGCCACGCCGTCGCGCAGCAGTCCATAGGCCACGTCGCCGCCGTCGGTTTCCGTCCCGTCGCGGCGTTCGGGCAGCCGGCGCGTGAAGCTCAGCCGGAACAGCGCCGGTTCGTCATGGGCAAAGCGGACATAGGCGACGCCGGTCGCCTGAAAGCCGGCACGGCCGCCCCCCGCCTCGCGCCAGGCCCGCGACTGGACGGCGCCAAGACGGCGCAGCCCTTCGTCCGCCAGCGCGTCGAGCAGCGCCTCCTTGTCCGGGAAATGCCGATACAGCGCGGTGGCGCTGACCCCCACATCGCGCGCCAGCGCGCGCAGGCCGATGTCCGCCGCGCCATCCGCCAGCCGTTTCAGCCCCGCCGCAACCACCGCCGCGCGCAGATCGCCATGATGATAGGCACGCGGCTCCCCCTCGGCCATCTTATTTATGTTGACACTGTTATCATTGTCGGTCATGTTTTCACCGTAAACATCGCGAGTCGGTCGCGCAAGACAGAGGAACCCGATCATGGCCAGTACAATGGAAACGCTGATCCGCGGCGCCGTCACCAAGGGGATCGTCAGGGTCGCCGATTTCAATCGCAGGCGCCTGCCGCGCCCCACCGATGCCCATCCCTATCTGACCGGCATCCACGCGCCGATGACCGCGGAACTGACGATCGAGGACCTGCGCGTGGACGGCGACATTCCTCCGATGCTGCGCGGGCGCTACCTGCGCAACGGCCCCAACCCCGCGCTGCCGCCGGACCCCGCCAGCTATCACTGGTTCACCGGCGTCGGCATGGTGCACGGCCTGCGGATCGAAAATGGCAAGGCGCATTGGTATCGCAATCGCTGGATCCGCGGCACGGAAGCGTGCGAAGTGCTGGGCGAACCGATACCGCCCGGCCCGCGCGCGGAGCGCAACGATGCGCCGAACACCAATGTCGTCGGCCTGGGCGGCCGCACCTTCGCGATCGTCGAAGCAGGCGGCAAGCCGGTCGAGCTCGGTTATGAACTGGACACGATCGCGCACAACCCGTTCGACGGCACGCTGCGCGGCGGTTACACCGCGCACCCGCACGAAGACCCCTTTACCGGCGAGACCCATGCGATCACCTATCGCGGCGACGTGCAGAACACGGTCTGGCACGTCGTGCTCGACCGGGACGCGCAGGTGATCCGCGAGGAAGCCGTGGCGGTCAGCGACGGCCCCTCGATCCACGATTGCGCGATCACCGAAAATCACGTGCTGCTATTCGACCTGCCCGTCACTTTTTCGATGAAGATGCTGCTCGCCGGATACAGCTTTCCCTATGCGTGGAACGACGCGCATCCGGCGCGTGTCGGCCTGCTTCCCCGGACCGGCGCGGGCAGTGACATCATCTGGGTGCCCGTCGAACCCTGTTATGTCTTTCACCCCGCCAACGCCTTCGAAACGGCCGACGGCAAGGTCGTGGTCGACGTCGTCGCGCACGAAACGATGTTCGCCGAATCGAAACGCGGGCCGGACAGCCGGAAATCGCGCTTCGAACGCTGGACGATCGATCCGGCCGCAGGCACCACGACGCGAACGGTGATCCACGATCATGCCCAGGAATTTCCGCGCTATGACGAACGACTGACCACCCGCCCCTATCGCTATGCCTATAGCGTGGCGATCCCCGATGCCGGGTCGGACGAATGGACGCTTGGCGACACGCGGCTGTTCCGGCACGATCTGGAACGCGGCGAAACGCTGGTCCATGACTTCGGCCCGAACCGCCACCCCGGCGAGTTCGTGTTCGTCCCGCGCAGGGCCGACGGCGCGGAAGATGACGGCTGGCTGATCGGGCTGGTCGTCGACATGGCGGACGAGACCACCGATCTCGTCATTCTGAATGCCGATGATTTTACCGGATCACCGCAAGCGGTCGTTCACCTGCCGCATCGCGTGCCGCCGGGGTTTCACGGCAACTGGGTCGCGGACTGACGGCGGCCGCCCGCGCCATCAGCGTCTCCGTCACGCGAAGCGACCTGTCATTGTCGACGTCGATCGCCGTGGCCCCGTCGCCGACCAGCAGCGGCGCGACCTCGACCTTCAGGTGGCGCGAGATGCGGCGGAAGATATGGTGGATCGGTCCCAGGCCGAAGCGGAAGCGCAACAGGTTGACCAGTCCGAACGCCTGCAGGACGCGGATCGGCTTCTTCACAAACTGCCCGCCGCCCCGAAACGCCTCCGCGGCCCTCAGCGCGCTGCGGTGGCCGATCCAATAGGCGTTGCAGTTCGACACCGCGACGTCTGAAAATTCATAGAAGCGCCGCTGTCCCTCGGGATGGGCCGCCAGCACATCCTCGCGCCGCGCCAGCGCGACGCCCGCGTCGGCGCCCAGCCGCGCGGCCTCGGCCGCGATCTCGGCGATCGTCGCGGGGGTCAGCAGGCAATTGTCGGCGGTGGTGATGAACAGCGGAAAGACGGCGTCATCGGCAACGGCAAGCACCGAATCGGCCAGATTGTCGGCCGCCGCGACGATCGTCAGCCGGTCGCCCAATTGTTCGACGATCGGATCCGCCAGATCGTCGCGCAGCGCTTCATGATGCGTCGACACGAATATGTGCGACGCGTCGGTCCGCGCCGCGGCATCCAGCACATGCGCGATCATCGCCCGCCCGGCGACGGGGACCAGGCATTTGTCGGCGACCCCATGCGCGTCGGCCAGCGCATCGACCGCGCCGGGGCGGCGGCCGGCGAGGATCAGGATCGAGCCGGTCACGCCGCGTCCTTTCGGGCGAAGCCGACGAGCTGGCGGATCATGCTTTCCGAAACGATCGTCTCGATCAGGTCGGCCTGGCTCATGCCGGCGGCCACCGCGGCGCCGCCGAACACCTTTTCCGACCACAGGTTGCAGTTGAGATTGACCTCCAGCAGCCGGATGTCGCCGGTCGCGAAATCGACGCGGAATTCGAAGCGGCCATAATCGAACGGCCGGAATATCTGGACCATCGTGCGGGTATGGTCGACCAGCCGCGCGGATATGTCCGCCTCGTCGAACAGGCGCAGGCGGTATTTCTGGCTGCGGTCGACCAGATCGCGCTTTTCCTGATAGGTTCTGAGGTGAGCGGGATCGGCCTGTTCGAAGATCATCATCGGCAGCATCGCGGGCTCGCCGCGCTGCGTGATGACCGGCACTTCGATATCGCTGCCCTCGATAAAGGGTTCGACGATCGCGTCATGGTCGAGCGCGTGGACCTCCGCCACCGCCTGGGCCAGTTCGGCGCGGTCGTGGGCATCGCGAATGCCCCAGGATGCCGAACTGTTGTTCGGCTTGACGACCCAGCGCCGCGCGGGCGGACAGCGCGACACGTCGACCGGCGCACCGCGGCGGAACAGCGCCCAGGGCGCCGTCGGAACCCCGCGCGCCGCGGCTTCCAGCTTGGTCAGATGCTTGTCGTCGGACAGGCCGCGCACGATCGGCGACGCGCCGACATAAGGCAGGCCGGCCCGGTTGCACAGCAAGGGCAGCAGCATTTCGGAATTGAAGAAGCCGCCGCGATTGAGCAGCGGAAAGACGAAATCGGCATCCGGCCGGTCGAACAGCGCGTCGTAACCGTCGGCGACGCGCAGCGGGATGCCGAGCTCCTCCAATATCTCGCGCGTTTCGCGATGATAGAGCGCGTGGTTGCCATCCTCGGGATGGAGGCCGCCGGTCCATTTCGCATGCTTGGCAATGAACAGCAGCCGCTGCGTATCGCGCAGGCGGTCGGGCAGCCGGGTCGGAGCAATGTCTCTCGTTCGCATGAGCGGCCTTTCACCACGCCCAGGTTGCAGCGCGATGACCGTTCGATGACGCGGCTGACACCAAAACGCCAAATCACTGTCATCTTGGCAGCCTATCCTGCGGCGGCACCCTCCCCTGCAAGGAAGCCGTCCCCCATGCTGCTGACTGCCCAAGCCTTTTCGTCCGCCGGGTCGCCGCGCGACGCGGCACGCCTTGCCGCCATATTGGCCAGCGGCGGCGATGGCCGCATCCGCCCCGACGCGGGCGGCCGGAACCAATATCATGCCACCGTGACGCCCTCATCCGCGCTGGCCTATGGCTCGTCGACAATCAGCAGCATTTCGGCGCATGCGTTCGCCACGCTGGCCGCGCGCTGGCGTCCCGCGCTGGACCGGCCGCTTGCCGCCGACGCCTATGCCCGCGAACTCGACATGATCCGCCGCCGCCTGCGCGTGCAATTCGGCCGGCCGGAAACCGCGATCGTGTTTGCCGCGTCGGGCACCGATCTGGAATATGCCGGACTGGCCGCCGCATGGGACGGCCGCCCGATCACCGCCGTCCTCCTGGGCCGGGATGAAGTCGGAAGCGGCTGCATCCACAGCGCCGCCGGGCGCTTTTTCGCCGGCGAAACCGCGATCGGCGCCCGCGTCGTCGCACAGGCGTCGGTCGACCCCGCGTTCGTCGGCACCGAACTGGTCGATATTCCGGTGCGCGATGCAGGCGGGCAACCGCGCGCGTCATCGGTGGTCGCGGCTGAACTGGCGGAGCAGATCGACCGCGCGCGCGGGCTTGGCCGCAAAGCCGTCGTCCATGTCGTGCATGGCTCCAAAACCGGCCTGACGCTGCCCGCGCTGCCCGACGTCGAGGCGCTGGTCGCCGCCTATGGCGATGCGATGACGGTGGTGGTCGATGCCTGCCAGTTGCGAATCCGCCCGGCAACGGTGCGCCACTATCTGGACCTTGGCTGCGTCGTGTTGATGACCGGGTCCAAATTCGCCGGCGGCCCGCCATTTTCCGGCTTCGCCTTTGTTCCGCCCGCGCTCGTGGCGAGGGCGCGCCCCTTGCCCGAGGGGTATCGCCGCCTGGCGATCCGCGCCGAATGGCCGTCCGACTGGCCGGGCGCCGACACGCTGCCCGTATCCGGAAATTTCGGCCTGCTGCTGCGGCTGCAGGCGGCGCTGATCGAAATCGAACGGTTCGCCGCCCTGTCCGAAGCGCGGACAACGCACATCATCGCCCGTTTCAGCCATCAGGTATCGCGCCTGACCAAGCGGCTCGAACTGGGGGAAGTGCCGGGGACCGGCGCCTCGTGCCTGGCGACCGAAACGCTGCGGACGATCGATCTGTCGGCGCGATGGCCCGCCTGCGATTTCGATATGGCAAAGGCGATGCACGGCCAGATCGCGCGCCGGTCGCTGCAATGGCTGGGGCATGAAATCCGCCTTGGCCAGCCGGTACGCACCCACAGGCTGGAAGACGGCCGCGCCGCCGGGACGTTGCGGCTATCGCTGTCGATGCCGATGATGACCGAATTGGCCGCGCTGTCCGACGCGGCGCTCGACGAACGGCTGCACCGCGAATTGTCGCTGGTCGGAGCGGCCATTTCGGCTTCCGCATCGGCCGCGACCGGCGCGCCCGAACCGATGCCCGCCGCCTGACGACAGGCCGATCGGGCCCCTTCCCGTCGGCCGGAATCTTCGCCCAGCCGTCCGGGGACAACGATTCATCGCGGAAATCGCGACGAAGGCGCAGCGCGATCGCGTCATCGATCGTTGCTTCTTCACTATGATCAAGACGCTTCCCCCCCTTCGCCCCGCCACGAGCGCGATTGCCGCGTTCCTGGTCCTGTCCACGCCCGCGGCCTTCGCGCAGACGGCACCGGCCGATCCGGCAACCCAGACGCCGGCGTCGCCGACCATCCAGCCGATGTCGCCGCCCGTGATGGTGCCGCCGGTCGCGGCACCGCCGACGGTCGCCGCGCCGACGACCGCCCCGGCCGCAGCGCAGCAGAGCGCGCAGACATCCGCCCCCGCGCCGGTCATTCGCGTGCCCGTCGATATAGAGCCGCAGGCGTCTGCGCCCGCGCCGCGCGCCGCCGAACGCCCCGAGCCCGCCCGCGCCGAACGCAGCAGCGCCCCGGCCCCGCGTCAGGCGGCGGCGGAACCCGCTCCGGCCACGGCGGCAGCCGCGCCCGCGTCGAACCAGATGGTCGCTGCCGATGACGCCGCGCCGGTGACGGCACCCGCCGTTGCCGCCGCCGTTCCCCCGGTCGCCGCGGCGCCCGCGCCGCAGCCGGTGGAACGCGTCGATGCGACCGGCGGCGAATTCCCCTGGGAACTGGCCGGCGGAGCCGCCGTCCTGCTGCTGGCGGGCGGTGCCGCGGTCGCCTTTGCCCGCCGTCGGCGGACCGATGGCGTGAGCGAGGACCGCGCGCCCGCCACCGTCATCGCCGACCCCGTCACGCCGATGCCCGCCGTCGCCCGCGCCGAGACGCCGCGTTCCGACCCGTCGATGACGGCGCCCGCGCCGATGGCTCAGCCGGCCGCCATGCGTTCGACCCCGTCGTTCGCGGCCGCGCCGCACGGCAGCATGGGTCGCCATGAAGCGATGGCGCTGGTCGGACCGACCGGGGACAATCCGTTCCTGACGCTGAAGAAGCGCCTGAAGCGTGCGCGCTTTTATGATCGCCGCGACAGGATGGCCTATGACGGCGCACTGTCCACGCAGCGTCAGGTCGAGCGCAAGCCCGCAAGCGCATGGGAAATTTCGCAACGCCCCGCCCCCGCGCAGAAGCAGGACGTGCGCCGCCCCGAACGCACCGGCGGCTTCCCGAACGGCCTTCGCCCCGGATATGCCGGCAACTGAGCGATCGTTCGTCGCGAAATGAAAAAGGGCGGTGCCTCGCGGCGCCGCCCTTTCTCTTTTTTCGCAGCGCGGCGGGCGAACCCGCCGGAGCCGAACCGAATTACTTCAGTTCGACGGTCGCGCCGGCGGCGATCAGCTTGGCCTTCAGCTCTTCGGCTTCGGCCTTGTTGACGCCTTCCTTGACGGCCTTCGGCGCGCCTTCGACCAGCGCCTTGGCTTCGCCCAGGCCCAGGCCGGTGATCGCGCGGACTTCCTTGATCACGTTGATCTTGTTGCCGCCGTCACCCGTCAGGATGACGTCGAATTCGGTCTGCTCTTCAGCAGCAGCGGCGCCGCCGCCAGCAGCCGGACCAGCGGCAACGGCAACAGCCGCAGCGGCCGAAACGCCCCACTTTTCTTCGAGCAGCTTCGAAAGCTCGGCAGCTTCCAGAACGGTCAGCGCCGACAGGTCTTCAACGATCTTTGCAAGATCAGCCATTTTCATTCTCCATCAGAACCGGGAAAGCCCGGCGAATTGTTACGGTAGGTAAAAGTCTTATGCCGCTTCCTTGGCGCCATAGGCACCAAAGACCCGCGCCAGCTGACCAGCCGGGGCCGCCGCAATCTGGGCAACCTTGGTGGCCGGAGCCTGGAGCAGACCGACAAGCTTGCCACGCAGTTCGTCAAGCGACGGCAGCGATGCAAGCGCCTTCACGCCTTCCACGTCGAGGATCACATCCCCCATGCCGCCACCGACGATTTCAAGCTTGTCGTTGGTCTTGGCAAATTCCACCGCGATCTTCGCAGCCGCGACCGGATCGGTCGAAGCGGCGATGGCCGTGGGGCCGGTCAGCAGATCGCCGATACCGGTGTAGGAGGTGCCATCGAGCGCGATCTTGGCCAGGCGGTTCTTCGCGACCTTGTAGCTCGCGCCCGCGTCGCGCATCTGCTGGCGAAGGACCGTCGACTGGGCGACGGTCAGGCCCAGGTTGCGAACAATCACAACCGAGGCGGCATTCGACAGCGTAGCGTTCAGCGAGGATACGGCTTCGGCCTTTTCAGCACGATCCATGCCTGTTTCTCCACTCATGCCCGGATACACGCGCCCTTATCCGAAGATGAAAGCGCATGCGGCCGGGCCGCTAACACACGCAAAAGCCATGCGGGACATATCCCGCCTGTCCTTCACGCAACGATGTCCGATGGGGTCGGTCAAGCCGCTTGCGCCTGCATCGCAGGCGGGCGACCGATACAAGACTGTTCCCCGTCTCGGCTGGAAATTAAGAAGGGCAAATCCCCTTCACCAACTGTCTCGGACGGAATTGCCCAAACCGGAGTCCGGACAATACGGGCGCGCTCATAACCGGATCGGCGCCGAAGTCAAGAATGATCGCCCGGATCGGCGCATCGGCTTTGGACCCGGGAAGCTTTATGGCGCCGCAGCGCCGGGGGGCATGGCCATTAACATTTATCTGGCCCTCGCCGGTCATTGCCTCTTGCGCTTGCGGTCATAAGATATATCTTAGACTTATCTAATCGCATGAAGGAGTTTAGGATGCGACATGGAATGAACCGGCACGGATGCGGTGAGCATCATGCCATGCGCCGCGCGATGCGGCACGCGATGCATCGGGGCGGACGCGGCTTCGGGCACGGCTTTGGCGGACGCGGGTCCGCGGGGCGCCACGGGCATGACGACGACGGCCGCGGCCGGCGCCGCCGGATGTTCGACAGCGGAGAGTTGCGGCTCGTCCTGCTCAAGCTGATCGCCGACGAAGCGCGGCACGGATATGACCTGATCCGCCAGATCGAGGAGCTGACCGGGGGTGCCTATACGCCCAGCCCGGGGGTGATCTATCCCACCCTGACCCTGCTCGACGACATGGGGCTGATCGAGGCGCAGCAGAGCGACGGCGCCAGGAAATTGTTCGCCGTCACCGACGCCGGCATCACCGAACTGGACGAAAACCGGGAAAGCGCCGAGCGCCTGATCCTGCGCCTGTCCGAAATCGGAGCCGAGCGGAAGCGCACCGACAGCGCATCGGTTCGCCGCGCCATGGGCAATTTGCGCGCGGTGCTGATGAACCGTCTGGGCGACCGCGACATCGACGAAGCGACGCTGCACGACGTCGTCGCGCTGATCGACGAAGCGGCCCAGAAGATCGAGCGCCTGTGATGACCAGCGCCATCGCCCATGTTCCGACCGGCCATGCCAGCAAATATCTGCAACAGCTTTGCAAGCATTGGCAGCATAATCTGGCGGTCGAATTCACGCCCGACCACGGCACCGTGACCTTTCCCAAGGATGCGCGCGGCGCGACATGGGCCAGCGACGCCGTCGTCACCTTCGATGCCGGCGCCGACATGCTGTCGGTCCGCATCGACGCAAGCAATGACGATCATTTGGCGACGATGAAAGACGTGGTCGCCCGCCACCTCGACCGCTTCGCCTTTCGCGAAGCGCCGCTGGCGTTCGACTGGAAAGCCGGCTGACGGGCGGAACGCCCCCCGTCGCTGCGGCGTTGGAATGGACAAGGGCGGTCGTCGATGGCCGCCCTTGCCTTGCCTATCGACGAAAGGAAAATCCGTGACCGATGCCCAGGGGCTGTTATGCCCGTCCTGCCGCGTAAATCTTGTCATGTCCGAACGGCAGGGGATCGAAATCGATTATTGCCCGCAATGCCGCGGCGTCTGGCTGGATCGCGGCGAACTCGACAAGATCATCGAACGCAGCGAAACGCCCGCCGCGCCCCCGCCGCGCCAACAGGCCGCGCCGCCGCCCCAATATCGCGAACAGGCCTATCGCGAACGCGACCATGACGACCGTTATTACGGCAAACCGTACAAGAAGAAGCACAAGAGCTTCCTCAGCGAATTATTCGACTGACCGGGTCAGGCGACCGCCGCGTTACGGCGCGCATAAAGGAAATAGACGGCCAGTCCGACGACATTCCATATCGCGAACCAGAACTGCGTCTTTGCGGGCAGGCTGACGAACAGATAGGCGCAGCCGACGACCGCGATGCCGCCGACCAGCCAGGGAAGCGGGGTGCGGAAGGTTCGCGGCGCGTCGGGCGCGCGGCGGCGCATGATCAGCATACAGATCGACACGGCGGTAAAGGCCGCCAGCGTCCCGGCATTGGCGAGCGCGGCGAGTTCGCCGAGCGGGATGAAGCCCGCCAGCACCGCGACGACCAGCGCGGTGAAGATGGTGATCCGCACCGGCGTTCCGCGCGACGACACGCGCGCCAGGCTGGCGGGCAGCAGCCCGTCGCGCGCCATGGTGAAGAAGATGCGGCTCTGCCCATAGAAAAAGGCCAGGATGACAGTGGGCAGCGCGATGACCGCCGACACCGCCAGATATTGCGCGGCGAGCGGTTGGCCCAGTTCGCGCAGGATCAGCGCCAGCGGCTCGGGACTGTTCGCAAAGCGCGAATAGGCAAGCGCGCCGACGGCGGCGACCGCGACGGCGATATAGATGGCAACGCAGGCCAACATCGACCCGACGATCCCGATCTTCAGATCGCGGTCGGGATTCTTGGCCTCTTCCGCCGCGGTCGCGATCGCGTCGAAGCCATAGAAGGCGAAGAAAATGATCGCCGCCGCCGCCATCACCCCGCGCTCGACGCCGTCAGGGCCCATATGCTTGGCAAAGCCAAAAGGACTGAACGGTTCGAGGTTCGACGCATCGAAAGCGGGCAGCGCGACGGCGACGAACACCGCCAGCGCGACGATCTTGACGATTACCAGCACCGCGTTGACCGTCGCGCTTTCCCGCGTGCCATAGAGCAGCATCGCGGCGACCAGCGCGATGACCCCGATCGCCGGCAGATTGACGATGCCGCCGAGTTCCGGCCCCTGCATCAACGCCATCGGCACCCCCGCCCAGCTTTGCAGGAGCGGCGCCGCATAGCCCGACCAGCCGACCGCGACCGCGCTGACCACCAGCGAATATTCGAGGATCAGGCTCCATCCGACGATCCAGGCGATCAGTTCGCCGATCACCACATAGCTGTAGGTATAGGCGCTGCCCGAAGCGGGGATCATCGTCGCCATTTCGGCATAGGCGAGCGCGGCGCAGGCACAGATCAGGCCCGCGACGCCGAAGGACAGGATGACCGCCGGTCCGGCCTTGTCCGCGCCGACGCCGATCAACGTCAAAATGCCGGTGCCGACGATCGCGCCGACCCCCAGCGCGATCAGGTGCGGCCAGCCGAGCGTGCGCGCCAGGCCGTGTTCGCCGCTGTTTTCGGGTATGATGGATTTGCGGCGCAGCAGGCTGTCGGTCATTGGGGCTCCCCGGTGTTTGCGCGGTTGTGGAACGGCGCCGGCCGGAAGGCAAGCCGCCCCTGCCCGGGGGGCGTCATCGGGCCTGCCGGACGATCCACCAGGCCCGGGCGGCGAGCCCCCCTGCCATCAGGATGGCGACGCCATAGCCCGCCGCCGGCGACCAGAGCAGGATGCGCGCGCCGGCGATCGCCCCGGCTACAAGACCGGCCCACAACCAGAAATGGCCGTGCCAGCGCCCATCCCCCTCGCCGCGCAGCGCATTGGCGATCTTGTGGCCCATCTGCACCAACGTTCCGGTCATGTAGGTGACGCCGACGGCGGCGCCGTCCTCGCCCTCCAGCGCCGCATTGGCAACGCCCATGGCAAAGGCCAGCGCCGCGATCGCCCCCGGCCCGGCGCCGCCGAAGCGCAGCACCGCCGCGACGAGGAGAAACAGCGTCACGGCGCCGAGAATGGCCGCGGTGCGAACCGACCGGAACCGCGCCGCGAGCAAGGCGCCGGCCACGACGCCCGTCACGAAGACCGCGATGATTCCGCCCGCGATCAGGGCGGCGTCGCGCCATTCGGCCGCGCCGACCGCCATGCGCGTCGAATTGCCGGTCATGAAGGACACGAAGAATCCCGCCGATTCGACGAACCCGATTGCGTCGACCAAGCCGGCGAGCACCGCCACGCCCACCGCCAGCCGCTGCCAGGATCGATCGAAACGGATCATCGCGTCACAGCAGCCCCTCGATCGCTTCCGCCAGCGCCGCGTCGCGTTCGGACAGACCGTCGGCATCGTGGGTGGTCAGCAGGATGTCGACCCGGTTATAGACGTTCGACCATTCGGGGTGATGGTCCATCTTTTCGGCCATGATCGCTACGCTGGCCATGAACCCGAACGCCCGCGCGAAATCGTCGAACTGGAACCGGCGGGTGATGGCATCGCGTTCGGGCTCGTGCGTCCAGTCGGGGAAGCGGGCGAACAGCGCGGCGCGCTGTGCATCGTCGAGTTTCGGAACCATCTTTGATCTCCCGCTGGCCAAGCTGCGCCGCCCGCCATAAGGAAGGGCGCGATGAGCGACAAGAGCAGCCTTGCCCCCCCGTCCGCCGGGTCGACCGGAACCGCCCCCGACGCCGACGCGCTGTTCGCGATGGCGGAGGCGGCGCTGGCGGCGATGCCCGACGTCTTCAAACCGCATATCGAGGGCGTCGTGATCGGGATCGAGGAGTTCGCCGACGACGAGACGCTGAAATCGCTCGATATCGAGCATCCCTATGACCTGACCGGCCTGTATGAAGGCCGCCCGCTGACCGAACGCAGCATCGACGCCAGCGGCGGCATGCCCGACCGGGTCACGCTTTACCGCATCCCGATCCTCGTCGAATGGATCGAGGGCGGCGAACGCCTCGACTGGCTGGTGCGTCATGTGCTGATCCACGAAATCGGCCATCATTTCGGCTTTTCCGACGAGGATATGCACACGCTGGAAGATATGGCGTGAGCGAATTGCTGCGGATCGACGGGGTAGCGTGCATCCGCGGCGAACGGCTGTTGTTCGAGGGGCTTTCGCTGTCGCTGGACCGCGGCGCGGCGCTGTGGCTCCGCGGGCCGAACGGCGTCGGCAAATCCAGCCTGATCCGGGTCGCCGCCGGACTGCTGCGCCCCGCCGCCGGCACGGTGACTCGGCGCGAGCGCGTCGCGCTGATCGACGAGGCAGCCGCGCTCGATGCCGAACTGCCGCTGCGCCGCGCGCTCGATTTCTGGGCGCGCGTCGATACGGTGGACGGTCATGCGGTGGACCGCGCGGTGGCCGACATGGCGCTGGCGCCGCTCGCCGACGTACCGGTTTCGATGCTTTCGACCGGCCAGCGAAAGCGCGCCGCCATCGTCCGCGTCATCGCCAGCGGGGCGCCGATCTGGCTGCTCGACGAGCCCGCCAACGGCATGGACGACATGGCGCAGGCGCGTCTCGTCGCGGCCATAGCGGCGCATCGCGCGAACGGCGGCGCCGTGATGCTGGCGTCGCATTTCGCGCTGGGATTACCCGATCTGGCGGAACTCGACATGGGGGCGCCGGCTTGATGCTTCCTCGCTTTGGAAAAAAATGGCCATGACCGCCATCCTCGCCCTCTTCTGGCGTGACCTGCGCCGCGCGTGGGGCAGCGGCGCCTTGTGGCTGCCGATCGTCTTCTTCCTGCTCGTCGCGACCGCCTTCCCCTTCGCGGTCGGTCCGGACGCCCCCCTGCTGGCGCGGGCCGGCGGCGGGATGATCTGGGTCGCGGCGCTGCTCGCGGCGCTGCTGCCGATCGACCGCCTCGTCCGCCCCGACCGCGAGTCGGGGGTGCTCGACCAGCTTGCCGTGCGCGGCTTCGCCGACGAGGCGATCGCCGCGATCAAGATCGCCGCGCACGCCATCGGCTTCGGTCTGCCGCTGCTGATGGCGCTGCTCCCCGCCGCCGCGCTGCTGGCGCAGGACGCGGCGCGGGTCGAAACGCTCGCGACCGGACTGGTGATCGCGGTCCCCGCGCTCGCCTCGCTCGCGGTGCTGAGCGCGGCGCTGACCGCGAACCTGAAAGGCGGCAGCGCGATCGGCGGACTGCTTGTCCTGCCGCTCGCCGTCCCGCTGCTGATCTTCGGCGCGGGAATGCTCGACCCGTCGGGACGCGGCGCGGTGAAGCTGCTGGGGGCGGCAAGCCTGTTGTTGACGATGATCGGGCCGTTCGCCGCGGGCGCGGCACTCAGGGGGCTAAGGGAATAGCTGCTTTCGGCCGTTGCGGACGTTTTTAGCATCGTCACCCCGGACTTGATCCGGGGTCCATGACGGCGGCGCGGCTGTGGATTCCGGATCAAGTCCGGAATGACGACAGAGAGCGGAGGAACGTCCGCCCCCCACCCCAAAACCGCCCATAAGAAAAGGGCCGGAGTTTCCCCCGGCCCTTCCCTGAATCGATGTGGTGCCGATCAGGCGCCGGCGACGTCCGCCGTGTCGACCTTCACGCCCGGGCCCATCGACGACGACAGCGCGATCTTGCGGACATATTTGCCCTTCGCGCCCGACGGCTTGGCCTTGACGATCGCGTCAACGAACGCGTCGAAATTCTGGCGCAGCTTTTCCTCGCCGAACGACAGCTTGCCGATGCCGGCGTGGATGATGCCGACCTTTTCGACGCGGAATTCGATCTGACCGCCCTTGGCGGCCTTCACGGCTTCGGCGACGTTCGGGGTCACGGTGCCCAGCTTCGGGTTCGGCATCAGGCCCTTCGGACCCAGCGTCTTGCCGAGGCGGCCGACGATGCCCATCATGTCCGGCGTCGCGATGACGCGGCCATAGTCGAGGTTGCCCGCGAGCATGTCTTCCATCAGGTCTTCGGCACCGACCTTGTCGGCGCCGGCGGCCAGCGCCTTGTCGGCATTGTCGCCGCGCGCGAAGACCGCGACCTTGACGTCCTTGCCGGTGCCGGCGGGCAGCGTGACGACGCCGCGGACCATCTGGTCGGCGTGGCGCGGATCGACGCCCAGGTTCATCGCGATTTCGAGCGTTTCGTCGAACTTGGCCGAGGCGAGTTCGCGAACGGTCTTGAGCGCTTCGTCGACGGTGTGCAGCTTCAGCGCATCAACCTTGCCCTCGAGGGCCTTCTGCTTCTTGGTCAGCTTTGCCATGGGGTCAGCCCTCCGTCACTTCGAGGCCCATCGAGCGCGCGCTGCCCTCGATGATCTTCGTTGCCTGTTCCAGATCGTTCGCGTTGAGATCCTTCATCTTGATCTCGGCGATTTCGGTCAGCTTCGAACGGGCGATCTTGCCGCCGCTGATCTTGCCGGGCTCCTTGGAACCCGACTTCAGGTTCGCGGCCTTCTTGATCAGATAGGTCGCCGGGGGCGTCTTGGTGACGAACGAGAAGCTCTTGTCCGCGAACACAGTGATGATGGTCGGGGTCGGGGTGCCCTTGTCCAGCCCATCGGTCGCGGCGTTGAACGCCTTGCAGAATTCCATGATGTTGACGCCGCGCTGACCCAGTGCCGGCCCGAGCGGGGGCGAGGGGTTGGCGGTGCCGGCGGGCACCTGCAGCTTGATATAGCCGCTGATCTTCTTGGCCATGACGGCCTCCTTTCTTTCTGTCGCCCCGGACCGGGTCCAGGGCTCAAAATAAGCGGTCCAGCAGAGGGTTATCGACCCTCCTCCCGCACGGAATCACGCCTTTATCTGACGCGAAGCGGCGCGCATAAGCGCAAATGCCGCCAAACACAAGCCGGAAGCGATCACCCTTGCGAACGGTAACGCACCAGGCCTTCCTGTACCACGGTCGCCATCAGCGTGCCGTCCTGGCGATAGATGGACCCGCGGCACAGCCCGCGATCGCCGCCGGTCCACGGACTGTCCATGACAAAGACGAACCAGTCGTCGACGCGCACGTCGCCATGGAACCACATGGCATGGTCGAGACTGGTCGACACCATGCCGGGGGTCCAGAAATTCAGGCCGTGCGGCAGCATCGCCGACGACAGGAGGCCCATGTCCGACGCGAAAGCCAGGAAACCGCGATGGATCAGCGGATCGTCGCCGATCGGCGCGGCGGCGCGAAACCACTGATAATGCTGCGTCGCCTTCGCCGAAGGCGGCGGCCGGTGGCTCCGCACCTCGAACGGCCGCCGCCGCGCCATATTTTCCAGATGCCGGTCGGAAATATGGGGGTCGGCGGCGATATAGTCGGTGAAATCCCAGCATTCCTCCGGCGGCAGCAATTCGGGCATCGGCACCTGATGCGCAATGCCCGTCGCCGGCGTCTGGAAAGAGGCGGTCAGGTTGAAGATCACCCGTCCGTCCTGCCGCACGACCACGCGCCGGTTCGAAAAGCTGCGGCCGTCGAAGTCACGGTGAATGCGGAAATGCAGCGGCTTCGTCTCGTCGCCGCCGCGCAGGAAATAGGCGTGGAGCGAATGCACCTGCTTCTCCGCCTCGACGGTGCGCGCCGCCGCGATCATCGCCTGTGCGATCACCTGTCCGCCAAAAATGCGGTCGCGGGCAGTCGTGGGCCGTGCCGGAAAGGTGAACTCGTCGTCCACGCCCGGAACCGGGTCGAGATCGAACAGGCGCGCCACCGCTGCGACGACGCGAGCGGGGTCGACCGCGGCATGAAGCGCGCGGGCGCGGGCGATCCGCGCCTCGATCGCAGCCGCGTCCAATGTCCCCGCGTCCGTCATCGCCCCGCCCCCGCCGCGGCGCTCAGCGGGTGAATTCGAACGCGGCCTGTGTCGCGAACTCGTCGGTGTAGGCGATCAGCTTCGCCTCGCGCCCGAACGCGCCGCAATAATCGTTCCACGCCCGATATTCGTGCAGCGGCGAGGCGAATTCGTCGAAGATCAGGATCGTGCCGGGCTTGATCAGATAGTCGAGCTTCGCCAGCGTGTAGAGCGTCGAGCTGTACAGATCGCTGTCGTTATGGATCACGAGCTGGCGGCCGCCGGTGAAGCTTTCCAAGAAAGGTTCGAGCGTTTCCTGAAACAGTCCTTTCCGGAAACTGCCGCGCGCATCGTCGATCTGCGGCGTCTGGCCTTCGGTCGAAAAATGCCCGCGGCCCAGATAATCGCCCCAATCCTCGGGCAGGCCGGTGAAGGTGTCGAAGCCGACGAAACGGCTGTCGGGATCCTTGTTGCAGGACAGCCAGTGCCGAAAGCTTTCGCCCTGGAAAACGCCGAATTCCAGATAGTCGATCGGCTGCTGGCCGACGCGGTCCGCCACGAAGCTGTGCATTTTCAGCCGGTCGTCGAAGCGCGGCGCATCCTGCGTTTTCAGCCACTGTGCCAGCGAGGCGTGGGCATTGAGCATCGCCACCATCTCGCTCGGCCGGCGATAGACCGCCGCCGCCAGTTTACGCTTCGTCGCCATAGAAACCATCGAGAGAATCCCCATCAGAATTGAAGCGCGGACCCTAGGGGCAAGCCGCAGCCCGCTCAAAGGGAAAATCGACGGCCAAAGGAAAAATGGGCGGGGGTGACGACCGCCCTGCCGTCACAGCATAGCGCACCGGACCGGGACAGGCCGACCGGCCCGTCCGTCGCCCGGTCACTTCATGCGTTCGACTTGTTCGAAGTCCAGTTCGACCGGCGTGGCGCGGCCGAAAATCGACACGCTGACCTTGACCCGCGCCTTGTCGAAATCCAGTTCCTCGACGACGCCGTTGAAGCTGGCGAAGGGGCCTTCGAGCACCTTGACCTGATCGCCGATTTCGTAATCGACGCGGATTTCGGTCTTCGGCCGCGCGGCGGCTTCTTCCTTGCTGTTCAGGATGCGCGCCGCCTCGGCCTCGCTGATCGGCTGCGGCTTGCCCGACGATCCGAGAAAGCCCGTCACCTTCGGCGTGTTCTTGACCAGGTGATAGACATCGTCGGTCATCGACAGCTTCGCCAGAACATAGCCGGGAAAGAATTTGCGTTCGGCCTGAACCTTCTTGCCGCGCTTGACTTCGGTGACGGTTTCAACCGGCACCTCGACCGCCTCGACCAGCTGCGACAGGCCCATGCGTTCGGCCTCCGCGATCACCGAATCGCGTACCTTGTTCTCGAAACCCGAATAGGCGTGAATGATGTACCAGCGCGCCATAGATTATCGTCCCTGTCCCTAACTTCGCGGGCGTTCAGCGCGCGAGCGACGTCAGCCAGCCGACGATCGCATTGAAAACCGTGTCGATGCCGAGGAAGAAGAGGGCGAGCAGCGTCGTCATGATCAGCACCATGATCGTCGTCTGCACCGTCTCGCGGCCGGTCGGCCACACGATCTTGCCGGCTTCGGTCTTCACCTGATTGACGAATTCGCCGATGCTGGGCCTGGCCATGTCGATCGTCCTGTCCTCGTAAGCGTTCAACTATTCGGCCAGATGGGTTGCCGCCCGCGGCGCGTCAAGCGCGCTTTGGGCAATACTCCGCCCACCCTCCCCGGCGATGCCGGCGAAAGGCGGAAGGAAAACGGCGCATCTGTCCGAATGCGCGGCCTTTACCGGCGCTCCGGCGGGATTGCAAGCGGGACGCTCAGGCCGGCGACGACAGCTTCACCGGCCCAAGTCCCGCGGCGAGCGGCACGAAGGCGGCCTGTTCGGCCCTGGCGCGCTGACTGCGCCGATCAGAGGCCGGGCGGCGTTGCCGTCGTCATGCCTGGGGGCGATGGCGGATTCGCCTGGTCGGGCGCATCATCGGGCGCCGGCGGAGACGGCACATTATCGCCCTCATCGACCGCCGGAACGTCGGGCATGGACCCGGTGTCGATCACGACCGGCGCCGGCCGTCCCCGCAACGCATCGATTTCCCGCTGCCGCATTTCGAGATATAATGTGCGGGTCTCGACATAGGGATCGTCGCTTTCTTCGCGCAGGCGCGTGATCTCCCCATCGCGGGCGACGCGCTGGTTGAGCTGGTCGATCGTGGTCGTCGGTATCGCATATTCCGGCCGGTTGAAGGGCGATCCGACCGCGGTCGGCAGGACAAGCAGGTCGACGGTGTTGCCGAACATGTCGCGCACCGTCGTCGGACCGACCAGCGGCAGATAGAAATAGGCGCCCGGCTTCACCCCGTAAAAGCCCAGCGTGTTGGCAAAGCCATTGTCCCGGTAAGGCAGGTTGACCGGATGGCGTTTCGCCACGTCGAACAGCCCCGCGACGCCGACCGTCGAGTTGATCGCAAAGCGGCCCAGCGTCTCGGCCGCCTTGCCGAACTTGAACTGCAACAGGTAATTGAGGAAATTGACCGGCTCGCTGAGATTGCGAAGCGCGTTGCCCAGACCGTCCCGCACGGGTTCGGGCACGATGCCCCGATAGCCCCGCGCGATCGGCCCCACGACCGCCCGGTCCACCGATTGGACGACGCGATAGGACTGGATGTTGACCGATTGCAGCGGGTCTTCCGGCGGCGCTTCGCCGCGGCCGGTGACGACGATTTCATCGGGATCGACCGTGGTTTGCGGATCGGCCTGTCCGGCATCGCCGGGCGCCGCGACTTGCGGCGCCGCCACGGTCGCATCGGTCGCATCGGGCATGATGGGCAACGACGGATCGGCAACGACCGGTTGGGCCGTCTGCTGCACCTCCACGATCCGTACCGGATCGATCGTCACCTCATTCGGGACCGCGGGCTGCGCTCCGGCAAGCAGGATCGAGACAGCAGGTAACAGGATATTCATCGTGCGCGCGGTTCCTCGGCGATTGAGAAGGACTGATGTCCACCAGCTAAATCCCGTCGAATGCGGGAAAAAATATCGGTGAACCCTGCCGGTCCGGCGCTGCGTGCGCAATGCCAAATCGACCCTACACACCGGGGTGCGACGCGTCACCCGAGCCGCATGATCGATTCGTCGCACCCCCGGCACGTTTCGTGCCCGTCGCCGCCCGGTGGCCAGCCAAAACCCGAACGCTGGTCGGGATTGAGAACATTTCGGAAACACGCTAAGTGCGGATGGTGCAAGATGCCGATGATCCGATGGCGAAGCAATGCGCGGACAGCCCGACCCGCAAGATCATCCATGTCGACATGGATGCCTTTTACGCGTCGGTCGAACAACGCGACAATCCGGCCCTGCGCGGCCGGCCGGTGGCGGTCGGCGGATCATCGCGGCGGGGGGTCGTCGCGGCGGCGAGTTATGAGGCCCGCAGGTTCGGCGTCCGGTCGGCGATGCCCAGCATCACGGCGAAACGCCAATGCCCCGACCTGATCTTCGTGCCGCCGCGTTTCGACGTGTATCGCGAGGTTTCGCAGCAGATCCGCGCGATCTTTCACGCCTATGCCGACGAGGTCGAACCCTTGTCGCTCGACGAAGCCTATCTGGACGTCAGCCGCGACAGCGCGGGGATCGGCAGCGCGACCGAGACCGCGCGGCTGATCCGCGCACGCATCCGCCGCGAAACGGGTCTGACCGCTTCCGCGGGCGTCTCCTACAACAAGTTCATCGCCAAGCTGGCGTCGGACCAGAACAAGCCCGACGGCATGACGGTGATCCCGCCCGGCAAGGGCGCCGCCTTTGTCCAGACGCTGTCGATCCGCCGCTTCCATGGCATCGGTCCCGTCACCGCCGCCAAGATGGAAGGTCTGGGTGTCTATTCGGGGGCGGACCTTGCGGCCAAGGAGCCGCTGTGGCTGGCCGAGCATTTCGGCAACAGCGCCGAATGGCTGTATAATCTGGCGCGCGGGATCGACCATCGCCGGGTCAAGTCGCACCGCCCGCTGAAATCGCTGGGCGGCGAACGCACCTTTTTCAACGACCTGACCACCGACACCGAAATCCGCGACGCGCTGGCGCATGTCTGCACCGTGGTGTGGGACCGCGCCGCCAAAAAGGGCGCGCGCGGCCGCACCGTGACGCTGAAGCTGCGCTACGCCGATTTCCGGACGATCACGCGCGCGAAATCTGTTCCCCACCCGATCGCCGACGGGGCCGCCCTGCTGGCGGCGGGCGAAACGATCCTCGCGCCGCTGCTGCCTGTCGAACAGGGGATAAGGTTGCTGGGCATCACGCTCAGCAAATTCGCCGGCGAAGAGGAGGACGATGCCGCCGATGCGGCCCCCGCCGATCTGCTCAGCCTTATTTGACCGTCGCCTGCGCCGGGGCGAAGCGGCGGATCGCGGCCTTCATCTTGGGTGACAGGGCCTGATAATCGCAGCGGATCAGCATTTCGTCCGATTCCTGAATTTCGTCGCGAAAGGGCGCGCCGACACGGTAATGCGCCTTCGCCGCGCCCAGCGACTTGATACGAAAATAGCCCGCGCCATCGAATCCGCCGAACTGCATCTGGGTAAAGCCGTCCGAAACCGCGCGTGTCGCCGTGATCGGCTGCAATTCGGCCGACGGCCCCAGATTCTGGGTCGGACCATAATAATAGAGCGCGCCCCACTGCTTGCCGTCGAAGACATAGCCATAATGGGCGGTGCCGCATTTCTGGTCTTCATTGGTCCAGAAGCCCGGCGCGATCGGCAACGCGACCGTCCCCTGCCCCATCGCCGGTGCGGCCGCCGCCGCAAGACAGAAAGCACCCACCATCACTTTCCACAGCATGACCATCACCCCCAACCGTCATTCGGATCGGGTATCACAATGGCGGCTGCCGCAATGACAATCAACCGTCGCCGGTCAGCCCGCGGGCGCGAACACCCGCTCCTTGGTGGCGGTGAAGCGGATCGCGGGATTGCGCTGGGTCACATAGCCGACTTCCCACGCATCCTTCGCCATGAACACCGGCGCGCCGTCGCGATCGGTGGCGGCGGCACCGCGATTGTCCGCCTGAAACGCCTTCAGCGCCGCCGCGTCGTCGCTGGCGACCCAGCGCGCGGTGTCCCACGGCGAGGCTTCCAGCTTCGCCTCGACCTTATACTCCGCCTCCAGCCGGCTGATCAGCACTTCGAGCTGCAACTGGCCGACGACGCCGACGATCATGTTGGCGCCGATTTCGGGGTAGAAGACCTGGATGATCCCCTCCTCCGCCATGTCGTCGAGCGCCTTGCGAAGCTGCTTGGTCTTGGTCGGATCGACCAGCGCGACGCGGCGCAGGATTTCGGGGGCGAAATTGGGCAGGCCGGTGATGGTGACATCGGTCCGTTCGGACAGCGTATCGCCGACGCGCAAAGTGCCATGGTTGGGGATGCCGATGATGTCGCCGGGAAACGCCTCTTCGGCCATTTCGCGGTCCTGCGCCAGAAACAGCATCGGGCGGCTGATCGCGATCGCCTTGCCGGTGCCGCCCTGCATCAGCCGCATCCCGCGCTCGAACCTGCCCGAGCATAGCCGCATGAAGGCGATGCGGTCGCGGTGCGCCGGGTTCATATTCGCCTGCACCTTGAAAACGAAACCGGTGACGGCGTCGTCGGTCGGCTGAACCGGCGCGGGTTCGGCGGGCTGCGCGCCCGGTCCCGGCGCGTGGCTTGCCAGCGCGGCGAGCAGGTCGACGACGCCGAATTCCTTCAGCGCGGATCCGAAATACACCGGCGTCAGGTCGCCGCCGCGATAGGCCGCGGGGTCGAAGGGCGCATAACAGGCGGCGGCCAGTTCGGTTTCCTCGCGCAGCAAGGCCAGCGCGTCGCCGCTGAGCTGTGCCGCCAGCGCGGGGTCGTCCAGCCCCGACACGGCGACCCGGTCGCCTTCATACATGCGCGATGCGTCGCCGCCCGGCTTCATGATCGCGGGATCGACCAGATCGTAAATCCCTTCGAATTGCCCGCCCATGCCCGCCGGCCAGTTCATCGGCGTGACGTCGAGCGCCAGCCGGTCGGCGACCTCGTCGAGCAGTGCGAACGGCGCCTGCCCTTCGCGATCGACCTTGTTGATGAAGGTGATGATCGGCACCGACCGCAGGCGGCACACCTCGAACAGTTTCAGCGTCTGCGGTTCGATGCCCTTGGCCGCGTCGATGACCATCACGGCACTGTCGACCGCGGTCAGGGTGCGATAGGTGTCTTCCGAAAAATCCTCGTGCCCCGGCGTGTCGAGCAGGTTGAAGACCAGTCCCGCATGGTCGAAGGTCATCACCGACGACGTGACCGAAATCCCGCGCTGCTGCTCGATCTTCATCCAGTCGGACCGGGCCCGCCGCGCCGCGCCGCGCGCCTTTACCTCGCCCGCCATATGAATGGCGCCGCCCGCGACGAGCAGCTTTTCGGTCAGCGTCGTCTTGCCCGCGTCGGGGTGCGAAATGATGGCGAAGGTGCGGCGTTCGGGATGCTTCTGGGACATGGCGCGGGCGGTTAGCAGGTGGCGTGCCATGAGGAAAGGGCTGGCGCGCAGGCCGGCATCGGCGCATGGGTCGGGGAATGAAACTCCTGTTTCCCTTGATCCTGTTGATCGCCTCTCCCGCGGCGGCGCAGCCATCGTCCTTCATTGGCGAATATGCGATCGCCGAAGGCCCTGACGTGGGCGGCGGACTGCTCATTCGCAACGATGGCCGCTTCCGCTACCTGCTCGCGGCCGGCGCGCTCGACGAACGGGCGGAGGGCCGGTGGGAGACGCAGGGCGACCGGATATGCCTGACCACCGAACCGGCCCCCGTGCCGCCCGCCTTTGAAAAGGGCACGGTGGCGGCGGTCGACGGCGCCATCCCCACCCTGTTCGTTTCCTGGCCCAACGGCCGGGGCATCGCCGGCGTCGACTTCGTCATCGGCTTCGACGCCGGCGATCCGATCGAGGATTATACGCAGGCCGACGGCTGGACGATGCCCGACGGCGACACGCGCATCCCGCGCTGGATCGAGCTGTTCGAGCCGATTTACGACATCGGGGCGCCGCGTTTCGACCTGTCCGAGAGCGACGACGGCAAGCTGCGCGTGATCCTGCAACCGAACGACATCGGCGTCGTGGCCTTCGACAATGCCTGCCTGGAAGCGACCGACCAAGGGGCCGTGCTGCACCGGGCCGATGGCCGGCTGCGCTTCGTGCGGCTTTAGCGGCGGCATTCGTCGCGCGGGCGGGCCGTCCATCCGCGCCCCCTTGCGTTCGGGGATCGAATCGTTCAGTCCTTACGTGAACGTAAAGGTAAAGACCGCGAGAGGATTTCTTCCCCATGACCGACACGCCCAGCTTCGACACGATCAAGTTCGATGTCACCGACCATGTCGCCACGATCACGCTCAATCGGCCCGAACGGCTGAATTCCATGCCGCCCGCGATGGCCGACGACATCCGCGGCGCGCTCGATTACCTGCCGTTGCTCGGCGCGCGGGCGCTGCTGATTACCGGCGAAGGTCGCGGCTTCTGTTCGGGCGCGGACCTGGCCGCCGACCGCAGCGGATCGGCCGTCGGTGGCGGCGCGAACAGCCGCAAGGCGCTTCGCAATCATTATAACCCGATGCTGCTGGCGCTCGCCAATCTCGACATTCCGGTCGTCGTTGCGGTCAACGGCCCCGCGGCGGGCGTCGGGTGCAGCTTCGGCCTGTCGGGCGATTTCACGATCGCGGGCAAGAGCGCCTATTTCCTGCAGGCCTTCGTCAATATCGGCCTGATCCCCGACGGCGGATCGTCGTGGCTGCTGCCGCGCCTGATCGGCCTGCCGCGCGCGGCGCAGATGATGATGCTGGGCGAAAAGATCGGCGCCGAACAGGCGGCGGACTGGGGCCTGATCTACAAATGCGTCGAGGACGCCGATCTGATGACCGAGGCGAAGGCGCTGGCGGCACGGCTGGCGAACGGCCCGACGGTGGCGCTCGGCACGATGCGCAAGGTGCTGCGCGACGGCCTGTCGCAAAGCTTTTCCGACACGCTGGACGCCGAAGCGAGGGGTCAGTTCATCGCCGGGAACAGCGCCGATGCGAAGGAAGGCATTCTGGCGTTCCAGCAGAAGCGCAAGACCGAATTCAAGGGCCGATAACGTCGCGATCCCCGGCGCAGGCCGGGGACCGTCGCCTCCGCGCTTATTCCGCCGCTTCCTCGACCATCACCTTCTTGTAGATGCTCGCCTTCGGATAGGAGCAGAGCCGCATCACCATCGGTTCGAAAAATTCCAGCGGCAGCGTGTCATAGGCGGGATCGAACGCCGGCTGGTCGTATTTCTCGCAGAAATCCACGCACGCCTGATAATGGGGATGATCGCGATACTGGTCGCGCATGTCGCGATCCAAACCGATGTAATGAAAGAAATAATGGCCCTGGAAAATGCCGTGATGCTGCACGATCCAGTGGTTTTCTTCCGACAGGAACGGCTTCAGGATCGCCGCAGCAATGTCGGGATGGTTGAAGGCGCCCAGCGTATCGCCGATGTCGTGGAGCAGCGCCATCACGACATATTCCTCGTCGCGCCCGTCGCGATGCGCGCGCGTCGCGGTCTGCAGGCAATGCGTCAGCCGGTCGACCGGAAAGCCGCCATAATCGCCGGCCAGCAGTTTCAGATGATCCAGGACGCGCGCGCCGTTGTTCGGGGCGAATTCCTTCTGCTCCGCGGCGATGATGTTCCAGTCGTCCTGCGTCCCTTCGGTCATCGCGCGAAATTTGGCGCGGGGATGCGACATATCGTTCATGGCAGCCTCTCCTTATTGGCGGCCAGTCTACGATATTGGTTGCCCTTTGCAACCGGTGCCGATCACCGCCTCAATCGGGCGTGACGTTCGCCACATTATATTGAAACACTTCCGCCTGCGTCAGACAGCGGCGGGTCGATTTGTCGTCGCCCTGTCCGGCCACCGCCTTTTGCTGATACATGACGTCGGTCAGCAGCTTGCGCGACACCCCCATGCGGATCAGAAAGTCATTGTCCTCGCTGGCCAGCAGCGCGGCATCCTGTTCGATTTCGCCGATCAGCTCGGTCGTCGCCTCGGTGCCCATCGCGACGCTCATGTCGATCGCGCCGCGGTCGCCGGTGCGCGTGAACATATGCACCATGAAGATGCCGCCCGGCTCGACCAGGCGAAGCTGGCCGCCCATGAACACGAAATTGCACGCGCTGAAACAGGTCCAGCCATTGGGGATGCGCGTCAGCTTGCCGGGATATTTGCGGATGATGCGCCCCGCCGCATTGCCGGCGCGCGCGTCGCCACCCGGCGAGCTGAGCCAGAACTCCTCGATATCGGGGTTCGCTTCGATGATCTTGGCGAGCCGGTCGGGCAGTCCGGCATCGACGCGCCCTTCCATCAGCAGAACCTTCCCATCGCCCTGCTTGCGCGGCGTGAGTTTCATCACCGGATTCGTCGACCAGCCGGGCGCCGCCGGGCAGGTCGGGTTCGCGGGGTCCATCGGCGCGGCGCCGACCAGCGCCAGCGCGCCGCCCGCTCCCGCCGCCGCGCGCAGGAGGCGCCGGGCCCTAAGCGGCAATGACATAGCGGGTTTCGCCCGGCCGCTTGCACATGCGTTTCGACACGGTCGTTTCCTCGCCCTCGACGATGACGACATCGGTCACGTTCATACAGCGCATTCCGCCGCTTTCATCGTTGATCGACGCGATCGTCGACGATCCGCTGACATTTTCGCGCGTTTCGCTGGTCCAGTTCGCGGTCGCCCCCACCGCCTCGCCGCGCGTCACCTCTTCGGTCGCGGCGGCCGCCTGAACCTGCTCGGCGGGGTCGAGGCGGCAGGCGATGGCGTCGGTCAAGGTGCCGCTGACCTCCGAAATCGGGACATAGCTGTAGACGCCCGCCTTGCTCGCCGCATCGCCCACCGCATCGCGGATCACGCCGCCCAATATGCCGCGGCCCACGCTGTCGCCTTTCTTGCCCTTGGGACAGCCGCCAGTGCCCGACGCACTGGGCGTCGGCGTCGGCGAGGTCACTTTGCGCAGGATGCTGCCGAATTGCGCGTTGGCCGGCGCGACGGCCAGCATCGATGCCGCAACGATGGCGGGAATCCCCAAAAACTTGTGCATCATTCCCATTCCTTGCCGCGCCCTTTTCGGGCTGGATCGCGACCCCTGTAGCGCGGTGTCATGCCACTGGCTGTGATTTTCATCAACTCCTGTCCAAATCTCATCCTGACAGGTTGAATTAGGGAGAAATTTGCCGCACTAGACCCTGCCATGCTTTCGCAAAAGACCCGCTATACGATCCGTGCCTTTCAGCATCTTGCCGATCATTGGGGCAAGGGGCAGGTGCAGCTCGCGGACATTGCCGAAACGCAGAATATTCCGCCGAAATTCCTGACCGTCATCCTGTCGGAAATGGCGCGCGAGGGCTTGCTGATTTCGCAGCGCGGCCGCGACGGCGGCTATCAGCTCGCGCTGCCGCCGGTCGACATCAGCTATGGCGACCTGGTCCGCTTCACGCGCGGGTCGCTGGCGCTGGTCCCGTGCGCCGCCCGCAACGCCCACGAGACCTGCAAGAACTGCCTGCCCGAAATCGATTGCCGGCTGCGCAGCCTGATGCTCAAGGTCCGCGACGACACCGCGAGCGTCCTCGACCGGATCACGCTGGCCGATACGATCGAGATGATGCCGTTATTCGAAAAGGAAGAAATGGCCCTCTGAGCCGGCGGCGAAACGCGGCGCACGTCTTCGCCGCACGCCTTTCTCCGTCTATGCGGGGACCGCTCCGGTCAGTTCTTCCGAAACGTCCCACAGCCGCGCGGCGACCCGTTCGTCCAGCCCCCGCGGCGGGATTTTGGCTTCGCCGGGATAGCCGCGAATCTCGTTCATCCGGTTGGGACCATAATAATGCCCCGACGCCGCATCGGGCGCGGTGGCCGCGAAAAGCGTCGGCAGCGCGCCCTGCGCCGCGGGCTGGAACATGAACCACAACAGCGATCGTGCGATGCCGATCATGCTGGCCCGCCCCGGCGCGTTGTGCAGAAGGTCGGTCCGCGAAATGCCCGGATGCGCCGCCATGCTGGCGATGCCCCAACCGCCCGCCTTGCTGCGCCGGTCGAGTTCGAGCGCGAACATCAGGCAGGCGAGCTTCGACTGGCCATAGACGGCCATCGGAACATAGTTTTTCCGCGCGTTCAGATCGTCGAAATCGATCGCACCATCGCGCGCAGCGACGCTGGACAGGGTCACGACGCGCGGCGCCTGTCCCTTTCGCAGCAGCGGCAGCAGCCCCATGGTCAGCGCGAAGTGGCCAAGATAATTGGTCGCCAGTTGCAGTTCGAAGCCGTCTACCGTTTCCTCCCGCTGCGGCGGCACCATCACGCCGGCGTTGTTGATCAGCAGATCGAGACTGTCGCGCTGGCTGCGGATGCGATCGACGAAACCGGCAACCGAGCGCAGCGAGGCGAGATCCAGCTGTTCGAAACGGACCGGCGCGTCCGGCACGGCGGCCAGGATTTGCGCAACGGCATGCGCTCCCTTATCCGGATTGCGACCGGCGATGATCACCTCACCCCCAGCCCGGGCGAGCGCCAGCGCGTCTTCGAACCCGAGACCGCCCGTGCCGGTGACGATCGTCGTCCGGCCCTTTTGAGAAGGAATATCGGATACTGTCCAGTTCGCCATGATATCGCCTTTCCAAAGATTCGCGGTTGGTATAGTT
>QFPJ01000123.1 GCA_003241685.1 Sphingopyxis macrogoltabida
GCGCGAAGTCGCCGAGACCGATGCGCAGGTGCGCGCCAACAGCCGCGACCTGATGAAGATCCTGACCGCCGCCGACATAAGCCGCGCCAAGGCGGAGGGGAAAGTGGGCCTGATCTACGGATTCCAGAATGGCGCGATGATGGGGCAGGATGCCAGCCGGGTCGACATTTTCGCCAATTTGGGCGTGCGCATCTTCCAGCTGACCTACAACCCCCCAACCAGCTGGGCGACGGATCGATGGCGCCGGGCAATCGCGGCCTGACCCCGTTCGGGCGCGAGGTTGTCGCGCGCTGCAATGCGCAGCGGGTGATGGTCGACCTGTCGCATAGCGGCGAGCAGACCTGCCTGGAGGCAGCGCGTATCTCGAAACAGCCGATCTCGATCAACCATACCGGTTGCCGCGCGGTCACCAACCTGCCCCGCAACAAGACCGATGCGGAACTCAAACTCGTCGCCGATCGCGGCGGCTTCGTCGGCATCTATTTCATGCCCTTCCTTGATCTGTCCGGCCATGCCCGCGCCGAACATGTCGTCGCCCATATCGACCATGCAGTGAAGCTGTGCGGCGAAGATCATGTCGGCATTGGCACCGACGGCACGGTGACCCAGATTGATGACCTCAAGGCCTATGAGGCGGTGCTGGCGAAGGAAATCGCCGCACGCCAGGCCGCCGGCATCAGCGCCAAGGGCGAACGACCCGACACCTATCCCTTCGTCGTCGACCTGCGCGGCCCGGACCAGTTCCGCAAGCTCGCCGGGCTGCTGCGCGCCAAGGGCTATTCGACGGCCCGCATCGAGAAGATATTGGGCGGCAATTTCCTGCGCTATGCCGAGACGATCTGGGGAGCATGAACCGATGCTGGCAGGCGTAGAACTGGGCGGCACCAAATGCATCTGCATCCTGGGCACCGGGCCGGACGATATCCGGGCGCAGGTGGAAATTCCGACCACCACGCCTGCCGAGACCCTGTCGGCGGTGGCCGCGACATTGGCCGGATGGGATTTCGCCGCACTGGGCCTTGGCAGCTTCGGACCGCTTGATCTTGATCCGGCGTCGGCCAGTTTCGGTTCGATCGTCAGCACGCCCAAGCCGGGCTGGAGCGGGACGGACATCACCCACCTCGCGGCCGGACGCCCCTTCATGGTCGATACCGATGTCAATGGTGCGGCGCTGGCCGAGGGGCGCTGGGGCGCGGCGCAGGGGTTGACCAGCTGGGCCTATGTCACGGTCGGCACCGGCATCGG
>QFPJ01000124.1 GCA_003241685.1 Sphingopyxis macrogoltabida
GGGCGGACAATTCGCGCGCCAGTTTCACCCGTTCCCAACATGTGGCCCGCACCTTGCCCGGCGCACTACCGCGATGCGCGTCCACATAGTAGGCGACGGCGCGTTTCATATCGCGGTCGCGGCTCCAGTCGCTCGCGTCCATAGCGGCCTGGATCATGCGCAACCGCACCATATCCAACGGGATCGCCGCGACTTGCTTGGCGATGGCGATTCCCTGCGCCTTTAGCCGCTTGGCGCTGGTCGCCGCGTCGCGGGCCGCCTTTGCGTCGCGGCGGGCGCGTTCCTTCGCCCATGATCCGCGCGGCGACACGGCGGCCCACAAAATGGCGGCGGCTTCGCTACCGGCCGGGAAGGCTTCCCAATGCGAGTCCATATATGCCCGGATATCCCGTTTCACGACGGCGGCCCGGCTAGGTTCGTTCAATCCCTCAAGCGATGGGACCAGTTTTGTCAGGGACGGCACATTATATGACTTGCGATGCGAGACGGCCCGCCATGCGTAGGATTTATGCTTGGCGGTTGAAATGCTATAGCCGTCGGCATTGATCCAAGCCCGGCCCTGCCCATCGATATACCCGACGATGAAATGCGATCCGTAGGAATAGAGGCGCGGCCCGACAAAATAGAAATTGCCGTTATTGGACTCTCCCGCGTCGCGGTTTGCCTGCGCCCAAACATGCGCGACCATATCATTAGAATAGCGTGCCATAGTTTTATGTCCTTTCGTTTAAGCGGCTTTGCGGGCCATCTGGAGCGCGTTATCTGCCATCTGGTCATAACGGGCCGCCCGTTCGTCCCAAGCGTCCATATCGGCCGGATTCAGGGCCGTGGCGGCGCAATAGGCGGCTTCGCTTGCTAACCGGCGATAATGGTCCGCCTTTTCGTGATAATCGATGCGGGTAACGTTCATGCTGGACTCCTTTCGTCTGGCTCTAGCGCCATGGGATTCCCGGCCACGGGCGCGGCCGGGAAAGCCGGGCGTTAGAACGCGCTCCAGCGCTCAATTTCTTTGCAGCGCGTCGGGAAGTCGCTGATATCGGTTGCCCACAAGTCGCCGCCCGCACCTTCGCAACCGTGGGCAATCCAAGCGGCGGTTATAGTGGGACGGGGCGACGGGGCGCCGCCGCCAAGGGCCAGAAAATCAATGGTGGAGGCGACCCATAGGGTCAGCGCGGCGCAAAGTGCGGTCAAGATAGCGCGTTCCATTATTTCGACTCCTCGACAATAGCCCGGATAGC
>QFPJ01000001.1 GCA_003241685.1 Sphingopyxis macrogoltabida
TATGGCATCGTCAGCGAACGGCCGGCCGCGACCGGAAGGACTGCGCGAACGCAAGCGTCGCGAGACGGCGGCGCGGATTGCCGAGGCGGGTCTGCGACTGTTCATCGCCCACGGTTATGATGCGACGACGCTGGACGACATTGCCGCCGAAGCCGGCATTTCACGCAGAACATTCTTTTATTATTTCAAGTCGAAAGACGACATTCTTCTGTCGATGCAGAGCGGTTTCGACGTCATGATCGCGGCCGCGATCGGCGATCAGCCCGCCGGAAAATCGCCCATCGACACCGCGCGCGACGCATTGATGGCGATTGCGGCGCGATACCCGGCTGATGACATGATCATGATCGACAAGCTGATGCGATCGAGCCCGGCGGTCATGGCGCGCAAGCAGGCGACCTATGTCGAACAGGAACAGCAATTGTTCGCCGCGCTGCACGAACGGTGGCCCGATCCCGAACGCCGGCCCGGTTTGCGAAGCGTGGCGATGATCGCGATCGGCGCGATGCGCCTGGCGCTGGACATCTTCCATCAGGAAAAGGGCGTCCGGCCGATTGCGGACGTTTTCCGCGAGGTCTTCGATACGATTCATGCCGAAGTCTGACACGCACGTCCGCCGGCCCTTCAGCGTGCTGTCGCGATCGCCGCGCCCAGCAGGACGACGAAGATTCCGATATTCATCTTCGGTTGCCAATATTCCATGAAGACGAAGCTGATCGCCGCCCACCCGACCGCCGCCACCAGCGCGAGCGCGGCAACCGCGCGATCAGCCAGGAAACCGGGATGGCGATGGGCGATCCACAGGCAGAGCAGCCCGAACAGCACTTGCCCCAGGGCGAAGGCCGAATGGAGGCCATAATAGAGCATCGTCTCGGCGCCGGGCACGCGCTTGCCCCGGAAATGCTGGGACAGGACGTCGATCAGAAAATGCGCGACGCCGGTAAAGGTCAGCCAGCCGAAGGCGGCATAGGTAAGCTTCGCGTGCATGAAACATCCTTTTTGCGATCAAGGAACCGGGCGGCCTTGGGCGTCAGGCCGGCTTGGCCAGAATGCCGTCGAAAATCAGGGTCATCATATGATCGGTATGATCCGAAACGATCGCCGGATCGGTAACGTCGAGGCCATATATCGCGCGGATCATCGGCCCGATCGTATAGAAATGGAGCAGCAGGATCAGGATCGCGCTGGTCGAATGCGCCGGGGGAATATCCTTCAACTGCCCCAGTTCGATGCCCCGTTCGATCAACGCATCCAGGTCGCGGTGGATCGGGATGGTGTATTTTTCCATCAGCCATTCGAAGCGTTCGCCGTGCGCGCGGGCTTCGTGCATCATGATCAGGCCATGTTCGGGCCGCTCGGCCGCGAAGCGGAGGAAAGCGCGGCACAGCACCCGGATCGTATCGACCGGCTGCAGATCGACGGTGGTCAGCGACACCGACTGGAAAAAGTCCTTCAAATCCGACAGCGCATAGTCGACCGTCGCCTTCCACAACTCCTCCTTCGACCCGAAATGATAGTGGACGAGCGGCTGACCGACATTCGCGCGGCGCGCGATTTCCTGCAGCGACGCGCCGTCGAACGTATCGCGCGCGAAAATCTTCAATGCCGCCGCCAGAATGGCGGTGCGCGCGTTGCTCGACAGATTGCGGGGAGCGGTAGCCTTTCGCGGCGCCCGCTTGCGGGCCGAAGCCTTGGGTAGAGAGGACATGGACGATGCTTATCGCTAACCCGCCATATTTCCAACCCAGCCCCGGACCGCCGCCGCGAGCTGCATCGCCGCGTGGGGACCGGGCGCGCCGGATGCCAGCCAGGCGACATGCCCGTCCGGGCGAACCAGGATCGCGCCGGAAAAATCGGCAAAGGGGGCGGCAGCCGGCGCATCCAGGACATGCAGGCAAACGGGCTCATGCTCCGCAACGGCACGCCAGGCCGGCTGTCCTTCGCCGATGATCATCAGCGTCATCCGGTCGCGCGCGACCAGATCGTGGATCGAGACACGCCGCGGCTCGTCGATCCAGACATGCGGAAGGCGCGCACCCACCGCCAGTTCGGCCAACCCGGCAAGGGTTTCCGATCGGACGTCGGTCGGCGCTTCATTGTAAAAAAAGCCGATTTCCATCGAGAGCGAATCGAAATGGGGCCGCTGATCGTCGATCGCGGCCTGCGTCGTTTCGCGCGCCCGTGCCGTATCGGGGAACGCCGGCGCCGCGCGCCAGCCGATCATGGGTGACGGCGGCCGGGTGACGACCGCCGGATCGACCGGGTCGCCCAGCGAAAGGCCGATCGTGGCGTCGACATCGCCCATCCGCAACGAATTGGTCAGGCTGTGCTGGCAATTGCGATGCGCGACGGGGCGCCGTTCTTCGGCATAGCTGTCGAGCAGCGAGGATGGCGCGCCCCGCGCGACGAAAGCCAGTTTCCAGGCAAGATTATGCGCGTCCTGAACCCCGGTGTTGAGCCCCAGGCCGCCGGTGGGGGGGAAACGGTGCGCCGCGTCGCCGACAAGGAAGAAGCGGCCCTTTCGGAAATCGGCCGCGACCTGCGCGCTCATATTCCAGCTTCCCGTGCCGACCAGTTCGACCGGGATCGCCGCGTCGCCGATCGCACGATGTATCAGTTCGCGCATCACGGCGGGGGAGAAATCGCCGGTCGTCGCGTCGGGCGGCATGGGGCACATCAGCGCCCATGTTTCGGCGACGTCGAAACCGATGATGACCCCGCGGACATCGGCATTGACGATGAAATGCACCGGCCCCGGATCGTCGGCCAGACAATCGGTCAGGTCCGCGCGGAAATAGGCCGATGCCATGCGCGCGAGCGAAGCGGGCCCCTCCATCGCGATGCCCAGCGCGCGGCGAATGCCGCTCGAAGCGCCGTCGCATGCCAACACATAATCGAAATCGGCATCGAACCGGACGCCGTCGGTCCGCTGAAGGACGAGTCGCGCCCCATGCGGATCGTCCGACACCCCGGCCACCCGGTGGCCGAATGCTATGGTGCCGCCGATGTCGCGAAACCGGTCGTGCAATGCCTGTTCGAACAGATTCTGGCCGATATTCAGCATATACGCCGGACTGGCCGCGCGGCGCTCGGCATATTGCCCGGCATCGCCCAGATAGGGAAGCCGGCCATAGCGCGTGCCCGACAGCGTTTCCGACCATGTCACGAAACGCAGCCGGTCCCGGTCGGCGGCAAGCCCGGCAACCGCGTCGAACATCCCCATCTCGCGCAGGATTTCGCCGGTCCGCGTATTCACCACATGCGCCTGCGGCAGCGGACAGGTGCCGTCGCGCTGTTCATAGATCGCAACATCGACCCCAGCCGACCGGAGCAGGATCGCCGCCGTCAGGCCGGTCGGCCCCGCCCCTACGACAGCGACGCGCATCGAATCGAATCTTTCGCCAAGCCGGCCATCATCCTCACCCTCCACATATCTTCGTTATGCTGATTCTATTATCAGTCATGCCCGTAAAATCAAATTTATATAAATATCTGATATTTTTGTATTTTATATAAGAACGCACCTAAAATCCGTATGTTCTCCAAAAAATCGACCTTATTTGATCAATAATATTGACTCTTTTATCAGCATGGGCGCAGATAGCACGCATCGGCGGGGCAAAGGCGCGAACGACGACGAAGCCGCCGCTGGGAGAGGATGCTGACGAAGGAAAGGACCCTGCGATGGCGACATCGAGCCCCATCAAGAATCGCGCGATCCGACCCGCCAAGCTGGCGCATGCCGTGCTGCGGGTCGCCAGCGAGGCGCGCTACCGCGAGATGATCGCCTGGTATCAGACCGTGCTGGACGCGCGGATCGTCTTTGAAAGTCCGGCCATGAGCTTCCTCACCTATGATGAGGAGCATCACCGGATCGCAATTGCCTGGGGACCGCATGTCGTGGCGCGCGCGCCCCATGCGTCGGGTCTCGACCATCTGGCCTTCACCTATGACAGTCTCGACGACCTGCTGGCCACGCACGACCGGTTGCGGGCGTTGGGAATCGAACCCTTCTGTCCGGTCAATCACGGGCCGACCACGTCGCTCTACTATCGCGATCCCGACGGCAACCGCATCGAACTGCAGATCGACAATTTCGCCGATATGGACGACGCGACGGCGCATATGCGCGCCGTTTACGACGTCAATATGGTCGGCGAGCTGTTCGACCCCGACGATCTGGCGGCACGGCGCGCGGAGGGCGAAGCGGCAGGGACAATCGTCCGTCCGTCGCCGGATGACATCACGCCCCCGCAACCGCAATTGATAGAAAAGCTGCTGGCCGAATGACGCCGCGCACGCACCGGCGCACGCGGCCGGGGCCATGATACCGAAAATCGAAAAAGGGACCGAGCCGACATTCCAGATCGGCCGGCATAGGGAGGATGACCATGAAGAAAGCCAGCATATGGATTGCGTCCGCGTCGGGGCTGACGCTGGCGCTTGCAACGATGGCACAGGCGCAGGAAACGGGCGCGGCGGAGTCGACCGGCGTCGATGAAATCATCGTCACCGCCCAGAAGCGTGCCGAGCGGCTGATCGACGTGCCGCTGTCGATCACCGCCGCCAGCGGCGAACAGCTCAGCAAGCTGGGGGTCAGCAACACCGAAGATCTCGAAAAGGTGGCGCCGGGATTCACCTTTCAGCGCAGCAGCTTCGGCACGCCGGTGTTCCAGATTCGCGGGATCGGCTTCTACGACACATCGGTCGGCGCCAGCCCGACGGTCAGCCTGTATGTCGACCAGGTTCCCCTGCCCTATTCATCGATGGCGCGCGGCGCGGCCTTCGATCTGGAGCGGGTGGAAGTGCTGAAGGGGCCGCAGGGAACGCTGTTCGGCCAGAACTCCACCGGCGGCGCGATCAACTATATCGCCGCAAAACCGACCACCGATGTGTCGGCCGGCTTCACGCTCGATTATGGGCGCTTCAACGAAACCAACGTGCAGGCGCATGTCAGCGGTCCGATCACGAATACGCTGACCGCCCGGGTCGCGGGCCGCTACGAATATCGCGACGGGTGGCAGGTCGGATATGAGCCCAACGACAGCCGGCTGGGCAAGGCGCCCGGCGACCGGCTGGGCAAGCGACGCTTCTATACGGGCCGCTTCCTGCTCAACTGGACGCCGTCCGACCGGCTGGACGTGGAATTCAACGCCAATGGCTGGCGCGACGGTTCGGAGACGCAGGCGGCGCAATATCGCGGGTTCAACCCCGTGCAGCCGCTCAATCCCTTCAACGCCAACGTCTATGCCGCCTTTGCCCGGCTGGACATCATGCCGCAGGAACCGCGACTGGCCGGATGGGACGCCGGACGCGATTACGGACGCGACGACCATTTCTATCAATTCGCCCTGCGCGGCAATTACGCGATCAGCGACACGGTAACCTTGACCGCGATTTCCGCACTGTCGCGCTATCGCGAGATATCGCTGGTGGATATCGATGGCGTCGCCTTTCCCGATTACACCAATACGCGGCGCGCCCGGATCGAATCCTTTTCGCAGGAATTGCGCCTGGCCGGCGACAGTGGGCGGGTCAGATGGATGGTCGGCGGCAATTATGCCCGCGACCTGACCTTCGAACGTCAGAACAATCTTCTGGGTTCGACCAACGCCGGGCTCGGCCCGCTCCGCTACAACGCGGTCGAGTTGCGCAACGATCAGCGGATCCGGACATGGGCCGCGTTCGCCAGCCTCGACTATGCACTGACGGATCAGCTCACCGTTCAGGCGTCGGCCCGCTACACGACGCAGGATCGTTCCTATGAAGGCTGCCTCGCCGATCCGGACACCGACGGCCGTTTCGCCTTTGCCTTCGCCACCGCTTTCGGCATTCCCGCCCGGCCCGGCGGATGCGTAACGCAGGCCGCACCGCCGCCCGCCCCGCCGACCCTCCCGCCCAGCATCGTCAGCGATCTGGATCAGGACAATCTGTCGTGGCGCGCGGGTCTGAACTGGAAGCCCGGCCCGGACACGCTGATCTATGCCAATGTCACCAAGGGTTACAAGGCAGGCGGGTACTCGCTGCTGCCGGCCGTCTTCGCTTCGCAGCTCGACCCGGTGACGCAGGAATCGGTGCTCGCCTATGAAGCGGGGTTCAAGACCGCGGCAGCGGACAACCGCGTCCAGATCAGCGGTGCCGTCTTCTATTACGACTATCGCGACAAGCAGGTGCTGGGCAGCGCGAATATTGTGCCGTTCGGCAATCTGCCCAAGCTGATCAACGTGCCCGAATCCCGCGTCGTCGGCGCGGAAGCGAACCTGACACTCGAACCCGTCGACGGGCTGCGCTTTTCGGGCGGCGTCACCTATGTCGATTCGAAGGTCAAGATCGATCCGCCGAACGCCGTCGATGCCTATGGCAATGCGACGACCTATGTCGGTTCGCCCTTCCCCAACACGCCGCGCTGGCAGGGGGTCGCCGATGCCGAATATCGTTTCCGCGCCGGGGATAGCCACTTCCTGTCCTTTGGCGCCAGCGTCCGCGCGCGCAGCAGGGCGGATGCGGTGTTCAACGGGTCGCTGCTGCCGCCGCCCGCCGACACGCCGCTCAAGATTCCGGGCTATGCGCTGCTCGACCTGCGCGCCGGGGTCGAAAGCGCCGACGGAACGTGGCGGTTCACGCTGTGGGGGCGCAATGTGACCAACCGATATTATATCCTGAACAATGCGCATCTGGTCGACACCGGCGCGGTGCTGACCGGGATGCCCGCGACCTACGGCATGACGCTCGGGTTCCGCTATTGATCGGGGTGGACGGGGGCCTGGCGCGCCCTTCCCTTCTTCAGCCCGCCAACCATGGGAAAAATGATGTCAGACCTGTTGATCGACGTTCACAGCCATCCGCTCCTGCCCGTCTGGATCAAGGCCTTTGCCGACGCCACCGGCCAGAATGTGGACAGCGTCCGACTGGCCGGTGTCCCGCTGCCGCGATGGTCCGAACAGGCCCAGATCGACATGATGGACCGGATCGGCATCGCGGCGAGCGTCTTTTCCCTGCCCGGCGCGGTCACGGCGATCACGGGCAAGGCGGCGGCCCGCTTCGCGCGGATTCTCAACGAGGAAATCGCCAACATCATGGCCCGGCATCCGGGGCGCTTCGGCGCCTTCGCGGTCGTTCCGCTCGATGACATCGACCTTGCCATCGAAGAGACGCGCTATGCGCTCGACGTCCTGCACCTCGACGGCGTGGGGGCCGCCACCCACCAGACCGGGCATTATCTGGGCGAGCCGCATTTCGATGACTGGTTTGCCGAACTGGACAGGCGGGAAGCGACGCTGTTCGTCCATCCGGTGCCGCCGCCGGGCTATGTGCATCGTCCCGGAGCGCCCGACCCGTCGATCCTGGAATTCATGTTCGACACGTCGCGCATGTTGTTGAATATGGTGCTGTCGGGCGCGAAGGCGCGTCACCAGCGGATGAAAGTCATTTCGACGCACGCGGGCGGCACAATCCCCTATCTGGTGTCGCGCATCGGCATATTGGAACCGCATTACGGCGCCGGCGGAGACCGGCCGACACAAAGCGCCGAGCAGCTTCGCGACGCATTCGGCAGCTTCTATTTCGATCTCGCCGGATCGCCCTGGCCGGCGACGCTGGATGCCATCCGCCACCTGGTCCCGCCCGAACAGCTTTTGCTGGGCTTCGACTATCCGATGATGCCGGCCGAAACCGCCGTCACCGCGATCGACAGCTTTCGCGCCTATCGCGGCTTCGATGCCGGGGCGCGCGCCGCTATCGAGGCCGGAAATGCCGCGCGCCTGCTGCCGGGCCTGGCCGCCCGCATGGCGCGGACATAGCGGCCCCCGGCAGTCCGCCGGTGCCGGGCGCTTTCCCTTCAGGCCGCGGCGGTGTCCCGCGCCGCCGAAAAGCGGCCATATTCGCCGCGGAAGAAGATCAGCGGCGGGGCGTCGCGGATCGCCTCCATCCTTTCGACCCGGCCCAGCACGATGTCATGGTCGCCCGCGTCATGGACGGCATAAAGGGTGCATTCGATCCATGCGATCGCGCCGTGAAGCACCGGCAAGTTTCCATGCGGCCGGTCGAAATCGATGCGATCGAACTTGCGGTCGAGCCGCGAAGCGAAATGACGGCAGATTTCCTCCTGATCTTCCGCCAGCACATTGACGCAAAATCGTCCGCTGCTCTCGATCCGCTGCCAGCTGCTCGATCCCTTTTGCGGACAGAAGGCGACAAGCGGCGGATCGAGCGACACCGAGGTGAAGGACCCGATGGCCATCCCGCAAAGCAGGCCGTCTTCCGCGACGCCCGTCACGATGCTGACGCCCGTCGGGTAATGTCCCAATATGCGCCGGAACTCCTGCGGTGCGATTGTCATCATGCGCGTTCATCCTCTCCTGTAGCCGGCCCGCTGGCCGGCCCGTTTCCCGTCAATCGACACGCGAGCTGCGCGGCGCTTGACAGGGGAAGCCATTACCATGATAGTCAGACTGACATTATTGAATGTCAAGTGATGAATGACGGATCTGAAAAATGCCGTCCGTGCATGCGGAGCGAAACCGGCGCGGCCGGCAACGTTCGCGGGAAGGGGATACCATGCTGAAACTCTATCGTTTTCCGGGCGCGACCTGCGCCGCGAAGGTGCTGATGGCGCTTGCCGAGAAATCCGTGCTGTTCGAGGATATCTGCCTTGATCGCACCGAACTCGCGACCGACTGGTATCGTCGGCTCAATCCCGCCGGCGTCGTCCCGACCGTCATTCACGACGGCGTGGTGATCGTCGAATCGAGCGTCATCCTGAACTATATCGAGGATCGTTTCTTGGGCAGCGGAACCAGGCTGCGGCCGGACGAACCGCTGCTGCGCGCATCGATGAACCATTGGCTGAAATTGCTCGACGACATGTTGCCCAGCCTCGGCACCGCCACCTATGCGATCGCGGCGCGCGACCGCTATCTGGCGCTGCCCCAGGCCGAACGCGACGCATATTACGACGCGATCCCGGACGCCTATGTCCGTCAGTCGCGGCGCGACGCCATTGAACTGGGCCTTGCCGCGCCGGAAGCGGCCCGCGCACTCGAAAATCTCGTCGGCCTGACAGCGCGTGTCGAGGACAGCCTGCGCGATCGCCCCTTTCTGTGCGGGGATTTCAGCCTCGCCGACATATCGCTCGCGCCGTTCATTTCGCGCATCGAAACGCTCGGAATCCTGGCCTCGGCGCCCGAACGGCCGTTGTTCGACGGATGGTGGGCGCGGGTGCGCGAACGCCCTTCCTTCATCACCGGCGTCGAAGGTTCCACGCCCGCCCCCGCCGTCGCCGCGCTGCGCGCCGCGGGCACGCGGCATGCGGAGGAAATTGCGGGGCTGATCCGTGTGCCCGTTGCCGGCTGACCGGGGCCTGACCGCGAATGAAGGACGAAAGCGGCCAGACCGTTGAAACGCGGTGGAGCATCCGCCATAGAGTGACGATCATGCCGCAAGCCCAAGCCAGCTCGAAAAAGACCGCCGCCGCCGACGGCAAGCCCGCCGATGGCAAGGAAGTCAACTTCCGCACCCGCCAGGCGCAGGTGAAGCGCGAGCGCATGCTCGGCAAGCTTCTGAACGCGACCATGAGCGTATGCGGCGACACATCCCGTCGCGGCACCGCCGTGATCGATGACGTCGTGCGCGAGGCGGGCGTCTCTCGCGGCGCCTTCTACTGGTATTTCGACTCGCTCGACGAAGCGATCGAAATGCTGGGCCGGCGCCTCGCCGACGAAATCACCTCCGAAACGACCCTGTTGTTCAGCGGCCAGAAAAGGCCGACGATCATCCGCGCGGCATGCGGCGGCCAGGTCATGCTGTTCCGCGCCAGCATGGACCCCGCCTGGGCGGGCTATCTGTCGAAGATTCATGTCCTGCTGGACGATTCCACCTTTGTGAAGGCAGTGCAGCGCAATCTGGAAATCGGCAAGAAAGAGGGCGTGTTCCACTATGACTCGCTGACCCTGGTGACCGATTACCAGATCGGCGCGATCATGAACGCGATCCGGCGCTGCGCGTCGCCCTCCCCGCCGCCGATGCCCGAACTGATCGAGATCAACCGGCTGATCCTGTGCGGCCTTGGCGTCCCCGACGATCAGGCGCGCGCTGCCGCCGAAGAAGCCAAAATTCTGGTCGAGGAAATCGGCCCGACCAATTTGAGCTGGTGGCAGCCCGCCGCCCCCGCGGCCAGGACGAACAAGGCGGACTGATCCCCCGTCGGCGGCACCGCTCGCTGCGTCAGCCGTGCCGGTGATCCTCGAACAGCGCCGCATTCTGCCCGGCCAGCAAGGCCTTGGCGCTGTCGATATTCGACCGGCGATTCGCCGCCCAGCGGTCCGGGGCCTGCCGCAAGGCCTGGCGGCGGCCGCGGACGCGTCCGGCGACGGCGGCGACCAAGGCCCCTGCGACGGGATGGCGCGCAAGGCCCAGCTCATCGGCCAGCGCATCGCCGTGGAACCTTCGTGCGAGCGCCCGCAACAGGCGGGTTCCGACCGGCACGGGCAGGCGCAACTGGTTCCGCAACTGTGCAGCGACCGAACCGACCGTCGCATTCGCCAGCGCCGACGCCTCGGGAACCAGCGGCCCGGTCACGGCTTGCAGCAACGCGTCCATGCGCGCCGCCTGTTCATTGCTGGCGATGCCTTCGATCAGGCGCGCATCGACGCCCAGCAGATGCCCGACATACCACCAGGTGCGATAGGCCTGCGCGATCTCCTGCTCGGTCAGGTCGAACCCCATCGCCGCTTCGGCGACGAAGGATGTCAGGGTGAAATCCATCCACGTCCGGGCAAGGTCGACCTGATTGATCGGCGCGCCGTGCGCCGCCGGGTCATACCCCTGCCGCAGCACCGCCTTGCGCATATGGGCGTGCAGCAAACGGACCTGCAGCGTGGCGATATAACCCGGTGCGCCGCGCCGCAGCGCGCCGGGTATCATCGTCGTCACCAGCCATTTGCCGGTTTCCTGAAGACGGCGCTCCGCACCGTCGACCAGCCGCCCGGTATTGCTGAGGACCGCCGCGATCGAGGGCGAGGCATAGACGCGGATCAGCGCGCCGGCGCTGAGCGAGGTCATGTGAATCGGGGCCGGCGTGGTGAAGAAGGGCGACGCTTCGTTGGCGAGAAACGCCTCGTCGACATAGGGCGGCACCGCCTCCACCTGCTCCAGAAGCGCCCGCACCGCCGGGGTCGGCTTCTCAAGCGACGCCAGGCCGCCGCGTATCCCCTGCTGCAGCATTGCCTGAACCTGCGACGGCCCCGCATGAATTTCGTCGACCACCGCATCCATCAACGGGTCGCCGGTCGTGAGCGCCCATTGGGCCAGATCGGCGCGATCGGCCCCGAAGGTGGACGCGATCGCGTCATATCCGCCGCGCCGGGTCGGCCAAGCGCGCGCCGACGCCCCATTTCCATCGGTCATCATCGTCTCCGGCATGTCAAAAGGTCGGTGCGCCGGCCGGTTCGCCGACGCCGTGCCGGTCGTAAAGGTCGGCAAGGAAGCGCCGGCAATCGGCTTCGGAACAGGGTTCGAGCCCCAGGACGCCCTGCAGGGCAAATCCGATGATCGCGGCCAGCAGCGTCCGCGCGGCGCGGTCGTCGGCCACGAAGGGCCTGATCAGGTCGACGAACATCTCGTTCGCGGCCAGCACATCGGGCGCGATGGACCCGCCCCGCGCTTTGGCGAGGTCGAGTTCCAGCCGCGCCACGAAGCTTTTGCGGTGAACCCCGAACTGATCGGCAAGGTAGCGCGACGTCACCTCCAGCAGACTGGCGCGCGATGACACCTCGCGAATTGCCTGATCGAGCCGTTCCACCGCCGCCTCGGTCAAGACGGTCGATGTCGCGAGCAGCAGGTCTTCGATGGTCGCGAAATGATAGGCGACGAGCGCCGGCGACACCTGCGCCTGCGCGGCGACCGCACGGTGCGTGACCACCGAAACGCCGCCCAGCGCGACCAGATTGACCACGGCCTCGAGCAAGGCCGCGCGCGTCGCGGCCGCCTTGATGGCACGGATTCCGGCCTTTTCGGATGCATGCGAATCGCTGAACATTTGTTCAGTTAAACGATATGTCGCAGCGAATGCAAGACCGGGTGATGGATAGCCCGGCCCCCGCGCCGGTTTCAGGGCATATCCCGCAGGCGCTGTTCGGCATCGCGCGCCACGGCGGCGAGCGCGGCGCCGATCTCGTCGATCTTGCCGTCGTCGAACTGGCCGGAGAAGAAGATGCTGGTCAGACAATGAACCGGATGGCCGTCGCGATCGGCGATCGCCGCCGCGACCGTGGCGACCCCGCGCAGATACCGCCCGTCGTCGAGGGCCCAGCCACGGTCATGGACCGCCTGCATGTCCTGCCAATAGTCCGCCGCCGTGGGCGGCGCCTGCCACCGCAGTTCGGACATGATCGCGTCGATCTCCTCCCGCCCCAGCCCGCGCCCGGCGGCAACGCAGCGTCCCATCGCCCCGATATAGGCGGGCAGGCGCTGCCCCACGGACAAATGGATCCGCGTCGATAACGGGCTGTCGAGCACATCGGTCAGCACGACGCGCTTCCAGCGCACGTCCCACAATCCGCACGACAGCGAATAATGCGATGCGATATGGTCCAGTTGTTCGTGCAACCACGCCTTCCACAGCGGCAGATCGCGTCCGGCGCCGAACAGGCGCGCCGGCAACGGGCCGATGCGATACAGCTTGGTGGCGGGATCGAATTCCAGAAATTCTTCCGCCGCCAGCGCCTTGACGATGTTGAAGCAACTGCTGGGATTGAGATCGACCGCCCGCGCGATGGCATTCACCCCCAGCGGCGGCGATCCGGCCAGATGTTTCATGATCGAAACGGCGTTCGTGACCGAACCTGCTGCCACCATCTGTCCCCTGTTCCACGGCGACGCGTGTCCGCGTCCCAATAGTTTATTCTCTATAATGAATGATATAATTCCTTATCTTGAATAATCAAGCCGGACAGGATATCCCTGCTGCAAATTTTGGGAGAATCGATTCGTGACGATGCTTGACGGGAAAGTCGTCGCCGTAACCGGCGGCGGGCGGGGAATTGGACGCGAGATAGCGCTGCTGGCGGCGCGCGAAGGCGCAGCGGTGGTCGTCAACGACCTCGGCGGATCGCAGGATGGCCAGGGCAGCGATGCCGGACCCGCCGAAGAAGTCGCCGACGAAATCCGCAAGGCGGGCGGCAAGGCGATCGTGAACGCCGCCGACATTTCGGATCCGGCCGCCGCCGCGACCATCGTGAACGATGCCGTCGCCGCCTTTGGCAAGCTCGACGCCGTGGTCAACAATGCCGGCATCCTGCGCGACCGCATTTTCCACAAGATGAGCCAGGTCGACTGGGACGATGTGATCCGCATCAACCTCAACGGCTATTATTATGTCTCGAAAGCGGCCGCGCTGCATTTCAAGGATCAGGGCGCGGGCAGTTTCGTCCATTTTACCTCGACCAGCGGGCTGATCGGCAATTTCGGTCAGGCCAATTATTCGGCGGCCAAGATGGGCGTCGTCGGGCTGTCCAATTCGATCGCGCTCGACATGGCGCGCTCGGGCGTCAATTCCAATTGCATCGCGCCCTTTGCGTGGAGCCGCATGACCGCGACGATCCCGGCCGAAACCGACGCCGAAAAAGAACGCGTCGAACGGTTCAAGTCGATGTCGGCGGACAAGATCGCGCCGCTGGCCGTCTTCCTGGCATCCGATGCCGCCAAGGAGGTCACGGGGCAGATCTTCTCTGTCCGCAAGAACGAGATTTTCCTCTTTTCGGTCCCCCGTCCGATCCGGTCGATGCACCGCTCCGAAGGCTGGACGCCGGAAACGATCGCGTCCGACATGCTGCCCGCTTTCCGCCCCAGCTTCCATTCGCTGGCGCGGTCGAGCGAAGTCTTCGCCTGGGACCCGGTCTGATCGATGGCGTTCGACCGCGAACGGCTGCTCGCGCTGCCGCCGCGCGTGACGCATCATCGCTTCACGCGCCGCGACACGATGCTCTATGCGCTGGGCGTCGGCGCGGGGCAGCAGCCCGGCGACCTGCCCTTCGTCTATGAGGAGAATCTGGCGGCGCTGCCGACGATGGCGGTGGTCCTCGCCTACCCCGGCTTCTGGCAGAAGGAGCCCGAATATGGCATCGACTGGAAGCGCGTCCTGCACGCCGAACAGTCGGTGGTCTTTCACGCCCCGCTGCCGATCGAGGGCGATGTGCGCGGCGAACTGACGATCGATCATATCGTCGACAAGGGCGCGGCGAAGGGCGCGCTCCTCTATTCGACGCGGAAAATTTTCGACGCCGCCGACGACAAGCTGCTCGCCAGCGTGACGCAGGTCTCCTTTCTGCGCGGCGACGGCGGCTGCGGCGGTCCGTCGACCCCGCCCCGTGCGCCGCATAGCGTCCCCGATGCCCCCGCCGATGCGACGGTGGCCATCCCGACGCGCCCCGAACAGGCGCTGATCTATCGCCTGTCGGGCGACTATAATCCGCTGCACGCCGACCCTGCCGTCGCGGCCGAGGCCGGCCTTGCCGGACCGATCCTGCATGGCCTGTGCACCTATGGCATGGCGGGACGCGCGCTGCTCGCCGCACTGTGCGACAACCGGCCGGAGCGGATGCAACGGCTCGACTGCCGTTTCACCGCGCCGGTTTTTCCCGGCGACACGCTCGAACTCGCGCTGTGGCGCGGGACGGGCGGCGCGGCGTCCTTTCGTGTCCGCGTTCCCGAACGCGACGCGCTCGTCCTCGACAATGGTTATGTGGAGTTTGCCAGCTGATGTCCGCTATTCTGTCGATCGGCGCCTATGTGCCGCTGATGCGCCTGCAGCGCGCGTCCATCTATGATGCGAACCGTTGGTTCGCGCCGGGGCTCAAAGGCCTGGCGCGGGGCGAGCGCGCCATCGCCAACTGGGACGAGGATGTCGTCACCATGGCGGTCGAGGCGGCGCGCAATTGCCTTGCCGATCGCGATACGGGCGACGTCACGGCGGTGCTGCTCGCATCGACCAGCGCGCCCTTCGCCGATCGGCAGAATGCCGGCATCGTCAAGGAAGCACTGAATCTGGACGACGCGGTGCTGACGGTCGATATCGGCGCCAGCCAGAAGGCTGGAACCGGGGCGCTGATCCAGGCATTGCGCGGCGGCGACAGCGGCATGACGTTGCTCACCGCATCGGAAAACCGCCGGGCACGCCCCGCCTCCGAGGATGAAATGGTCAACGGCGATGCCGCCGCCGCGTTGCTGATCGGTCCCGGCGACGGCATCGCCCGCTTTCTGGGCAGCCACAGCATTTCGGCCGATTTCGTCGACCATTTCCGCACCGATGATGCCGAATTCGACTATGGCTGGGAAGCGCGCTGGGTGCGCGAGGAAGGCTATGCCAAGCTGTCGGGCGCCGCGGTCAGAGGTCTGCTCGACGCCCATGGCATCGACGGCGGCGACATCGCCCATTTTGCGGCGGGCATTCCGGCCAAGGGCGCCGCGGCCGCGCTTGCGCGCACCGTCGGCATTCCCGCCGAGGCGGTCATCGACGATTTCGCGGCCACGCTGGGCTATGCCGGTTGCGCTCAGCCGTTGCTGCTGCTGGCCGCGGCGCTGGAAAAGGCCAAACCGGGCGACCATATCCTTGTCGTCGGTTTCGGCCAGGGCGCCGACGCCCTGCTGTTCGAGGCGACCGATGCGGTTGCCCGGCCATCGGACGCGGTCGGCCTGAGCGACGCGATCGCGCGGTCGCGCAAGGAAGACAATTATCTCAAATATCTGGCCTTCGCCGGCCATCTGAAGCTGGAACTGGGCAAGCGCGCCGAATTCGACCAAAAGCCGGTGCTGACCGCCCTCTACCGCAACCGCAAGGCCGTGCTGGGTCTGGTCGGCGGGCGATGCACCGTCACCGGCACGGTGCAGTTTCCGAAATCGGAGATCAGCGTCAACCAGAATGCGCCCGAGATCGGGACGCAGGAGGATTATCCCTTCGCCCACCGCCGCGCCAAGGTGCTGACCTACACCGCCGACAGCCTGACCTATACCCCCGATCCGCCCAACTATTACGGGATGGTCGAATTCGAGGGCGGCGGACGGATGTTGACCGAATTCACCGACGCCGATCCCGACAGCATCTTCGTCGGCGCGCCCGTGCGGATGATGTTCCGCGTCAAGGCGCGCGACGACCGCAGCGGGTTCGTCAAATATTTCTGGAAAGCGGTTCCGGCCGCGGAGGGCAACTGACATGGCTAGCGGCATCAAGGACAAGGTGGCGATCCTCGGCATGGGGTGCGCGCGCTTCGGCGAACGCTGGAACGACGACGCCGAACAATTGATGGTCGAGGCCTATGTCGAGGCGATGGCCGATGCGGGCATCGAACCGTCGCAGATCGACGCCGCGTGGCAATCGGTCGGCTTCGACGCGATGAACATCGGCCCGTCGGGCATTCCGACCGCGATGGCGCTGCGCCTGCCCAACTGCGCCGTGACCAAGGTCGAAAATTACTGCGCGAGCGGGACCGAGGCGTTTCGCGGCGCCGTCTATGCGGTCGCGTCGGGCGCCGCCGACATCGCGATGGCGGTCGGGGTCGAGAAGCTGAAGGATACCGGCTATGGCGGCCTGCCCGTCCGCACCCGCGGGACGATGTTCGACATGATCGGCGTCGTCGGCTCCGCCCCCGGAAATTTCGCGCAGCTCGCGTCCGCCTATCAGGCAAAGCATGGCGTCGCGGCGGACGAGCTCAAGCGCGCGATGGCGCATGTCTCGGTCAAGAGCCACGCCAATGGCGCGAAAAATCCCAAGGCGCATCTGCGCAAGCCGGTCGACATCGATACGGTGATGAACGCGCCGATGATCGCCGCGCCGCTGGGCCTCTACGATTGTTGCGGCGTGTCCGACGGGGCGGCGGTGGCGATCGTCACGACGCCCGAAATCGCGCGCGCGCTGGGCAAAAAGGATCTCGTCACGGTGAAGGCGCTGCAGCTTGCCGTGTCCAATGGCTGGGAGTTGCAGGGGTCGGGCTGGGACGGCAGCTATCTGCATACCACCCGCATCGCCGCGACCAAGGCCTATAAGGAAGCCGGCATCACCGATCCCGGCAGCCAGGTCAGCCTGATGGAAGTCCACGACTGCTTTTCGATCACCGAACTGGTGACGATGGAGGATCTGCATATTTCGGCGGAGGGTCAGGGCTGGAAGGATGTTCTCGACGGCCGCTTCGATGCCGACGGGCGCAATCCGTGCCAGATCGACGGCGGGCTCAAATGCTTCGGCCACCCGATCGGCGCGTCGGGCATCCGCATGATCTATGAAAATTATCTCCAGCTTCTCGGCCGCGCCGGCGACCGGCAGGCGGCGAAACCGCCCGTGTTCGGCCTGTCGCACAATCTGGGCGGGATGCCGAACCAGAATGTCGCGGCGATCGCGATCGTCGGGCTGGAGGGCGCCTGACCATGGCTGAACGGGGCGGTATCCCGCATCTGGACGGCGATCCCAATCCGCCGAGCCTGGGCGATATTCTACGCATTCGGGGCGAGGTCAGCGCGACGCGCATCGCCATGTCGTTCGAAGGGCGCGACACCTGTTATGCGGAAATGCTGGCCGACGCCTTTCGCGTCGGCCGCGCGCTGCAGGCGCATGGGATGAAGCCCGACGACCGCATCGGCGTGCTGGCCCGGAACAGCGACGATTTCTTCACCCTGCTCGTCGGCGCGGCGATGGTCGGCGCCGTGCTGGTGCCGGTGAATTGGCGCCTGTCGGCGACCGAGATCGAATATATCCTGCACGATGCGGGCATCCGGCTGCTGTTCGTCGATGCCGCATTCCAGGACCTGGCGACCGCCGCGATGGCGGACTTGCAGGACGCGCCGACGATGATCGGCATGGACGACGGTGGCTTCAGCCAGTGGTTCGCCCCCTATCCCGCGACCGATCCCGCGGTGGGCGTGTCGCCGCACGACGTGGCGCTGCAACTTTATACATCGGGGACCACCGGCCACCCCAAGGGCGTGCTGTTGACCCACCATAATCTGAACAGCGTGCGCGTATCGCAGCCGGCGGAGGAAAGCTGGGCGCAATGGGTGGAGGAGGATGTCTGCCTCATCTCCATGCCGCTGTTCCATGTCGGCGGGATCGGCACCGCGCTGGCATCGCTGTACAGCGGCGCGCGGATGATCATCGTGCGGGAGTTCACGCCCCCCACGCTGTTCGACTTCATCGAACGCGACGGTATCACCCGGCTGTTCATCGTGCCGACGGCCATGCGCCTGCTGCTCGACGATCCGCGCATGGCGGCGACCGATTTCAGCCGGCTGCGCTATATCATCTATGGTTCCAGCCCGATCACGCCGGATCTGCTGGAAGCCGCGATGGCGGCCTTCGGATGCCCGTTCATCCAGGTCTATGGGATGACCGAGACGTCGGGGACGATCGCCGCCCTTCCCGCCGAAGATCATGCGCCCGAGGCGGGCGACCGCCGACGTTCGGCGGGCCGCGCACTGCACGGCGTCGACATAGCGATCATCGACGAACAGGGTCGCCCGCTGCCGGCCGGCACGGTCGGCGAAATCGCGATCCGCTGCGAAGCCAATATGGACGGCTATTGGCGGCTGGAGGCGGCAACCGAGGAGGCGTTCACCGCCGACGGCTATCTGCGGTCGGGCGACGCCGGCTATCTCGACGCCGATGGCTATCTTTATGTCCAGGACCGGATCAAGGACATGATCATCACCGGCGGCGAGAATGTCTATGCGACCGAGGTCGAGGCCGTGCTGACCGCCCATCCCGCCATTCACGAGGCCGCGGTGATCGGCGTGCCCGACGACCAATGGGGCGAAGCGGTCAAGGCGTTCGTGGTGACGGCCGCCGGACAGTCGGTCGATGCCGCCGACCTGCGCGCGTGGACGCGCGACAGGCTCGCCGCCTACAAGGTGCCGAAGTCGGTCGATTTCGTGACCGAACTTCCCAAAAATGCCTCGGGCAAGGTGCTGCGCAAAACGCTGCGCGCGCCCTATTGGGCGGAATATGACCGCGCGATCTGAACGAAAGCCGAGATAAAAAGGCGCCGCCATCCACAACGGGATGGCGGCGCCTTTTTCTTTGCGAATGAAGCGCCGTCAGGAGCTGCGCAGGCGCGTGATCAACTGCGTCGTCGGCGGCGCCTGCTCGGTGGGCAGGCGGACGATGTCCTGGGGACGTTCGCCCCCGTTCAGCCGCGCGATCCACTCATCGGCGTCGAATTCGACACCCACCGGGTTCACGTCGAACCGATCGACCATCAGGTCGGTCGCATCGTGCATATCCTCGAAATTGTCGATCTGAAGCTCGATGCGGTTGTCGTCGGGGTCGAGGTAGTACAGCGACGTGGTCGGCCCGTGGTTGACGTTGCAGAAGGGCAATATGCCCTCCCCCTTCAGCCGTGCATAGGTCGACAGGAGGTCGGCCAGCCGATCATAGGTAAAGGCAATATGGTCGAGGCCGACGGCGCGATGCGGCCGGTCCGCCATATCCGGGCCGCCCGCGATCGCGATGCGGTGATGCTCCTCGTCATAGGACAGGAAGGCGATGCGCTCGTTGCGGTAGATCATGTCGGCGGCCAGCACCGTGCGATACCATGCGATCATCTCTTCCAGATGATCGCGCGTGCGCAGGACGACATGGGCAAGCTTGCCAGGGCGGACGGGCTGATCGGTCGAGACCGTGGTTTCGGGCGTCGCGAGGTCGGTCATCATTCTCTCCATGACTCTATAACATTCAAAAATGTCAATTCGACAATATAATAGGCATCGAACCTTGTCCAGCCGTGCCGCGCCTTCACGCCGCCTGCGCGCCGAAACGGCGATCGGCGGCCAGAAAGGCGAGACCGGCAAGGAAATTGGCGACCGCCACGAACAACAGCGCCCATTGCAGGCTGGCGGTGCCGAGTTGCGGGCGAAGCATGTCGCTGGCCATCCCGACGACCAGCGGGCCGACCGATGCGCCCAGCAATCCGACGCCGATCATCAGCACGCTGCTGGCAACCGCCTGTCGTCCCGTTCCGGCAATGATGTGCGCCATGCCGAACGAGGCCGGGATGAAAAAGACATAGGCCATCAATATCGGCACGAAGCACAGCACGGCGATCGTCGTATTGGGCGCGAACCAGCATAGCGCCGCCGCGGGCGCGGCAAAGATCATCGACAAAGCGGGCGCGCGCAGCGTGTGCCGGCGCCCGTTCGCCATCGCCCGGTCAAAGGCCCGGCCGCCCAGATAGGAGCCGACGACACCGCCGATCCCCTGAATCAGCCCAAGATAGAGGCCGACCTGCGCCGTGGTCAGGCCATGGACGCGGATCAGATAAGGGGCCGAAAAGCTGAGCGTGGCATAGACCGCCGCGCCCGACAGGCTGATGGCGAGAAACAGCGCGCGAAACGCCGGCGAGGCAAAGAGATGCCGGACCGTCGCGGCGAGCGGCGGCGTCGGTTCGGCCGTGCGCGCATGGCGCGCATCGGGCACGAGGAAGAGCAGCAGGAGCACGAAGACCAAGCCCGCGCCGCCCGCGCCGAACAACGCGACGCGCCAGCTCGCATGGTCGTTGATCCAGCCCCCCAGGACGAGTCCCAGCATCGTTCCGACCGGAACGCCCATCGAAAACAGGCCGAGCGCCAGGCCGCGGCGTTCGGGCGCGATCCGCCGCGAGATCAGCGCATGCGCCGCCGGTGTACAGCCCGCCTCCCCCACCGCGACGCCGACGCGCGCGACCGCGAGCTGCGCGAAATTGCGCGCGAGACCGCCCGCCGCGGTCATCGTGCTCCAGACCAGAATGCAACCGCCGAGCACCGCCTTGGGCGACCAGCGGTCGGCGAGCCGGCCCAGCGGCAGCGCCATGGTCGAATAGCAGACGGCAAAAGCAAAGCCGCCGAGCAGTCCGAGTTGCGTGTCCGAAAGGCCAAGATCGCGCTTGATCGATTCCGCCAGAATGAAGGGCAGCTGCCGATCGAGAAAATTCAACACGTTGATCAGCGTCAATACGACCAGCGTCGTCACCGTCGCCCGCATCGGGAGATAGGATTCGCTCGCCTCCGTCGGCGGGGTCTGAGCCGGGGCAACCGGGGACGCATCCGCCGTCAATTCACTGCTGCGCATCGCCTCAGCCCTCGAACGGGGTCAGCACGGCGCGGTGGGCGATGCGCCAGCCGCCGGGCGTGCGCCGATAGGAATCGCGATATTCGCGAACGATCGGCTGCGTCGCGTCATGCTGACCGCCGCCGACGAACACGAGACAATAGTGCGTGCCGGTCGCCGTGTCGGCATCGGTGGGCGTCACCAGACTCGTCGTCAGCAGGTGCCGCGTGATCAGGCCCGCCGGTCGCGCGCCGACCATCTTGACCAGTGCCGCCCGCCCTTCGACGCGCAGGTCGCCGCGCTCGAAAACGCCGTCTTCGGTGAACAGCGATGCAAAGGCATCCGCATCCACGGCGTCGGCCACGATGCAGAAACGGCGGACCAGCGTGATGCACGCATCGGCAATGGAATCGTTCGGCACAGACATGCCCGGCATCCTCCTCGATCTATTCTTCGGCTTTGAGTTGACACAGTCGCCCGACTCAGGCAAGCATTTTCGTCAACTTGACATAAACGTATGTTGGAGATGGCCATGGAGAGGGTTTTGAACGGGGCAACCGACGAATTGGAGCGGCGCAATGTCGTTGGCGGAGGGGCTGGCGGCGACGTCGTCGCCCGCGCCGAGGCGCTGATTCCCGTGCTGCGCGACCGCGCGGCCGACAGCAACGCGGCGGGGCGGCTGCCCGATGAAACGATTGCGGATCTGGACGCGGCGGGCCTGTTCAGCATGACCATCCCGCGCCGCTATGGCGGGCTTCAGACCGACATCACCACCTATATGAACGCGGTGGTCGCGCTTGGGCGCGGCGACCCGTCGGTGGCGTGGGTCGCGACGATCATCAACATCAACAACTGGTTTCTGTCGGCCCTTTATCCGCCCGAAACGACCGAGGAGGTCTTCTCCGTCCCCGGCGTCCGGACCGCTGCGGTGCTGTCGCCGCGCAGTTGCAAGTCGCGCCGCGTCGATGGCGGCTTCGTGATCGAGGAAGGCATCTGGGGCTTCAACTCGGGTGTCTATCACAGCCAGTGGGAAATGCTGGGCTTCCCCGTCATCGAAGACGGCGTCCACCAATATGACGCGCTGGCGCTGATGCCCGCGTCGAACGTCGAATTTCTCGACGACTGGGATACGATCGGTATCCGGGGCAGCGGCAGCACCAGCGTGCGGGTGCGCGACATCTTCATTCCCGATGCACGGATCGGCCGCGCCGACCTGGCGCGTCAGGGCATCTATCCCTCGACGCAGCTCGACGACGAATGGCTGTACCGTTCGGCTTTCACGCCGCTCGGCCAGATCATCATCGCCTTTCCCGCGCTCGGCGCGGGCCTTGGCGCGCTCGACATGTTCATGAACGGCCTTGCCAAGCGCGGCATCACCGCGACGCAGTACAAGAGCCAGGCCGAAGCGCCGATCACCCATCTCCAGATTGGCGAGGCATCGGCAAAGATCGACGCGGCGCGGACGATCATCGCCGCGGCCGCCGCCGAAATCGAACGCACGGCACAGGCGGGGCAATCGATGCCGCCGCTCGACCGCGCGCGCATCCGCCGCAACACCGGCTTTGCCGACCGGCTTATCTGGGAAGGCGTCGACAAGCTCGCCGACGCATCGGGCGGCTCGTTCGCCAGCGTGCGCCACCCGCTCGGCCGATATTGGCACGATGCCCGCATCGCCAGCATGCATGCCACGCTGGTTCCCTCGACGGTCTATGAGCTTTTCGGCCGCATGATGTGCGGGCTCGACGCGACCGGGAACGTCTGACCCAAAGCTATGGAGACCGGCCGCCGGCCGGTCTCCATCCTGACTGGGGCGCGCCGGATTCGACCGGCGCGCCCCATTTCGTTTTCCTCAGAGAACGACCTCGACCAGATAGGGGCCGCGCGCCGCGAACCCCTGCCGAAGCTGGTCGGCGAATTCGTCGAGCGTTTCGGCGCGGCCGTTCGCCACGCCATGGCCGGTCGCAAGCGCACACCAGTCCAGCGCCGGATCGCCGATCGACAGCATCGCTTCCGCACGCGGCCCCGGAACCCCGGAGCCCATGTTGGCGAATTCGCCGCGCAGGATCTGATATTTGCGGTTCGCGAATACGACGATCGTCACGTCCAGCCCCTCGCGCGCCATCGTCCACAGCGCCTGAAGCGTGTACATCCCGCTGCCGTCGCCGGTCAGCGCCAGCACCTTGCGATCGGGCGCCGCGATCGCGGCACCGACCGCCGCCGGAGGGGCGAAACCGATCGACGCGCCGCGGCTCACCAGCCAGTCGTGCGGCGGGGCGTTGGTCGTCTCCTTGTAGAAGGACCGGCCGGACGTCACCGCCTCGTCCACCACGATCGCATTGTCGGGAAGCAGGGCGCCGATGACCGCGCCCAGACCTTCCAGCGTGATCGGGCCCGTTGGGCATTCGGGCGGCGCCAGCGGCGCCAGCCCCGGATCCTCCTTCTCCGCTCCCAGAGCACGGGCGAGCGCCTCCAGCGCCGCCTCGACATCGTCGCCCGGTTCCGCCAGCGTGCGGATCGCACAGCTTGGCGGGGCGAGTTCGACGGGCTTGCCCGGATAGGCGAAGAAGGACACCGGCGCTTCGGCGCCCGCCAGCACCATTTCGGTCTTGTCGGCCAGCAGGCGCAGCGCATTGTCCACCGGCTGGGTATAGGGAATGCGGTCGACCGCCACGCGCCCCGCCCCACGTTCGATCCGGCTGCTGTGAATCTCCGTCAGCAGCTTGCACCCCGTTCGCGCAGCGATGCGCCCCGCCCATTCGAGCGACCGCGCGCGCGTTCCGGCATCGCCGAGCAGAAGCACGCCGGCGCTTCCGGCCGCACGCAGCGCATCCGCCGCCGCCGCGACCGCCGACTCGCGCACGGGACGCCGCGGCAGCGGTGCCAGCGCCGCAGCGGGCGCCCCTCCCGGCCCCCAGGACACGTCCGCGGGCAGGACCAGCGTCGCGATGCGGCCGGGCGACTGGCGGGCGAGCCGCACGGCCTCGGCCGCGTCGGCGGCGAGATGGTCCCCGTCGGTGGTGGTCCGGACCCAGTTCGACACCGGCCGCGCCACACCCTCGATATCGCCCGACAGGGGCGTGTCGAGGTGCGCGCAATAGGTGGCGTGATCGCCGACGATATTGACGATTCCCGACCGCGCCTTTTTCGCATTGTGCAGATTGGCGACCCCGTTGCCGAGCCCCGGCGCCAGATGGAGCAGCGTCGCCGCCGGCTTGTCGGCGATCCGGTAATAGCCATCGGCCGCCCCCGTCACGACGCCTTCGAAAAGACCCAGGACGCAGCGCATCCCCTCGATCTTGTCGAGCGCGGCGACGAAATGCATCTCCGACGTCCCCGGATTGGTGAAACAGACATCGACGCCGCCCGCGAGCAGCGTGTGAACGAGCGTTTCCGCCCCGCTTTCCTTGGTCATTCTATCCTCGTCCCTCTTATGCCGGCACCGCGACCTGTTCGCGCAGCCGGCGTTTAAAAATCTTGCCGCTGTCGTCGCGCGGCAGCGTGTCGGCAAAGCGGATTTCGCGCGGCACCTTGTATCCCGCGATCCGCGCGCGCAACGTCTCGGCGATGGCGGGTGCGCTCAGCGCGGCGCCGGGCTCGACCTGAACGAAGGCCAGCACCGCCTCGCCATATTCCGCGTCGGGCATGCCGACCACCGCGCAATCGGCGATGCCGCCGATGCCCATCAACGCCGCCTCGATCTCGGCGGGATAGATGTTCACTCCGCCGGAAATGATCATGTCGGTCCGGCGGTCGCAGATGAAGATATAGCCGTCGGCATCGCGATATCCGATATCGCCCGTTGCCAGCCCCGCGCCCATATCGACCGCCCGGCGCTTCGCATCGTCGCCATGATAGGTGAAATCGGCCTGCGGCGTCCGTTCGACGCAGATCTCGCCCGCGACGCCATCGGCACAAGGCGCACCGTCGGCGTCGCGTACCGACAGGCCAACACCGTCCAGCGGCCGGCCGACCGTCCCGCGATGGGCCAGCCATTCCGCCGCGTCGCAAAAGGTCAGCGGCCCGAGTTCGGTCGATCCATAATATTCCGCCAGAACCGGACCCCACCATGCGATCATCGCCGATTTGACGTCGGGCGGGCATGGCGCCCCCGCGTGCAGCACCCATTGCAGCGACCGTCCGGAAAAGCCGGCGCGGACCGCATCGGGCAACGCCAGCAAGCGGACGAACATGGTCGGCACCATGAACATGTGACTGACGGCCTCCGCATCGATCAACCGCAGCGTCTCCTGCGCATCGAAGCGGCGGCGCAGGATCAGCGTCCCGCCACAGCGCAGCGTATTGATGCCGAAGAAGTTCGGCGCGCTGTGATAGAGCGGCGCCGACAGCAGCGCCCGCATGCCGGGCTCATGCGAATAGATGGTCCGGCGGATGCGCCCGACTGCGGCAGCCTGCTCGGCCGACATCGCCAGGCGCCGGACGCCCTTGGGCTTGCCGGTCGTGCCCGATGTATAGATCATGCTGGAAACGGCAGGCCGCGGCGCGAGTCCGCTGGGTTCGGCGCCCGCCAGCGCCGCCGTCCAGCAGGCAAAACCCCCCGCATCCGCCCCGGCCCCGACCGCAAAGACGCGGACATGCTCGGCTATGCTATCCCGCACAGCCGTCAACAGGTCGGCATCGCCGACCACGACCGACGCGCCGCAGTCCTGCAGCACATAGCCGACCTCCGGCGCCGCGAAATGCCAGTTGATGGGAACGGCATAGGCGCCAAGATTCTGCGCCGCCATCGTCGCCTCGACGAAAGCGCGGCCGTTGCGCAGGAGCAGCGCCACGGCATCACCCTCCCCGACCCCGGCTTCGACGAACAGCGACATGGCGCGCGCGACACGATCGGCGAGTTCTTCCGGTTCGACGACGCCTTCGTCGTCCACGAGTCTGCCCATGATCACCATCGTCTCCCTCTCACCCGCGGATCGTGCGCCCGCAAAAAGTCCGCACCGAATCGCCCGTTATTGCATGCAATTTATATTCTGGTCCCTATCGATGCGTGGCTATGCTAACAAGCTTTCACCCATAGGTTCGCTCACAAATGATCGATCAATCTTTTGAAAACTCGCACCCGCGCAAATGCGCCAACGAATCGACGCATATCGCAGACTGCATACACCTTTCCCGCCGCCGCCCTCCTCTCCTTGCGCCCCCGCGCCGACGAGCCGATCTTCAGAAAACCCCGATCAGGGGACCCATATCGCTTGACATTCTAAATTATCAGGTTGACTATTATGTAGGTTTGAAATGGTCAAGCATCTTCCCTGCCGATGCGGCATGGGAAACCGATCGCATGAGGCATCGGCCCGAACGAGGACCGACCGGGAGAGGAGATTTATGGTGACGCGCAGGGATTTTGTCGGGTCGGCCGCAGCTACATCGCTGGGCGCAGCCTTTGCAGGGACGGCACAGGCCGGACAAGGCACCGTCATTCCCGCATCGGGCAATGGCGACGGCATTATCGACGTGCACTGCCATGCCCTGCTGCCGCGATGGCTGGACAGGGCGGCCGCCTTTCAGGGGCGCACCCGCGAGACGATGAACATCGCGCAGTCGCCCGTCCCCGACTGGACGCCCGAACTCCATATCGCGACCATGGACGCACATGGCATCGAGGCGAGCGTTCTGTCGTGGCCCAGCGCCACCGCCATGGTACGCGGGAAGGAAGCGAAGGATTTCGCACGCGCGCTGAACGAGGATCTGGCGAACATCATCGCGCGCCACCCCGGCCGCTTCGGCGCCTTTGCCATTCTGCCGCTGGACGACATGGACGCGACGCTGGAGGAAATGGCCTATTGCCTCGACGTGCTGAAGTTCGACGGCGCGAGCAGCAGCACCCATGTCGGCGGCGTCTATCTGGGCGACAGCCATTTCGATCCCTGGTTCGCCGAAATGAACCGGCGCGGCGCGACCCTGTTCGTGCATCCCACGACGCCCCCCGGACAGACCGAGACGCCGATCGGCATCAACCCGTCGATCCTGGAATTCATGTTCGAAACCAGCCGCATGGTGACCAACATGGTCGTGTCGGGCGCGAAGACGCGGTTCGACAAGATCAAGTTCATTTCGTCGCACGGCGGCGGCACCATCCCCTATCTCGCGACGCGGATCAGCATTCTGGAGCCGCATTATGGCCCCGGACCCGGACGGGAACCCATGACCGGCGAAGAGATACTGAAGACGCTTTCGACCTTCTATTTCGACCTGACCGCCTCCACCGCGCCCGCGTCGCTCGATGCGATCCGGCATCTGGTCCCGGATTCGCAGCTCATGTTCGGCACCGACTTTCCGATGATGCCGCCGACGACGATCGCCCCGGCCAAGGCACGGTTCGATGCCTATGCGCCGCTGGGCGCGGACGAGCGGCGCGCGATCCTGCGCGACAGCGCGCTGGCGATCCTGCCCAGTCTGTCGGCCCGGGTCGGCAAAGGCGGCTGATAGCGGGGGGCGCCGCCCCTTTTCGATATTTGCATTAAAACCGTGCGCGGCGAACGGGCCGCGCCAAAGAGGAACAGGTGATGGCTGACTGGCTGAAGAAGGGCGCGGACGTCGAGGTCCGGGCCGAGGCGGACCGCAAGGTCCGCGACGTGGTGGAAGCGACGCTGGCCGATATCGAGGCCCGCGGCGACGCGGCGGTGCGGGACCTGAGCATCCGGTTCGACGGCTGGGACCGCGAGGATTACCGGCTGAGCGAAGCCGAGATCCAGGCGTGCATCGACACCCTGTCGCCGCAGGACGTCAAGGACATCGAATTTGCGCAGGCGCAGGTGCGCCGCTTTGCCGAGGTTCAGCGCGCCGCTTTGCAGGACGTCGAGGTCGAGACGCTTCCCGGCGTCATCCTGGGACACCGCAATATCCCGGTCAACGCGGCCGGATGCTATGTTCCCGGCGGCAAATATCCATTGCTCGCGTCCGCGCACATGAGCGTGATCACCGCCAAGGTTGCCGGCGTGCCGCGCGTCGTCACCTGTGCCCCGCCCTTCGAAGGCAAGCCGGCGGCGGCGATCGTCGCCGCACAGGCGATGGCGGGCGCCGACGCCATTTATGCGCTCGGCGGCATCCAGGCGATCGGCGCGATGGCGCTGGGCACCGCGTCGATCGATCCGGTCGACATGCTGGTCGGTCCCGGCAACGCCTTCGTCGCCGAGGCGAAGCGCCAGCTTTTCGGCCGTGTCGGCATCGACCTGTTCGCCGGACCGACCGAAACCATGGTGATCGCCGACGACAGCGTCGATGGCGAAATCTGCGCCACCGACCTGCTGGGTCAGGCCGAACATGGACCCGACAGCCCGGCGATCCTGATCACCAATTCGGAGAAGCTGGCGCGCGAGACGATGCGCGAGGTCGAACGGCTGCTGGATATCCTCCCGACCGCGGCGATCGCGCGGCAGGCGTGGGACAAATATGGCGAAGTCATCGTCTGCGCCGACGAGGCGGAGATGCTGGAGGTCGCCAATTTCTATGCCAATGAGCATGTTCAGGTGATGACGCGCGATCCCGATTATTTCCTGAAGAACATGACCAATTACGGCGCCCTGTTCCTGGGGCCGCGCACCAACGTCGCCTATGGCGACAAGGTGATCGGCACCAACCACACGCTGCCGACGCGCAAGGCGGCGCGCTACACGGGCGGGCTGTGGGTCGGCAAGTTCATCAAGACCTGCACTTATCAGAAGGTTCTGACCGACGAGGCGACGACGCTGGTCGGTGAATATTGCAGCCGCCTGTGCGCGCTCGAAGGCTTTGCGGGCCACGGCGAACAGGCCAATATCCGCGTGCGCCGCTATGGTGGCCGCAACGTCCCCTATGCCGGCGCCGCCGAACCCAGCGAGCGGACGCGCGTCGATGCCTGATGCCTTGCCGGCGACGCCCAGCTTCCGTCTGGACGGGCGCCGCGCGATCGTCACCGGCGCCGGTCGCGGGATCGGTGCCGGCGCCGCGGCGGCGCTGGCCGCCGCCGGGGCCGCGGTGACGCTGGTCGCCCGCACCCGCGCGGAAATCGATGATGTTGCCGAAGCGATCGGCGCCGCCGGGGGCATGGCGGATGCCGCGACGCTCGACGTTTCGGATCTGGCGGCGGTGCGCGCCTTTTTCGGCGCAAGACCCGCCTTTCACGTGGTGGTGAACAACGCCGGCACCAACCGGCCGATGCCGATGACCGAGGTGGAGGAGGCCGATTATGACGCCGTCATCGACCTCAACGTCAAGGCCGCCTTTTTCGTGGCGCAGGCCTGTGTCCGGCGGATGATCGCCGACGGGGTGCCGGGATCGCTGATCCACATGGGATCGCAGATGGGCCATGTCGGGGGGCCGAACCGATCGCTCTATTGCGGGTCGAAATGGGCGCTGGAAGGCATGAACAAGGCCATGGCGCTCGATCTCGCGCCGCATGGCATACGGTCGAACACGATCGCGCCGACCTTTATCGAAACGCCGATGACCCGCCCCTTCTTCGCGGACCGGGGCTTTCGCGACAGCGTACTGAGCAAGATCAAACTGGGCCGCGTCGGACAGGTCGAGGATGTGATGGGCGCCATCCTCTTCCTCGCATCCGACGCATCCGCCCTGATGACGGGCACCAGCATCGTCATCGATGGCGGCTGGACCGCCGACTGACACCCGGCCCACGGCCGATAAGGGGAGAAGGAACATGCTGACCGCCATCGAAGGCAAGATCGGTTCGGTCGAGATCGCGCGCGTACTCGACTGCACGCTGCTTGGCGAAACGGCGCAAAGCTGGTTTCCCGATTTCGACCGCGACGCCGTGCGGCCGCACGAACATTGGCTGTGTCCCGACCATTTCGACGCAGAAACCGGCCGGATACCGATGCCGGTGCAAAGTTTCGTGCTGCGGACGCGGCATCACAATATCCTGATCGACACCTGCATCGGCAATGACAAGGAACGCCCCGGCCTCGCCGAGATGCACCGGCTAACGACCGGCTATATCGACCGGCTGGCGAAGCTGGGCCTGACGCCCGAGGACATCGACTTCGTGATGTGCACGCATCTGCATGTCGATCATGTCGGATGGAATACCCGGCTGATCGACGGCCGCTGGGTCCCGACCTTTCCCAACGCGCGCTACATCATGTCCCGGACCGATTATGCCGCGACGCAGGCGGCGGCGGACATGCCCGGCATGGTCGCGCCGGTGCGCAACTGTTTCCGCGATTCGGTGCTGCCGGTGGTCGAGGCCGAACAGGCCGACATGATCGACGGGGTCCACCAGATGCTCGATGAATTCACCCTGCGCCCCGCCCCCGGCCATTCGCCGGGCCATATCCGCATCGAACTGGATTCCCGGGGCGAGACCGGCGTGTTCGCAGGCGACATGCTGCATTCGCCGTTGCAGATTCCGCTCTGGCAACTCAGCAGCAAGGTGTGCTGGGACAAGGAGCTGTCGGCAAAGTCGCGCCGCGAGCTGCTCGAATTCTGCGTCGACAAGGATGCGCTGCTGATCCCCGGACATTTCGAGGCGCCCCATGTCGGACGCATCCGCGAAGAGGGCGACAGCTTCGGTATCGACTTCGGCTGGTAAGGGCGCGGCGCCGTCCTCGCGGCGCCAGCCTCAGCCCTCCGCGACCAGGCGCTTCCAATCGTCCCAGCATCGCTTCAGCGCGTCGGGCGAGCTGTTCCGGCCCCACGCCGCCTCGCCTTCGCTCAGATAGGTGATCGCGCCGCCCAGGCCGATCGCGGCGGTCTGAACCTGTGCATTGACTTCGACATAGACGGCGCGGAACACCGCTTCCTGAATCGACGACCCGACGGCCGTCGATCCGTGGCCGCGCATCAGCACCACCGGCTTGTCGCCGAGCGAACGCGCCAGCGCCTCGCCCAGCGACTGGTCGGTGATCATCAGGTTCGAACAATCCCCGGCGGTATCGCGGATTTCGAAGATCGGCAGGCCTTCGCCGATGAACATCCCCGTGTGGCAAATGGCCCGCAACGGCTGGCTGGGCACCACCCCGAAAGGGATGACCGACGGGGAATGGCTGTGGATGACCGACCGCACGTCGGGGCGCGCGGCGTAAATGGCACTGTGGATATAGCGTTCCAGAAAGGCCGGCGTGCCGTCCTTGTCGACCAGTTCGCCATCAAGGCCGAATTCGCGAATCCCATCCTTCGTCACCAGGCCGGGCGCCATCCGGCGCGACATCAGGAAGCGGTCGGGCCGTGCCGGATGGCGGACGCTGACGTGCCCGAAGCTGTCGACGATATGGTGGTGCAGAAGGATCTGGTTGGCATCGACCAGATCGGTCAACAGCCGATCGATTTCGGTTGCCGCGCCGTCATCCTGCCCTGCATCGCCGCTCATCCGACATCCTCCCGCATCCGCATCGCCATCCTCAGTTTTCGAGGTTGATGTACACATTCTTTTCCTGCGTGAAGGAGATCAGTTCCTCCAGACATTCCTCGCGGCCGATGCCCGACTGCTTGTAACCGCCGAACGGCGAACCGCGCGCGTGGCGGCTCGTCTCGTTGATCCAGCAGAAGCCGGCCTCGACGCGCGAGATGATACGGTGCGCGTCGGCCACATCGCGTGTCCATACCGCACAGGTCAGGCCATATTCGACCTGATTGACCTCGCGCAGCATCGTCTCCTCGTCGGTCCATTTCAGGATCGACTGCACCGGGCCGAAAATCTCCTCGCGGGCGATCCGCATGTCCATCGTCACGTCGGCGAAGATCGTCGGCAGCATGTAGCAGCCGTCGGCAAGCGCGGGATCGGCGGGCGGCTCCCCGCCGCAGATCAGCCGGGCGCCCTCTTCCCTGGCGGAAGCGATGTACATCTTCACGCGGTCGAGCGCCTTCTGGTCAACGAGGCAGCCCATCGTCGTCGCGGGATCGGTCGGGTCGCCCGGCCGGTATTGCGCGACATGGGCCGGCAGGCGCGCGATCACCGCGTCATAGATGTCGGCGTGCACGAAGGCGCGGCTGACCGAGCCGCACGACTGGCCGCACCAGGTATAATTCATCCCCGTGACCATCGCCTGCGCCACCTTGTCGGGATCGCTGTCGGGCAGCGCGATCAGCGCATTCTTGCCGCCCAGTTCGAACATCACGCGCTTCAGCGTATCGGCTGCGCTGCGCATGATCGCGCGGCCGGTCGGCACGCTTCCGACCAGACCGACGACCGCGACATCGGGATCGGCGACGAGCGCCGCCCCTACGTCCGCGCCGCCGGTCAGGACGTTGAAGACGCCCGGCGGCAACAGGCCGTCGAACAGTTCCGCCGCGAACAATCCCGACATCGGCGACTGCTGGGGCGGCTTGGTGATCAGCGCATTGCCCGCGGCGAGCGGCGCCGCCGCCTTGGCGATGCAGAAGGCGAGCGGATGGTTATAGGGCGCGATCCGCGCGACCACGCCATAGGGCTCGCGCACCGAAAAGCTCAGCGCCTTCGGCCCCTGCGGCACCGAATGGCCCTTCATCTCGGTGACCAGCCCGCCGAAATATTCCAGATGACCGGCCGCACCTTCGGTATCGTGGATCAGGTTGGCGACCGGGTTGCCGCAATCATGGGCATCGATCATCGCCAGTTCGCGCGCATTCGCCCGCACCACCCGCGCCATTTCGAACAGGATCTTGCGCCGTTCCTGCGGCGGCGTGTCGCGCCAGACCGCAAAGCCCTGCTTGGCGGACGCCACGGCCAGCGGCACATCCGCCGCCGACGCCTCCAGCAGCGTGGTGAGCTTCTTGCCGCTCGACGGGCTGAAAACCTCCATTTCCTTGTGCACCTGCGGCGCCTGCCAGGCACCGCCGTAATAAAGTCCGCGTCCCGCGGGGAATCGTACATCTGTCGTCACGTCTCGCGCTTTCTTTGCTGTATCGGCGAAGGCCGCCGGGCTCATGGCTTTTTGAAGACCGGGACCGACCGGCAGGTGGCGATCCGCCATCCGTCGGCCGTGCGCCGATAGGTCTGGTGAAATTCCCCGACGGTGACCGCCGGCAGCAACGGCATGGGACCGTCGCCCTCATGCTGGTCCCTGAACCCGTCATAAACGGTGAAGGCCGCGACGCCCCGCGCCTCGTCCGCGCCCGTCATTTCGATGAACGGCGCGGCAAGCACGTGCCGCGTCACCCGGTTCGGACTGCGTTTCTGCAGCATCTTGAGGATCGCCTCGCGGCCGACCCCGTCGAAGCCCGCCTGGCCGTGCAAGATGCCGTCCTCGGCGAACAGCGCGATGACCGCGTCATTCGCATGCCGATCGATATGGAAGGACCAGGCCACCGCCAGGCGCGCGCATTCCAGTTCGTCGATAAGAGTGGCAGGCATCGTCAATTCCTCGTCTGCAAGAAAGGGGGACGGCCGCCGGGAGCGGCCCTCATGTCGCCAGCCCGGCGTTGGCGGGCGCCGGGGGACGGCGCCGGATCAGCGAGGCGAGCGCGAAAGCGAAACATGTCAGGGCGACCGACAGCGCCCCCCACGACACGACGGTCATCGCGGTGCCGACGCTGCCCGGCTGCCCCTCATACCGCCCGGCAACCGCACTCACGAGCAGCGGGCCCATCCCCATGCCGAGGAAATTGTTGAACAGGAGGTAGATCGCGGTCGTCCGTCCGATCAACGCGCGCGGCGTGATCTGTTGCAGCAAATGCGGAACGAACGTCGTCGCCCCCATCACGCCGAACGTCCCCACGCCGATGCCGATCATCACCGTATCGATGTCGGGCGAACCGATCGTCATGGCGAGTATCGGAAGCGTCAGCGCGGTCACGAGCAGCGCGGTCAGAAAGACGCCGCGCGCGCCGTTGTCGCGGCCCAGACGCTTTACCAGAAACCCGACGCTGATCATGCCGAGCACGCCGCCCACCATGCCGTAGGAGGCATAATAGACCGCCGCGGACGTCACCGGAATGCCATGTTCGCGGACCAGCATCGTCGGTGTCCAGGCGCTGAGGCCCAGACCCACCATGAAGATGCAACCCGTTCCGATGAAGATCGGCAGGTAAATGGCCTTCCGCGAAAGGAGATGGGTCAGCAACGCGCGCGTGTCGACCCGCTGGTCGGCCGCTTCGCCCTCTTCGGCATCGACCCGCCGTGCGGGGTCGCGGCCGAAAAAGGCGAACAGCAGGATAAGGACCGGCCCGGGCAGCGCGACCAGCATGAACATGATCCGCCACGGTTCGCCGCCGGTGAAGGGGATGATATGCGCCGCGAGCGTCAGCGCGCCTGCCCCGACCAGGAACGACGCCTTGCCCATCACGACGCCGGTCATCGTATAAAGCGTCACCGGAAAGGCACGCCGGTCGCGGGGAAACAGGTCGAAGATCATCGACATGGCGATCGGCATCAACACCGCCTCGCCCACCGCGACGCCGGCACGCAATACGACCAGCATCCAGAAGCTCGTCGCCAGCCCGGACAGGAAGGTCGCCGCACTCCACAGCAGGACGCCGATCGTCAGGATGCGCTTGCGCCCGCCCTTGTCGACCAGATGCGCGAGCGGCAATCCGGCAAGGACATAGACGACGACGAAGCCCATGCCGAAGAGCAGGCCCATCTGCGTGTCGGATACGCCCATTGCGGCGCGGATCGGATCGATGACCAGCGCCAGCACCATGCGGTCGATGAAAGACACGGCGAAAAGCCCGCACAGGATCAACAGCGTCGGCCATGTTCCCTTGGCTGTCGATTGCGCCGTCATCGTCTCTCCTTTTCCGAAGGGTTTCGCGGAACCATCCGCCCGATCAATCGACACCGAAATGATCCGCCATCATCGCGCCGGTGAAGCCGCCGCTGGCGGCGTTCGGGTCGAGCGGCAGCATGGTCGCGTTCCAGTCGTCGTAGAGGGTCTTCAGCGCGGCATATTTCTCGGGCATCCGGTCCTTGAGGTTCGCTCGCTCGAGCGGGTCGTCGACCACGTTGAACAGGAAGCTGTTGCCGCGGATTTTCAGATATTTGAAATCGCCGTCGCGGCACGCCTCCTGCCCATGGTTGCGATACCGCCAGAACAATGTCCGCGGCCCGGCGGGTTGCCCGGTCAGCACATCCAATATACTTTGACCGTCAGGCGGAAATTCCGGATCGGGCGCGCCGCCCGCCGCCGCAAGCAGCGTCGGCAGCCAGTCCATCGTGATGACGGCCTGATCGCTGGTGACGCCGGGCGCGACCCGCGCCGGCCAGCGCACGATCGTCGGGACGCGCAGTCCGCCTTCGAGCAGTTCGGATTTCTTGCCGCTGAACGGCCATGTGTCCGAAAAACGCTCGCCGCCATTGTCGCTGGTGAAGATGACGATGGTGTTGCGGTCGAGGCCCGCGTCCTTCAGCGCCGCCAGCACCCGACCGATCTGATAGTCCATGCGCGTGACCATCGCGGCATAGGTCTTGAGCGAACCGCCGTCATTGTGGAACAGGGCGCGCGGCCCCTTGTCCTGCGCGATCCGTTCGGATTCCGCCTGATCGTCCGGCCCCTCCCACGGCCAGTGCGGCGCGGTGAAATGCAGGCTCAGGAAAAAGGGCGCGCCATTCGCCGCGAAGCTTTTGATCGTGCCGATGGCGCGATCGCCCATCAGGTCGGTCAGATATCCCGTTTCCTCGGCCCGGACGTCGCCGTCCCACAAGTCGCGGACGCCGCGCCCGTTGACATGGCGGAAATAATCGACACCGCCGCTGCGAAGGCCCCAGAAATGATCGTAACCGCTTTTCAGCGGATCATATTTCGGAAGCTGGCCCAGGTGCCATTTGCCGACGAGCGCGGTCTGATACCCCTGCTTGCGAAGCAACGAGGGCAGCGTGGGATGTTCGGGCGGCAGACCGATGTCGGCGGTCGCCAACGCCTCCTCCAGACCCACCGGCAGCCGGGCCTGATAGCGCCCGGTGATCAGCGCTGCCCGGGTCGGCGAACAGACTGACGAATTGGCATAGCCATGGGTGAACCGCATGCCGTCCCGCGCCAGCGAGTCGATCGCCGGCGTCTGATACTCCCGCCGCCCGTAACAGCTCACATCGGCATAGCCGAGATCGTCCGCCATGATGAACAGGATGTTCGGCTTCGCGGATGTTTCCGTCGCGAACAGCGATGCGGTTTCAAAGCGAAGGAGCGCCCCGAGAGCGACCGTGGAAGCCAGAATATTACGCCGGGAAATGGTCATGGATGCGCCCCTTCGATGGCCGGAAGGATCAGGAACCGAAACGATATGTCGCCTGCAGATAGACTTCGCGCGGGCGCGCCACGGCTCCGAAAGCCGCCCCGCTCACCGATGTCATGCTCTTTTGGGTGAAATAGCTTTTATCGAACAGGTTGCGCGCGCCGAGCGTCAGCGTCAGGCGGTCGCTGGGCAGCGTGTAGGCGATCCGTGCGCCCGCCTCGGCATAGGCCCCCTGCCGGATGATGCTGCGATTGGTCACGGCGTTGACGTCGGCGGATTCGAAATGCACGTCGAAGGCCGTGTCGAGGCGTCCCCCGCCGGCGAATTCCAGCCGGTGCGACAATTCTCCGTTCAGTTGCCATGCCGGCCCGGGAAGCTGGTGATCGGTCGTGATGACCGTGGCAATGTTGCTCCCCCCGTCCACGGTCGTGCCCGGGCGTATTCGCGTCAATTCCTTGTGAATGTAACCCGCGCTCCCCGTCATCATGAAACCGCCGCCCAGAATGGCGCGCATTTCCGCCTCGAAGCCGCGAAAACGCGCGGCGGCCAGGTTCAGCACGAAGCCGGGCAGATTGGGCGTCGTCGCGCTGACCTGAATATCGTCATAGTCCATCTGATAGGCCGACAGGTTGAAGATCAGGCGGCGATCGAACAGCGACGACTTGAGGCCCAGTTCATAGGATGTGACATATTCGGGATCGAAGGACGGCAGCGGCGACGTGAGCGTGCCCGCGAACCGGCCCGCGAAGCCGCCGGCGCGATAGCCTTCGGAATAATTGGCATAGGCCATGACGTCGTCGGTCGCCTGCCACGCGATGTTGAACATCGGGGTCCAGATATTCGTCCCCTGCCGCCCGGTCGCGACGGTCGGGTTTCCGACGGCGCGGAACTGCACGACCTCATAATCCTTCGTCTCGTCGGTGTAGCGGACGCCGGCGGTCAGCTTCAGCCGTTCGGTCGCGGCAAAGGTGAACTGCGCGTAGAGCGCCTTTGACATATTGTCGATCGACCGCGACGAGGTGGAGAAATAGGGCAGGAACGGCGCCGATGCGGCGGCCACCGCCGCGGGAACATTGCCGGGGACCAGCGTGTCGCTCGCCTCTTCGCCCTTTTCGTGGAAATAATAGCCGCCGAAGACATAGTCGAGCCGGTCGAAAGCCGTGCCGACAAGCTGCAGCTCCTGCGAAAATTGCCGCTGGCCGAACGGTGCGCCGCCGTCGCGCGGTTCTTCGTGATTATTGTGCAGGATGACGAACGGCGAATAATCGAGGTCGTTGAAAAAGGTCGATTCGAACTCGCGGTACGAGGTGATCGACTTGAACGTGCCGATGCCGGTCTCCAGCGTGATCGTCCCGCCATATCCCGTTACGCTGAACGTATTTTCGGGGCGGATGCGTTCGCCGGCGCGATTGAACCACACCGAATTGCTGCCCGTCGTCCCGCCCAGCCAGGCGTCGCCGAAACAGGTGGGACTTGTCCGCCGGAACGCCGCATCGGTGGCGCAGCGCGGCGCGTCGGTCGATATCCAAGGAAGGACCGCCGTCGCCGCCGGCCCCCGGCCGCTATTGAAAAAGGTCGAAGGCTGTCCCGTCGGGCCGCTTTGTTCCTCGGACACGTCGCCAAGCCGCAGCGCCACAACCGGCGCCGGCGTGTCGTTCCGCTTGGTATGGTCGACCGACAGGTCGATGGTCAGCGTCGGGGTCGGCTGGAAACGCAGGGCGGCGCGGGCACCCCACACCTTTTCCCCGCCCAGCTTGAAATCATCATATTGCAGCGCGTCGACATAGCCCTCGCGATGCCGCGCCATCCCGGATACCCGCAGCGCCAGCGTTTCGGTGATCGGCAGGTTGAGCGACCCGCGCGCCTGCAGAAATTCGCGGCTGCCGCCGGTCAGCGACAGCGTTCCCGACGTTTCGGAAAAGCTGGGCGCCTTCGACACGACGCTGACCGCGCCGCCGATCGAGTTGCGGCCGAACAGGGTGCCCTGCGGACCGCGCAGCACCTCGACCCGCTCGACATCGGCCAGGTCCAAAATGCTGCCGAGCGAGCGACCGAGATAGACGCCGTCGATATAGATACCGACCGCCGGGTCGGTATTGATCGTGTAGTCGGTCTGGCCCAGCCCGCGAATGCTGATCAGCGGCGTGAAGCCCGCACCCGATGTGCCGCCGCCGGCGCGGATCGTCACGCCGGGCGCCGCATTCTGGATCGCCGTCAGATCGACGGCATTCTTCGACTCGAGCTGCGCCGCGCTGACCGCGGTGATCGAAATCGGCGTGCTCTGGATGTTTTCCGCCCGCTTGCGCGCCGTCACGATGATTTCGTCATAGCCTTCCGTCTGCGCTTGCGCCGGCGCGCCGGGGCCGCGATTTTCCGAATCCTGGGCAACGGCATGGTGGGGCGCCAGCATGATCGCCCCCAGCGCCACCGCGCCGCCGAGGCGCACCTTCGAAACCCCGCGTACGCCGCGTTCATTACGGATCCGGCCCATAATCTTCCTCTCCCTGATCTATGTCGCAGGCTGGGCGATGCTTCGCCCTCCCGATTTATTGCATGCAATTTAAAAGCAAGACGCGCATTGGTCAACTCTCCATTCAGGCGCTGCCGCGAAGCGTGACATTCGACAGAATGCGCTGCTAGCTGCATCAGAATTACAGTTTTATTTTCCGTATGTTATTCCTAATTCTTTATCGTCTCCTTATGCGTAATACGGACATCACCGCATTGTCCGCATGCCCATCACCGGCCCTGCCACGATACAAGGAGACCGAATCACCAATGCACGCAATATTGCCTCCACACCGAATCGGCACCCGTTATGGGATCGGTCAAAAACCCCTATAATATGCAATATATGACGCCATTCCGGGAATTTCCTTTCGGAAAACCCACGCTCTCATCGCAAAAATGCATGCATGTTTAGCGGCGTCGCATCCGGCCATTGAGGGTCGGACCACCCACGAAATTCCCATATTATATTGATATAAATGGATATTATCATGGCGCTTCATAACGGCGCCCATCACGGCGCAGACGATGCCGGTGCTAAGGCATTGACGACTCCCCCAATAAGCTAATATTGCATGCAATAGAAAATGCTCGGAGAGGGTGAGTTGAGAACGCCAGTTTTGATCGTCGGTGCCGGCCCGGTTGGGTTGTCCTTGGCAACGGACCTTGGATGGCGCGGTGTGCCCAATATCCTGATCGATCAGGGGTCGCCCGGCGATCGCCTGACCCACCCACGCATGGACAATGTCGGCATCAGGACGATGGAATTCGCCCGGCGATGGGGGATCGTCGGTAAAATCGAAAATGCCGGCTTCCCGCGCGATCTGCCGCTGAGCATCGTCTACGCCACCGGCGTGCTGGGACATGAGCTGGCGCGCGATACCGCGCCCGACAAAAACTCGGCCGTGCCGCCGCTCTTCAGCCCGCAAAAGCATGAGCTTTGCCCGCAGAATTTTTTCGATCCGGTGCTTCAGGCCGCGGCCGGATCTTTCGCCGGCAACACGCTGCTCTATGGGCACAGGCTTGTCGGACTGGCCCAGGACGACGACGGCGTCCGGGCGACCGTCGAAATATCCGGCGAGGCCGCGCCGGTCGAAATTCGCGCCGATTATCTCGCCGCATGCGACGGCGCGGGCAGCGTGTCGGCCGAGATGCTGGGACTGGCGCCGTCGCAAAGCCGCGTACTCGCCTGCAGCACCAACATCTTTCTGCGGTGCCCCGAACTCGCCGCGCGGACGGCCGGCCGCCGCGCCTATCGCTATATATTGATCGGCCCCGACGGCACCTGGGGGAGCATGGTCAACATCGACGGCCGCGACGTCTGGCGCCTCCAGTTGCTCGGCAGCGATGAATGGCCGCAATGGACCGACGCGGAAATCCACGGCTTCATCCGGCGGGGCATCGGATGCGACCTGCCCTATGACATTCTGTCATGGGTTCCCTGGTCGCGGCGCGAGATGGTCGTCGACCGGTATCGCGCCGGGCGCTGCTTTCTGGTCGGCGATTCGGCGCACCAGCTCTCGCCGACCGGCGGTTACGGCATGAACACCGGCATTGCCGAGGCCGTCGATCTGTCGTGGAAACTGGCGGCGGCGATCGAAGGCTGGGGCGGCGACGCGCTGCTCGACAGCTATGACGCCGAACGGCGGCCGGTCGCGATCCGTAACGTGCTGCAGGGGTCGGCGAACCTGGCCGCGATGCGCAGCGCCCCGGCGTCGCCGCTGATCCTGTCCGCCGGACCGGAGGCAGAGGCCGCGCGCGCGGAGATCGGGCGGACCATACAAAAAGCGATGCATCGCGAATGGCGATCCTTCGGAATCCACCTTGGCGCGATTTATGCGGATTCGCCGATCATCCCGGTGGAGGATCGCGACGCGCCCGAACAGGATGTCGCGCAGTTCGTCCAGTCCGCCGTTCCGGGCGCCCGCGCCCCGCACATCTGGCTGTCGGAGGACAGGTCGACGCTCGACCTGTTCGGCGACGGCTTCGTCCTGCTCGATTTCGGGTCCGGCCCGGACGGCGGGATCGACGGCCTGATGAACGCTGCGGCCGACCGCCACGTACCGCTGCGCTGCGAAGGCATCCGGCATGCCGAGGCCGCCCGCCTCTATCAACGGCGCTTCGTCCTCGTCCGGCCCGACGGCCATATCGGCTGGCGCGGCGACAGGATGCCGGACGACCCTCATGCGCTGATCGATCTGCTGCGCGGCGCGGCGCCCATCGACCTTTCGTCAAGCCAGACAAACCACCGGGAGAATGTGTCATGACATCAGAAAATCTGGACAAGGCGGCGCTGGCCGCCCTGAAAGAACAGACCGCGGCCCTGAAAAAGCCGTGGGTGTCCGAAATCGTCCTGCAGACCAATCAATATGATCTGATGAAGCTGTGGTACGAAAGCGTGCTCGGCATCGACTGGTTCATGGAAAATATCCCCAATGCCGACGTCCATGTCGAAAATCATCATGGCGACGGCGGCAAACAGGTTCATGCAAAGGATGTGCGCGCCTGTTTCGCGCGGCTCGACATGGCACCGCCGTTCAGCACCACGCTGGCGCTGTTCGAACTCACATGGCTCGACCGGACGCCGAGCAGCGATCCGGGCCTGAACCACATGCAGCTCAAGCATGACGATATCGAAACGCTGATCCGCCGCGTCGAACTCCTGCGCGACACCGGCATCCACCCGCATCGCTCGGCTAATCACGGCCCGATCACCAGCTTCTATTATCGCGATCCCGATGAAAATATCATCGAACTCTGCCTCAATAATTTCGCCACGCCGCAGGAAATGGCGGCGTTCGTCCGGTCGGAACGCTTCCAGGCCAACCCGTCGGGGATCGATCTCGACCGCGACGAATTTGTCGCACGCTATCGCGCGGGCACGCCGCTCGACGAACTGCTCGCGATCTAGAGGGATAGGCTGCCGGAGCCGGAAGCAATCTCCCGGCTCCGGCAGCCCATGTCCCGGGACTCAGGCCTCGCCCGACGGCCGCGGATAGGCGGACAGCAGGTTCAGGCTGCCTTCGCTCAGATTGATGACGACGCTCTTGGTCGTCGTGTAATAATCCAGCGTCGAAAGCGTGTTCTCGCGGCCGAAACCGCTCTGTTTGTAGCCGCCGATGTGCATCCCAAGCCGGAAATTATAGTAGCGATTGACCCAGATCGTCCCGGTCTCGATCGCCCGCGACAGCCGGTGCGCGCGCGCCAGATCGCGGGTCCACAGGCCGCCGCCCAGACCATAGACGCTGTCGTTGACCGTCCGGACGAGATCGGCCTCGTCGTCCCATTCCAGAATGCCCGTCACCGGCCCGAAAATCTCTTCCTGCGCGATCCGCATATCGTTGCGCACGCCGGTAAAGATCGTCGGCTCGATGAAGAAGCCCTGCTCCAGCCCTTTCACCTGCGCCGCCTTGCCGCCCAGCGCGGCCACCGCGCCTTCCGATTTGCCAAGCTCCAGATATTCCTGAACGCGTTGGAATTGCAGTTCGGATGCCTGCGGACCCAGCTGCGTCGACGGATCGACCGGATCGCCCTGCCGGACCGAGGCGAGCAGATTGGTGAACTTTTCGACGAACGCGTCGCGCACCTTGCGATGCACGAAAACGCGCGTCCCCGCGAGGCAGACTTCGCCCTTATTCAGAATGGTCGTCATCACCGCCGATTCGGCGGCGGCGTCCAGGTCCGCATCCTCGCACACGATGTTCGCCGACTTGCCGCCCAATTCCATCGTCTGCGGAATGATGTTCACGCTCGCATATTGGATGACCTTCTGCGCCGTCGGGCGCGATCCGGTGAAGGACACTTTGCGCACCAGCGGATTCGTCACCAGCGCCTCGCCCAGATCGGCGCCGAAGCCGGTCACGACATTGACGACGCCGCGCGGCAGCAAGTCAGCAATTTCCTTGAACAATTCCATCACGGGGAGGCAGACGGTTTCGGCGGGTTTGAGGACGACGGTACATCCCGCGGCCAGCGCCGGCGCCAGCTTCATCGACGCCATCAGCAGCGACACGTTCCAGGGGATGATCTGGGCAACGACGCCGATCGCCTCGCGGTGGACGAGGACGGTCGCGTCCTCATAATCGATGATCTCGCCATGCAACTGGTGCCCGGCCCCGGCGAAATATTCGAACTGCTCGATCGATTTGGCGACGCTTCCCATCGCCTCGATGATCGTCTTGCCGTTGTTCAGCGTTTCCATCATCGCGAATTCGGCGTGGCGGTCCCGCATCCGCCGCGCGATGCCGAGCAGCAATTCCTGCCGCCGCATCGGGTCGCTGTTCGACCACGCCGGAAAGGCATCGTGCGCGGCCTGCACGGCCCGGTCAGCGTCTTTTTTCGTGCCCGCCTGAATATAGGCGAGCGTCTCGCGATTCGACGGATTGATCAACGGAATCGTCTTGCCGCCGTCGCCGTCGACCCACTCCCCGCCAATGAAATGACCATAAGTGCGGACCTGTCCGATACGGTCGGCCAAGGCCCTGCTTTGCTCCAGTTTCAACATGCGTCTCTTCTCCCAAAATCGGCCTGTCCGCAGATCCGACAAATTGACCGTTACGATATAAAGCATGCAATTTTCGTCAAAATATCGCACACCCATACGAAAATAGGCAAAAGAAGCCGCAAAGACCTCCTTGCCGCGCCATTATTGCATGCGATATTAGGATTTTCGGATTGACGCCAGCACGCCTCCCCTCCTATCCACAACCTTGACATTAAACCGACAATACTGTCAGTCTCAAGTGAAAATATGATGCAGACGGCTTGGCGCGATCGGCGCGGGCCCGCGCCGCATCATGAAACATCGCGCCTCCGGCCACGGGCGGACGGCGAAACGTCGAGAGAGGAGAAGGCAAATGAGGATAGCGAAGATCGAACGCGCCGGAGCTTTTGCACCCGCCGTCATCGATGGCGACGAAGCGCTGGTGATCGGCCCGTGGGTCAGCGGGTCTGCGGCCGCCATCGCCTTTGATGCCCCGGCATCATCGCTCGGCGACCTGCGCGCGCGCGCGGCGGCGGCGACCGAACGGCTGCCGCTCGCCGACGTGAAGCTGGCCGCTCCGGCGTCGCCGCTGACCAAATTCGTGTGCCTCGGCCTCAACTACCGCAACCATGTCGAAGAAACGCTGAACGACATTCCCGAGAACCCGACCCTTTTCCTCAAGGTGTCCGACGCGCTGGTCGCCCACGACGAGCCGATCCTGCGCCCGCGCGTGTCCGATCATTTCGATTATGAGGGCGAAATCGCCGTCGTCATCGGCAAGCCGGGCCGTCACATCGCAAAGGAAGACGCGCTGTCGCATGTGTTCGGCTACACGATCATGCTGGACGGCAGCGTGCGCGATTATCAGACGCATTCGCCGACCGCCGGCAAGAATTTCTGGCAGTCGGGATCGCTGGGGCCGTGGATCGTGACCGCGGATGAAATCCCCGATCCGACCCGGCTGACGCTGGAAACGCGCCTCAACGATCAACAGGTACAGCACACCACGGCCGACCTGATGCTTTACGACATCCCGACCGCGATCGCCTATGTGTCCCGCTGGACGCCGCTCTCGCCGGGCGACATCATCGCGACCGGAACGCCGGCCGGCGTCGGCGCCCGCCGCCAGCCGCCGCTGTGGATGAAGGCTGGCGACGTCGTCGAGGTCGATGTGTCCGGCATCGGAACCCTGCGCAATCCGGTCGAAGACGAAGGCTGATCCCGCCGGCCCCGTCCCGGCCCCGCCGTCGCTGTCCGCATCGCTGCCCACCGGCGGCGATGCGGTCCGATCAGGACGCGGGCGCTTTGTCCGGTGCGCCGGCATCGGCCGGCACGTTCGGGAAAGCGTGGCTCTTGCGCATCAAATTCTGCGTGCTCCGCCGCGCGTCGTACATATGCTCGCGCGCCAAAGCCTCCGCCCGCGTCCCTTCGCGCTTTCGGATCGCGTCGAAAATCGAACGGTGATGCGCCTGGATCGTCGCCACCACCGCGGCGCCATAACCAAGCCGGTCCTTCGAAAACGCCATGGCGGACGGGCCGACGAGCGGGTTGCGGCACACCAGGTCATGCGCGGCGGTCAAGGCGGTGCTGTCGGCCGCCTGCATGATCGTGACATGGAAAAGTTCGTTCATCGCGGCCCATTTCGCCGCGAACACATCGTCGTAAACGCCTGCCGCGATCATCTCGTCGCCTTCGGCGATGCAGGATTGCAGGATCGCCTCGGCATCCGCGTCGAGTCCGCGTTCGGCGACCAGCCGGCAGGCGAGCCCTTCGAGCGTGCCGCGCACGTCGAACGCCGACAGTACGTCGCTGAGCGTGATCGTGCGGACCGTGAACCCGCGGTTGAGCGCGGAGCTGACCAGCCCTTCCGCCTCCAGCACCTGTAGCGCGAGGCGAACGGGCGTTCGGGAAACCCCGAACCGTTCGGCCAGAGAGACTTCCGGAACCCGCGCTCCGGCCGCGATCTCGCCGCTCAGGATCATCTCGCGCAGCGCCAGTGTCACCGCCTCCACGCGCGAACCCGGGCTGTTCCTGCTTTCGATATTCATTCCGTCCTGCCCTAAGCCGAATTGCTGGTCGTCAGGGTCGAAACTAGACGAAAAATACGGCGGGGCAAAGCGGCTGCCGGACATGGCCCCCGCGCCGCGCCATGCGTCAGAATCCCGCCGCGACGAAGGGCCGGCCGACCTTCTTGCACCAATATTCCCAGGTGCGCCCGATCGCGTCGCCGGGCGTCGCGGGATCCAGAATGGCGGCCGTCCGCTCGATCTCGCCCGGCGACAGATAGGTCACGCCGCCCAATTGCTTCGCCGCCGCCTGAACGCGCGCCTGCCGCTCCAGCGCGTGCGCCAGCATCGTCGCGACGCGGATCGACGGTGCCGCCAGAACGGCGCCGTGGCCGCGCATCAGAACCGCCGCGCCGCCGCCCAGCGTTTTCGCCAGGTCGCGCCCGATGTCCAGATTCGACACCAGCATGTTGGTCCGGTCGCCGAAGCGGGTGCGAATGTCCCAGACCGGCACCGCCGCCCCGAACGCCCCGCCGCCATGCGAGGTCGCGCGCAACGGTTCGCTCGACACGGTGAAGGGGAGAATGCCCTCGCTATGGTCATGAACGACCGAATGAACATCGGCGCGCGCGGCATAGATGGCGGCGTGGATGAAGCGTTCGAGATAAGGCTTGCGATCCCCGGCATCGACCGGAACGCCCTGTGCATCGAACGTCATGATGTCGGCCGGCTCGATCAATCCCGGTGCCCGCGCCCGTGACATCAGGAAATGGCCGGGGCGATGGGGGTGGCGTCGGCTGATGTGTCCGAAGGCATCGACAACCTCCAGTTCGGCAAGAATCCGGTTGGCCGTCACCAGTTCCTCGATCACGGCCGCCTCGACCGCCGCGCCGTCCGGCTGGGCCGCCAGCGCACGCCGCAGCGGCACGCCCCCGACACCGGCAGCGGTCGCCGCCAGCATCATATTCACAACCAGCCGGCGTGAAACCGGACCGTCGCCGACAATGTTCATACGTCCCTCCCCATGCCCCGCCGCAACGCGCGTCCAGCGTCGAAACGGAACGCCACGGGCGATCAGCGGCCCTCCATAATTTGCAGCGGACCGAAATTCCGACCGGCGCGACGCCCGGCCATCCCGTTGCAGTGCATGCAAAAATTAGCGCGGGATCGCGGCGCCGTCCATGAAAATACGAAAATTTTCGGCATTGCGAAACATGACCGCACTCTATGCATGCAATAATTTCAGTTGCATCAAACCGACATAAATGTCAGGTCGGCATAATTGAATGTCATATCGCAGCGTGTTTGCGGCCGATTCGGCTGCCGAACAGGGCGAGCGGGATGACCCGAAAAAACTGGGCGGCGCAGAATGCGCCCCGACATGGGAGGGTGAGATGAAGTATTTGTCGCATTGTGCTTTGGTGACGACCGCGCTCGCGGCGGGCTTTGCGCCGGCCGCTTTCGCGCAGGACAGCAGCGGCGCCGCAGCGGCGAACGCGGCGCCGGAAAGCGCCGATACCGACGACGGCTTCGGCGATATCGTCGTGACCGCCCGCCGGCGCGAGGAATCGCTGCTGTCGGTCCCCGTATCGGTGACGGCGCTCAGCGCGCAGAAGATGGAAGAGGCCAATCTGACCCAATTGGCGGATATTGGCCGGACCGCACCGGCGATCCGCGTCACCAACGTCGTCGACCGCAGCGACACGCTGGCGGTGGCGATCCGCGGCCAGAGCGATACCGGCGGTCAGCTCACGACCGATCCGTCGGTCGGGGTCTATTTCGCCGACGCGATCCAGGCCCGGCCCCAGGGCCTTGGCCGCAGCCTGTACGACATCGCGTCGATTCAGCTTCTCAAGGGCCCGCAGGGCACGTTGTTCGGACGCAACCTGACCGGCGGCGCGGTGCTGATTTCGCCTGTCGCCCCGGACGTCGACACCGTCGAGGGCTATGTCCAGGCGATATACGGCAATTACGACCGCCGCGAAATCCAAGGCGCGATCAACGTCCCGATCGTCGAGGGCATCGCCGCGCTGCGCGTCGCGGGCAACCTGACCCGCCGCGACGGCTTCACGCTGAACCTGACCACCGGCAATCGCCTGCGCGACGACAATGGCGACGCGTTCCGCGCCTCGCTGTTGATCGACACCGGCAACGGTTTCCGCAACACGACCATCTTCGACTATGCGAAGGGTTGGGGACATGGCGGCGGCATGGTGCCGATCGAGGTCAATCCGGCCGTCGATACGCCGGTGAACCGGCGCGCCGCCCGCGAGGCGGTGCTGGCCCGCCAGCAGGCACGCAGCATCCGCATCAACGAAGACGACACCGATACGCCGCAGCGTTCGTCGAACCGCGGCGTGACGAACACGACCGAAATCGATGTCGGCGGCGCGACGCTGAAGAACATCTTCAACTATCGCCGCGTCACGTCGGAAAATGACGGCGGCGACGGCATGCCCCAGAATCTGGTGCTGGTGCGCAGCATCATCAAGGCGGAACAGGTGTCGGAAGAGCTGCAGCTTGTCGGCAAGGCGTTCGACGACCGGCTCGACTATATCGTCGGCGCCTATTATTTCTGGGAAAGCGGTCTCCAGACCGGCTTCGTGCCCGTGCTGGGCGGCCCCGCCCGGACGACGATCGGCGACGTCACCAGCATCAGCCGATCGATCTTCGCCCAGATCGACTATGCGATCACCGACAAGTTGAAGCTGACCGTCGGCGGCCGGTACACCTGGGACAAGCGCAAGCTGTATCAACAGGTTCGCGCGTCGCCCACCGGCCCCAATTCGGTCGATCAGCGGGTCGAAAAGAATTTCAGCGAACCGACCTGGACGCTCAGCCTCAATTATGAGCCGACGCCCGATACGCTGCTCTACATCACCAATCGCCGCGGTTATCGCAGCGGCGGGTTCAACTCCGGCGCCACGGTCGCCGCCGCGCTGGCGCCCGTGGAATCCGAAATCCTCACCGATTACGAGGTCGGCTTCAAAACCCAGGGCCGCATGGGCGACGTCCGCTATCGCATGACGCTGGCGGCCTATCATTCCAACTATGACAACATCCAGAAGAACCTGGGCGTGCTCGTCGGCACCCCGCCGGCCCCGGCCCGCCTTCTGCTCAATGCCGCCACCGCGACGATCAACGGCGGCGAGTTCGAGGCGACGATCATCCCGAGCGACTGGTTCGAACTGTCCGGTTTCGTCGGGCTGATCGATGCCAAGCACAAGGATTATATCGATCCCATCAGCGGCGCCGACCTGTCGGACCTGCCGTTCGTGCAGACCCCGAAATGGACGGGGGGCATATCGGGCGTGCTGACGCTGCCGGTCCCGGAACAGGTCGGCACGCTGAAACTGTCGGCGAATTATTACCGTCAGGGCCGCGTCAACGTCAGCAATTCGATCCCGCTCGGGCCGGGGGCGATCCAGCCTGGTTATGACACGGTGAGCGCGCGCCTCAGCCTCGACAAGATCGGCGGCAGCAATTTCCGGGCCGCGGTCTTTGCGACGAACCTGACCAACGCGAAGTTCGTTCAGACCGTCACGCCCTTCTATGGCGCGCCCTTCGGCGTCGCGGCGGTGACGTACGGCGATCCGCGCTTCTACGGGGTCGAGGTCGGCTTCCGCTTTTAGGCCGCATCAGGGGGCGGGGGCGCCGCTTGCGCGTCCCCGCCCCGCCTCATTCTCGGAAGCCCCGATCAAGGCACCAGCGGAATCGCGGTCTGATATTTCACCGTCTTCAGCGCGAAATGCGACGACGCCGTCGCGACCGCATCATTCTTGAGCACGGTTTGCATCAGGAAGCCTTCATAGTCCGCGACATCCCGCGCCACGACGCGCAGTTGATAATCCCACTCGCCCGACATCGACAGACATTCCAGGATCCGGTCCTGCGCCGCGACGAAATTTTCGAAAATTTCGGTATGCTCGGCCGAATGGCTTTTCAGCCGGATGTGACAGATGACGCTGACCCCCTGTCCCACGCGGGCGGGATCGACCAGCCAGACATTGTTCGCAAGAATACCGGCATCCTGCAGCAGCCGGATCCGCCGCCAGCACGACGGGCCGGTGCTCCCCACCCGTTCGGCGAGTTCGGTATTGCTCTGCGCCCCATCGCGCTGAAGCTCGACAAGGATTCGCCGGTCCAGCGCATCGAGTGTGAGAATATTTTTCACAAATTCGCTTCATCTGTAAATGTTCTTTCGTACGATAGTCGTTCGGACGCGAGTTTGAAAAGATTTATCGCCGATATCCTGCGATACCGCGCCCATGCCTGCCGATCTCCTCGATGCCCGCCCCGCGACCGCCGCCCCCTTCGCCGGTCTGACCGCCCAGCCGGCCGATGCGCTGCTGGGCCTCATCGCGCTGTTCAGGGCCGACACGCGACCGGCGAAGATCGACCTGGGGGTCGGGGTCTTTCGCGACGACGCCGGGCACACGCCGGTCATGCGCGCGGTCAAGGCGGCTGAAACCACGCTGCTCGAAACGCAGGACAGCAAATCCTATCTCGGCGCCGAAGGCGATGCCGCCTACACCGATCTGCTGGCGGACGTCGTGCTGGGCGCCGACGCGGCGCGCGATCGCATCGGCGGGGTGCAGACGCCTGGCGGAACCGGCGCGCTGCGGCTCGGCGCCGAACTGCTGGCGCGCGCGAACCGCGACGCGCGGGTGTGGATCGGAGCGCCGACCTGGCCCAACCATGCGCCCATCTTTGCCGAGGCGGGGCTGGCGACGCGCAGCCATCGCTTTTACGATACCGCGACGGCGACGATCGACTTTGCCGCGATGATCGCCGATCTGGACGAGGCCCGGGCGGGCGACGTGCTGCTGCTGCATGGCTGCTGCCACAATCCCACCGGCGCGTCCTTTGACGCCGCGCAGTGGCGCCGCATTGCCGACCTGTGCGCGGGGCGCGGCCTGATCCCGTTCATCGACCTCGCCTATCAGGGGCTGGGCGACGGGCTGGACGCCGATGCCGCAGCGACGCGGATGATCTTCGCCGCGCTGCCGACCGTCCTTCTGGCTTATAGCTGCGACAAGAATTTCGGCCTCTACCGCGACCGCGTCGGCGCGCTGTGGGTCCAGTCGCCGGACCGCGCGACCGCCGCGACGGTGCGATCCAACCTGTTGGCCCTGGCCCGCAGCCTCTGGTCGATGCCGCCCGATCACGGCGCGGCGATCGTCCGCACGATCCTGTCCGACGCCAGCCTGCGCGCCGAGTGGGCGGCCGAACTGGCCGCCATGCGCGCGCGGATCAACGATCTGCGCGCGGCGCTGGCCGCCGCCCATCCGCGCCTGGCGCCGATCGCCGACCAGCGCGGCATGTTCGCGATGCTGCCGCTGACGCCCGACACGGTCGCCGCGCTGCGCGAGGAGCGGGCGATCTATATGGCCGGAAACGGGCGGATCAACATCGCGGGGCTTCGCGCCGAGACGGTTCCGATCCTGGCCCGCGCGCTCCAACCCCATCTCGACGGGAGGAAAGACCCGCAATGATCGCGCCCGGCATCGACGACACGCACGATCCGGCGCGGACGAGCTGGGTCGCATCGGCGAACGGCCATGGCGACTTTCCGGTCCAGAACCTGCCCTATGGCATCTTTTCTCCCGCCGGACAGGCGCCGCGCGCCGGGGTCGCGATCGGCGATGCGATCATCGATCTGCGCGCCTGTGCGGCGGCGGGGCTGTTGCCGAGCGCCGCCGCTGCCACCTGTGCCGACGAAACGCTCAACGCGCTGATGGCGCTGGCGCCCGCCGAGCGAGCGGCGCTGCGGTCACGGCTCAGCACAATGCTGTCGGACCCGGCGATGGAAGCGGCGCTGACGCCGATGCTGCACGATGCCGCCGCGTGCGCGCTGCACCTTCCCGCGCGCATCGGCGACTACACCGACTTTTATGTCGGCATCCATCATGCGAACAATGTCGGGCGCCAGTTCCGTCCCGACAATCCGCTGCTGCCCAACTATAAATATGTGCCGATCGGCTATCACGGCCGCGCGTCGTCGGTCCGGCCGTCGGGCGAGCCCGTCGTCCGCCCGCGCGGCCAGCGCAAGCCCGTCGATGCCGACGCGCCGCTGTTCGAACCGACGCAGCGGCTCGACTACGAACTCGAACTGGGCGTGTGGATCGGCGAAGGCAATCCGCTCGGCACGCCCGTCGCGATTGGCGATGCGGCGCGCCACATCGCGGGCCTGTCGCTGTTCAACGACTGGTCGGCGCGCGATTTTCAGGCGTGGGAATATCAGCCGCTGGGCCCCTTCCTCGCCAAGAATTTCCATTCGACGGTGTCGCCCTGGGTCGTCACAACCGAAGCGCTGGCCCCCTTCCGTACCGCGCAGCCGCCGCGCCCGGCGGGTGATCCCACGCCGCTGCCCTATCTGTGGGATGCGGACGACCAGGCACACGGCGCGCTGGCGCTGACGCTGGAGGTCCTGCTGCTGACCGAAGCGATTCGCACGGCGGGCGACGAGCCCGTCCGGCTGAGCCGCGGGCCGGCGACGAACATGTATTGGACGATCGCGCAGATCGTCGCCCATCACGCCTCGAACGGCTGCAACCTCAATCCCGGCGACCTGCTGGGGACGGGAACGATCTCCGCGCCCGACCGCGACGGCTTCGGCAGCCTGCTCGAAATCACGACCGGCGGCACCGACCCGATCCGGCTCCCGAATGGCGAGACACGCGGCTTTCTGGCGGATGGCGACGAGATCATCCTGAGCGCCACCGCAGCAGCCGACGGTTTCGTGCCGATCGGTTTCGGGGCATGCCGCGCGGTCATCCTGCCGGCGCGCTGACCTGCGGGATATTCAGTCGCCGTCCGCGACGGGCGCGCCGCCCAGCGCCTTTTCGCGCCGCCGGATTTCGGTCGGCGTGACGCCGAAGCGCCGGACAAAGGCGCGCGTGAAGCTGGCATTGCTCTGATAACCGCAGCGATAGCCGATGCTCGACACCGGCAGGTCGCTGAGCGACAGCAGGCTGCGCGCGCTGCCCAGCCGCCGTTCGGTCAGCGCCTCGGCCACCGTGCATTTATACAATTCGCGAAACCCGCGCGTCAGCTTCTCCTTGCCCAGCCCCGATCGCCGCGCGACCTCGCCGACGGTGAGCGATTCCTGCCACCGTTCGCTGACCAGCTGGTGCGCGGCGGCAACGCGCATCACGTCGGCTTCGCTCAGCGTCGTCTCGCCGTGAAATTCGACCATGCGTTCCTGCCGGAGCGCCGCGAACAGGCGGCACAGCAATTCGGTGCTGCGCGCCGCGCGCAGCATGTCCGCCACCTCGCTCTCGCCCTCGACTGCGACGAGCGCCCGGCCGGTCTCGCGCAGATCGGCGGACAGATACCAGCGTCCCTCGACGCTGGGCAGCATCGCGAACAGGCGCAGGCACGCCGCCCGATTGACCGCAAACACCAGCATATGGCCATAGGCGCCTTCGCCCACGTCGTCCGCGGCGAGGATGCTGACCGCCGGTTCGCCGATGTCGCCAAAGCCGATCAGAACCGGGTCGGGCGGCAGGCTGGCGATGTCGATCGCGCCATGCCCGATCAGGCTGGTAAATTCGGACGATATGTTGATCGCGCGCTTGTTCGTCACCTGTCCCGTCAGCCTTCCGCGAACGCCTTATGACGTCGCGAGGAAAGCGTCCAGTTCGGCAAGCAGCAAGTCCGGCACCTCTTCCTGCGGGCTGTGGCCGCACGGCAGGGCGCGGCCCTGCGGCGCCCGCGCCTTCGGCCGCCAGCATTCCAGCACGTCGAACAGGGTGCCGACCGTGCCCTGCCCGCCCCACAGCAACAGCAGCGGCGCTTCGATCAGACGGCCGTCATCGGCCGCGTCATGCTCCAGATCGATGCTCGCGGCGGCGCGATAATCCTCGCAAACCGCGTGGCGCATCGCCGGGTCGCGGTAACAGCGCCGATATTCGGCGACGACGCGCGGGTCGAGCGATCCGTCGACCTTGATTTGTCCGGCCAGGTGCCGGTCGAGGAAAAGATCGGGATCGGCGGCGATCATCCGTTCGGGCAGATCGAAGGGCTGGATCAGGAAGAACCACCAGAAATAACGCGTCGCGAAGTCGCGGCTGGTCTGGGCATACATGGTCGCCGTCGGCGCGATGTCGAGCAGCACGAGCCGGCCGATCCGGCCGGGGTGATCGAGCGCCATGCGGTGCGCGACCCGCGCGCCGCGATCGTGCGCCACCACGTCGAAACGATCGAAACCCAGCGCCGCCATGACCGCGACCTGATCGGCGGCCATCGCCCGTTTCGAATAATTCCGGTGCGCCGGGTCGCCGGGCAGCTTCTGACTGTCGCCATAGCCGCGCAGGTCGGTCGCGACGACGGTGAAGCGCCGCGCCAGTTCGGGCGCGACCTTATGCCAGGTCAGATGCGTTTGCGGGTGCCCATGCAGCAGCAGCAGCGGCGGCCCCGAGCCGCCGATCGCGGCGCGGATACGAACGCCGCCGGCGTCGATGTCCTGCCACCGAAAGCCCGGCAGCAGCGCCGGATATTCAGGAAAGGCTGTCGGCACGATCACGATCACCATCCCTAAGCCACGGCCGGCGCGCAAGATAGGCCTCCTCGAACGCGCGTATCCGCGGCGCATGGGTCAACGTCTCGCCGATCCGGTCGAGCCCCTGCATCAAAGCGCGGCGGGCGGCAGAATCGATGTCGAAATCCGCGGCATAGGCGCCCAGTTCGATCCGCTGCGCATCCAGATCAACGGTCATCATGCCCGCGCCGTCGACAAGTTCGTCCGCCAGCGCGGCAATCTGCGTCTCGGGCAGCGACAGCAGCAGCAATCCGTTGTTCGCGGCATTGTCGGCAAAGATCGCGCCATAGGAGGAACCGATGATACCGCGGATGCCATATTGCAGCATACCCCACACCGCATGTTCGCGCGACGACCCGCAACCGAAATTGGGACCGACCAGCAGAAAGCGCGTGTCGGCCATGCCGGGATGGTTGAGGATGAAATCGCCCCGCACCGCGCCCGTTTCGTCGAAGCGCAGATCGTGGAAGAGCCCGGCCGCCAGCCCCGACCGGTCGATGCCCTTCAGAAACGTCTTGGGCATGATGACGTCGGTGTCGATATTGGCGCCGGGCATGGCGGCGACGCGTCCCGACACGGTCAGAAAGCCCGCCATCACGTCCGCTCCAGCACGGCCAGCGCACGCACGTCGGCGAGCCGTCCGGTCACGGCGGCGGCGGCGACCATCGCCGGGCTCATCAAATGGGTCCGTCCGCCGACGCCCTGCCGCCCCTCGAAATTGCGGTTGGTGCTCGACGCACAGCGTTCGCCGGGCGCCAGGCTGTCGTCGTTCATCGCAAGGCACAGCGAACAGCCCGACCGCCGCCATTCGAAGCCCGCGGCGATGAAGATGCGGTCGATCCCCTCCGCTTCGGCGGCACGGCGCACGCTGCTGCTGCCCGGCGAGATCATCGCGCGCACGCCGGGGGCGACCTTGCGCCCCTTCAGGATGACCGCGGCATCGCGCAGGTCGGACAGGCGCGCATTGGTGCACGAACCGATAAAGGCGCGGTCGATCGCGATATCCTGCAACGCGGTGTTCGGCGCGATCCCCATATAGGCCATGGCGCGCACCGCATCGGCGCGGCGCGCCTCCGGCACGTCGGCGGGATCGGGCACCCGACCGGTGATCGCCAGCGCCTGATCGGGGCTGGTGCCCCAGCTGACCATCGGCGGAATATCGGCCGCGTCCAGCACGACCTCCCTGTCGAAGCGGGCGCCCGCATCGCTGCGCAGCGCGCGCCATTCGTCGCGGGCCATCGCCAGCAGTGCGGGCGACGGCGCGCGCGGACGGCCCGCGATATAATCGACCACCTTGTCGTCGGGCGCCATCAGCGCGACGCGCGCGCCGCATTCGACCGCCATGTTGCAGATCGTCATCCGCCCCTCGACCCCCAGCGCCTCGATCGCGCCGCCGGCAAATTCGACCGCATGGCCGGCCGCCCCGTCGGCGCCGATCCGGCGGATCACCTCCATGATCAGATCCTTGGCCGTGACGCCCGGCGCCAGCGTGCCGTCGACGGTGATCCGCATTGTGCGAAGCCGCCGATAGACAAGCGTCTGCGTCGCCAGCAGATGTTCGATGTCGGATGTCCCGATCCCGAAACCGACGACGCCGAAGGCGCCATAGGTGGTCGAATGGCTGTCGCCCGCGGCGATGACCATGCCGGGCAGCACCAGCCCCTGTTCGGGCATCACGACATGTTCGATCCCCTGACGCGGATCGAACAGGTCGAAAATCTCGATCCCGAAATCGCGCCCGTTTTCCGACAGATATTCGATCTGCCGCCGTGCCCCGTCGTCCAGCTTGCCCGCCGCGCGGTCGGGGTGGGTCGAATTGACGTGGTCGACGACGCCCAGCGACGCCGACGGCCGCCACGCGCCCCGTCCCGCTTCGCGAAGCCCGCTGAAAGCCTGGGGGCTTGTATATTCGTTGAGCACCGTTCTATCGATATAGAGCAACAATCGTTCATCGGCATGGCCGGATTCGTCGAAGGACAGGACGCAATGGTCGTCGACGATCTTGTCGTAGAGCGTTTTGGGCGCCGACATTTTCAACCATCCTCCCTGCACCAATGCGGGGCGGACTTACCGTGCACGGCTCGCGCGAAGCCAATGCCGGGACAGTATCAATTGATGCGACGGGTGAACATAAATGGATATCATGTGGTTAGAAGACTTCATCAAGCTGGCGGATGAAGGCAATTTTTCCCGCGCGGCAGAGGCCCGCAACCTGACCCAGCCGGCCTTCAGCCGCCGCATCCGCGCGTTGGAGGATTGGGTCGGCGCGACGCTGGTCGATCGCGACACGCACCGCATCGCGCTGACCGAAGCGGGGCAGGCGTTCCGCGTGCTGGCCGAGGAGATACTCCGGCGGCTGACGCTGGGCCGCGATCATGTCCGCGAAATCGGCGGCACGCTCAGCAACGAAATCCGCTTCGCGTCGACCCACGCGCTTTCCACGACCTTCTTCCCCGCATGGCTGCGCAGCCTCAACGACAATCATGACGCCGGAACGATCACGCTGATCGCCGACCATATGGTCGCGTGCGAACGCTTCATGCTGGAGGGGAAGGCGGACTTCCTGCTGTGCCACCACCATACCGCCGCGGCTCACCGGCTCGATCCGGCCGGTTTCGCCTCGCTGCCGCTGGGACAGGATGTGCTGTTGCCGGTGACGGCGCCGGCCGCCGACGGATCGCCGACGCACCGGCTGCCCGGCACCGACGACCACCCCCTCCCCTATCTGGAGTTTGAGGACAAATCGGGCATGGGCCGCATCCTGCAGGCGGCGCAGGTCATTTCGGCCGGGTCGGCGTCACTCCGCACCGTCTTTCGCTCGCACATGGCGACCGCGCTGCTGTCGATGGCGCGCGACGGACGCGGTGTCTGCTGGGCGCCGCTCAGCGTCGCGGGCGCCGATCTGGAAAGCGGCCGGCTGGTCGCGGCGGGCGACGAATATTGGCACGTCCCGATCGAAATTCGCATCTATAAACCCATCGCCCGCCGCAGCCCCAGCGTCGAAGCCTTCTGGACGATGCTGAAGAACCGCCTGAAAACCGAAACCGCCTGATCCCGCCCCCCGGTCGCCATCCGCTCCTGCGTCCGCGTAATAAAATTGCGCTCGTTCCGCCGATGCCGCACGAATGATTCTATGTCGAACCGGCATTGGGAAGGATGGCCGCATGTTCATAGACAGGCTGGGCCTTTGCACTAACCGACGAACGGGCGGCTCTGGCAGGGGCTAAGGGCGGAGAAAAAACATGATCCAGGGACCGGCAACGGCACGCAACGCGTTCAAATTTTCCACATCCATCCTCGCGCTCTCCCTTTGCGCAGGCCTCGGCGGCATCGCCCACGCGCAGGAGACGGTCGAACCGGCCGATGACCAGGCGATCGACGGCGTCAGCGACATCGTCGTGACCGGATCGCGCATCGGGCGCCCCGTGCTCGACCTGCCGACCCCCGTCGGCCTTGTCACTTCGGAAGCGCTTGCAAACAACAATGCCCAGTTCGACATCGGCCGCGCGCTCGCGCAGCAACCGGCGATCGGCTTTTCGGGCAGCATGCAGCAGAGCCAGCAGAGCGGCGCATCGGGTTCGCGCGGCGAAAACAGCGGCGGTCTCGCCACCGTCGACCTGCGCAGCCTGGGGTCGAACCGCACGCTGGTGCTGGTGAACGGCAAGCGCCGTGTCGCGGGCGCTACCGACAGCGCCGCCATCGACCTCAACTCGATCAACCCCAATCTGATCGAACGTATCGAAGTCATCACCGGCGGCGCGTCGGCCATCTACGGCTCCGACGCCGTGTCGGGCGTGGTCAACATCATCCTGAAGGATGACTTCGACGGCGTCCGCCTGTCGTTCAACGGGTCGCAGCCGACGCGCGGGCCGGAAGGCTTCACCTATGGCGGCAGCCTGGTCGCGGGCAAGAATTTCGCCGAAGGCCGCGGCAATATCACCATCGCCGCCGACTATGCCAATGTCGCCGAAATCACCCCGAAACAGGCTGACATGAACAATTATGTCGCGATGCTCAATCCGGCCGACACCGGCCTTGACGACGGCATTCCCGACACGATCCTGGCCGCCGGGGCCGAGGCGCTGCGCTATTCGGGTTATGGCGTCGTCGGCTTTCGCGGCGATACCGGCAGCCTCGGTCGGCTGGTGTTCCGCGACGACGGGACCGTGCGCCCCTTCCCTACCCCCAGCCTGACCGACGGCAGCCTGTTCGGCGTCTTCGACGATTGTGGTCCGGCCTGTTTCCGCTTCGACGATTCGATCTCGATCGTGCCGGACATCGAACGCTACAACCTCAATCTCAGCACGCATTTCGATTTCAGCGACAGCGTGCGGGGCTATTTCGGCGTCGATTACAACAACACGTCCAGCTATGGCCGCGGCCAGCCGGTCATCCGTACCAACCTGGCGATCAACGTCGCGCAAAACGCCTTCCTCAACGAAGAATTGCGGCAGGACCTGCTGGCGGAGGGCGCCACGACGCTGCGCATGGACCGGCTCTTCACCGACCTCGGGCTGCGTTACAGCCAGGTCGATCGCAACAGCCTGTCCTTCGTCGGCGGTTTCAAGGGCACGTTCGAAACGGGCTTTTCCGACCTCAGCTACGACATCTATGCGACGCACGGCCGCACCAAGGCCAAGTTCATCGGCTACAACCGCCTGGTAGTCCCCAACCTGCTCGCCTCGCTTGACGCCGTCGTCGATCCGGCGGACGGTCAGATCCGGTGCCGCGTGGATGTGCCCGCACTGCAGCCGGTGGGTTATGTGCGGCCGACGTTGGTGGGCAGCGCGGGCTGCACGCCCTTCAACGCCTTCGGGTCAACCGCGAGTTCGCAGCAGGCGCGCGATTTCGTCACCGCGACGACGATTTCGACCGCTTTCATCCGCCAGACGACGGCCGGCTTCTCGCTGGCCGGCGATACGGAGAAATTCCTCACCATGCCGGGCGGCGGCGCCATCGGCTTCGCGCTTGGCGGCGAATATCGCAAGGAAAGCAACGGCCGCACCACCGACCCGCTGGTCCGCGACGGTCTGACCAACCAGGCGGCGACACAGGATTACAGCGGCGGCTATCACGTCACGGAATTCTTCGGCGAACTCAGCGTGCCGCTGCTCACCGACATGCCCTTTGCCAGACTGTTGTCGGTCGAGGGCGCGGTTCGTCACGCCGACTACAGCCATGCCGGCACCGCGACGTCGTGGAAGGCGGGGGCGATCTGGGAACCGGCCGAGGGGCTGCGCCTGCGCGGCACGATCAGCCGCGCCATTCGCGCGCCGAACATCTTCGAAGCCTTCCGTCCCAGCGAAGGGCAGACGACCAACGTCACCGACCCCTGTTCGGAAATCAACATCGGTGCCAACCCGAACCGCGCCGCCAACTGCGCCGCGCTCGGCCGCCCGGCGGGCTATGTGCCGCTGAACGGGGCGATCGGCATTCCCTTCATCGTTTCGGGCAACCAGAATCTGAAACCCGAAGTGTCGGACAGCTGGACGGCCGGCGTCGTGCTGAACCCCACTTTCCTCCCCGGGCTTCAGCTTTCGCTCGACTGGTTCAACATCGAAATCGACGATGCGATCAGCTTCCTCAGCCCGCAACAGATCGCCGAAAACTGCGTCGATCGCGCCGGCGGCCCGGACGCGGACCTGTGCAGCCTGATCACGCGCGACATGGACCCGGCCAGCCCCAACTTCTTTGGCATCACGGGCGGCAACAGCACCTATGTGAACACGTCGAAGCTGGAAACATCGGGGCTGGACGCGCAGCTATTCTATGCGCGGCCGCTGGGGGGCGGACGGCTTTCGGCCAATGTCGCCTTCACCTATCTGCACCGGTTGCGGACCTACACCTTTCAGGCGCGGCCCGACCTCTACACCGTGCTCGAAGGCTTCTACGGCTATCCCAAATATAAGGGCGTCGTGGGCCTGAGCTACAGCACCGGCGGGCTGACCGTCGGCTGGCAGGGCCGTTATCAGTCGAACCAAGCGCTGACGGACATTTCGCCGGGCATCAGCCGCGAACTTCTGTCGCCCGACCGCACGGGATCGCGTTTCTACAACGATATCTCGGCCTCCTACACCGCCGCCATGGGAGGCCAGCAGGACGTCAAATTTTCGCTGGGCGTGACCAATTTGTTCAACGAGAAACTGCCGCTGATGGAATCGACCCAGGTCATCGACGCGTCGGGCGGCGGTTTCGACCAGTTCGGCCCGGTGGTCCGCATCGGTGTGGAACTGAATTTCTGATCCCGGTCTGCCATAGAGGGGTTCGCGACGCGGCGACGCGCGCGAACCCTTCCGTTTTTCCGGCGCCTTGCCGGTTCATCTTTGCCCGGAGCCAGCGATGACCGAAGCCGCCCCCCGCCCCGAACGCCAGCGCGGCTTTCTGGGATTTGTGGAACGCGTGGGCAATCTGCTGCCCGACCCGACGATCATCTTCATCTATCTGATCGCGGCGCTGATGCTGCTGTCCGCGATCGGCGCCGCGCTCGGCTGGAGCGCATCGCTGCCGTACAAGGGCGACACCGCCCCGCCCCACGCTGAACTGGCGGGCGGCATATTGACCTATCATGCGTCGAACCTGTTTTCGGCGGACAATATCGCGCGGCTGTTCACCGAAATGCCGCGCACCTATTCAAGCTTCGCGCCGCTCGGCATCATCCTGACGATCATGATGGGCGCCGCGGTCGCCGAACGGTCGGGCCTGTTCTTCGCGCTCATCCGCGGTTCGCTGCGCAACGCGCCGCGCCGCGTGATGACGCCGATCATCGCGGTGGTCGGCATGGTGTCGCACCACGCCGCCGATGCCGCCTATGTCGTGCTGATCCCGATGGCGGCGGTGCTGTTCGCATCGGTCGGGCGCCACCCGCTCGCCGGCATCGCCGCGGCCCTGGCAGCGGTATCCGGGGGCTATGCCGGCAATATCATGCCGGGACAGCTCGACGTGCTGCTGTTCGGCTTCACGCAGGAGGCGGCGCGGATCGTCGATCCCGGCTGGACGATGAACCCGCTCGGCAACTGGTATTTCATCCTCGGCATCGTCGTCCTTTTCACGCCCATCATCTGGTTCGTCACCGACCGCATCGTCGAACCCCGTCTCGGCCGATGGAATGAGGACATCGACGACGAACTGCGCGCCGATCTCGAAAAAGGCGACCTCAGCGACGGCGAACGGCGCGGGCTTCGCCATGCCGGCATCGCGGCGCTGATCCTGGTCGCGATCTTCGCCGCGCTGTGCCTGTGGCCGGGCTATACCCCCTTCATCAACCAAAATGCCGAGGGGCCGATCCGGCTCCAGCCGCTCTATGGCTCGATCATCGCGGCGCTGTTCCTGCTGTTCCTGGTCACCGGCATCGTCTTCGGGCGCGCGGTCGGTACGGTGAAGGGGTCGAACGACGTCGTCCTGATGATGCGCGAGGGGATAAAGACCATCGCGCCCTACCTCGTCTTCGTCTTTTTCGCCGCGCATTTCGTGGCGATGTTCAACTGGTCGGGGATCGGCCCGATCATCGCGATCGGCGGCGCCGAAAAGCTGCAGGGCATGGCGCTGCCTGCACCGCTGCTGCTCGTCTGCGTCCTGCTGCTGTCGTCGGTGATGGACCTGTTCATCGGGTCGGCCACCGCGAAGTGGAGTGTGCTGTCGTCGGTCGTCGTGCCGATGTTCATGCTGCTGGGCATCAGCCCGGAAATGACCACCGCCGCCTATCGCATGGGCGACAGCTACACCAACATCATGACACCGCTGATGAGCTATTTTCCGCTCGTCCTCGTCTTTTGCCAGCGGTGGGACAAGAGCATGGGCGTGGGGTCGCTGCTCGCGCTGATGCTGCCCTATGCGCTCAGCTTCATGGCGATGGGGATCACGATGGTCGTCGCGTGGGTCGCGCTCGATTTGCCCCTCGGCCCGCACGCCCAGGTCTTCTATCAGATTGCGGGACACGCAGCCCCCTGATGGAGCCGGCCATGACGATCGACGCGGAACATATAAGCATGTCCAATAAGCATTGGGGTTGGCGGCCCCCCGACCCTAGCCTTCCCGTGCCGCTGCGCCAGGAGGAGCGTCCCCATGTCGATTGACCTCAAATCGCTGGAAAACGACATGACCACCTGGCGCCGGCATATCCACCGGCACCCCGAACTCGGCTTTCACGAACAGGGGACGGGGCGCTTTATCCTCGACCTGCTCGCCGACTTCGGCATCGACGAGGTGCACACCGGCATCGGCGGCACCGGCATCGTCGCGACGATCCGCGCAGGCGATTCCGGCCGCGCAGGCGATTCCGGCCGCGCGATCGGCATCCGTGCCGACATCGACGCACTGCCGATGACCGAACGCACCGAATCCGATCACAAATCCTGTACCCCCGGCGTCATGCACGCCTGCGGCCACGACGGCCACACCACGATGCTGCTGGGCGCCGCCAAGCAGCTAGCCGCGACGCGCAATTTCAACGGCGCCGTCCACCTGATCTTTCAGCCTGCCGAGGAATCGCTCGGCTATCAGGGCGCCGACGGCGATCCCGACGGCGGCGCCAGCGCGATGATCCGCGATGGCCTGTTCGACCGTTTCCCGATGCAGGCGATCTTCGGCATTCACAACCGCCCCGGCATCGCCGCCGGCAAGCTGGCCGGGCGCGCGGGCGCGCTGTACGCCGCCGCCGACAAGTTCGAGATTGTCGTGTCGGGCAAGGGCGGCCACGCCGCGCGGCCGCATCTGGCGATCGATCCGATCCTCGTCGCATCGCAGATCGTCGTCGCGGTGCAGAGCATCGTCGCGCGCAACACCGACCCGATGGATGCCGCCGTCGTGTCGATCTGCAAGATGGAGGCGGGAACCGCCTTTAACATCATCGCCGACGAAGCCCGGATGGGCGGCACGGTGCGGACGCTGTCGCGGCAAAGCCAGGATGCGGTCGAAGCGCGGCTACGCGCGATCGTCACCGGCGTCGCCGCCTCGTTCGGCGCGACGGCGGACCTGCATTATGAGCGCGGCTATCCCGCGCTGCACAATCCCGCCGACCTTTACGCCAGGGTGCGCGACATCGCGATCGGCGTCGTCGGTCCCGATCGCTTCGTCGATCTCGACGTACCGGGCATGGGGGGCGAGGATTTCGCGCGCTACCTCGACGTGGTTCCCGGCTGCTTCCTGCTGCTGGGCAACGGCGACGAAGGGCCGGGATCGGTCATGCTGCACAATTCGCACTATGCCTATGACGACAGCATTTCGCCGACCGGCGCCGCGCTGTGGGTCGCGCTGGCCGAGGCATTCCTGCCCAAGTAAATTGTCCGGGGAGACGCTTTTGATGCGCCGTTCGACTGCCGCCTTGCTCTGGGGTTCCGCCGCGCTGCTGGCCGGGCCGCCCTCCGCCGCCGACGCCCAGACAAGCGCCCCCGCCAAGGTGACGATCCAGCGCGACGGCTTCGGCGTGCCGCATGTCGAGGCGGCGACGTCGGACGCGGTGATGTTCGGCGCGGGCTATGCGATCGCGCACGACCGGCTCGCCGCGATGGAACTGGCGCGGCACAATACGCAGGGCCGCCGTGCCGAACTGATGGGTGCATCGGCGGTGGAGGGCGACAAGGTCATGCGCGGGCGCAGGCTGTCCGATGCGCAGTTGATGCGCCGTTACCGCGCCCTCGCGCCCGAACATCAAAAGATGCTGCAGGGCATGGTAGACGGGATCAATGCACGCATCGACGAGGTGAATGCCGATCCCGGCCGCCTGACCCCGCTCGAATTCATCCGCTGGGGGATCAAGCCGACCCGCTGGAGCCTGACCGACTATCTGGCGCTGATTACCGCGGCGCCGCTGGGCCGCGACACCTATGAAATCCGCAACCTGGAATTTCTGAAGGATATGACGGCGCGCTACGGCGCTGAAAAGGCGTGGCAGATCTTCAACGACGTGGTGCCGATTTCGGACCCGGATTCGCCGACGACGATCCCCGCCGGCGACGACCGCGCGCCTGCCAGGCCGATCCCCGCACCCGTCCTGTCGCCCGTTCAACGACCCGGCGGCGACGCCGCATCGGCCGCCGCGCAGGCGGTGCCCGCCGAACCCGCGAAGGGGGCGAGCCGCTGTCTCGTCCTTGGGCCCGAACGGACCGCCAACGGCAAGGTACTGATGCTGGAGGCGACCGCCGACGGCCCCGAAATCCATCTGCGCGGCGGCGGCTTCGACAGCGCGGGCTTCGGTTCGACCGGCTGGGGCGTTCCGACGATGGGACGCGGCGCCCAGCACGGCTGGCTGCTCGTATCGGGCAGCAGCGAGGCGAGCACGGTGTTCGCCGAAAAACTGAACCCCGCCGACCGCTATCAATATTGGCACAAGGGCGGCTGGCGCAGGATGGAGCACCGGACCGAAACGATCCGGGTCAGGGACGGCGCGCCCGTCACGCACGAGGTCGCCTGGACCATCCACGGCCCGGTGATCGCGTGGGACGTCGAAAACGGGACCGCCTATTCGCACCAGATGGGCGTCCATGGCCATGAACTCGACACCTGGATCGCCTTCGCCGAAATGGGCCGGGCGAAAAGCATCGAGGAATTCCGGGAAAAGGGCGTCGACCGGCTCGGCTGGAATCTCGGCGCCTGCTACGGCGGCGAAGACGGCACCATCGCCTATTTCGAAGGCGGCGCCCTGCCCAAAAAGGCCGAGGGCGTCGACCCGCGGCTGCCCACCCCCGGCACCGGCGAATATGAATGGACCGGATTCCTGACCCCGCAGGAAAAGCCGCACATGATCAACCCGCGTCAGGGCTATTTCATGTCGTGGAACAGCAAGGCGACGGGCTGGTCGCCGGAGGGCAACAACGCCCGCATCGGCGCGACCTTCCGTACCTGGCTCGGCGACCGGCTGGCGAAGGGCGCGCGGTCGGCGACGCTGCTCGACATGCGCGATTTCAACGGCCGGATGTTCAACGCGCTGGGCGCCGTCGACCGCAACCAGGCGGCGCCAGACTTCTTCGCGTCCTATTTTCGACAGGCGATCGCCGCGAGCGACGACCCAGACGTGAAGCGCGCCGCGGAGTATATGCTGAGCTTCGACGGGCTGTATCGCGACCGCGACGCCGACCAGAGATACGACAACCCCGGCCTGGCGCTCTATCGCGCCTGGCTGGAGGTCGCGCCGACGATGGTCTTCGGCGACGATATGGGCGACTGGTGGAAGGCGGTCGATGCCGACCGCTATCTGACCTATCAGTCCAGCCTGTTGCTGCGCGCCTTTCAGGGCGATGCCGCCGGAGCGCCGCTCGCCATCGACTATTTCAACGGACGCGACCGCACCGCAGTGATGATCGACACGATCAAGGCGACGATCGATCAAGTGAAGGCGCGTTTTCCCGGCAAGGACATGGCCGAATGGAAACATCCGATCTTCTGGAAATATTTCGACGCCTCGCTCGAAACCCCCGATCGCCCACAAATGGCCGAGGATGCACCCGAACGCCGCCTGTCGGCGGTGCTGCGGCTGGGCCCGGTCATGGCGCCGCACAATGGCGGCGAAAGCTGGGTCGGCCTGATGGAGATCGGACGCGATGAACGCGCGCTCTATTCGGTCGTCGACGCCGGCGGGCAGAATCTGTTCATCGATCCCGACGGCAAGGGCAATCCGCACCTGACCGACCAGACGATGATGCACGAAACCAACGAGTTGAAGAAAATTCCGCTCGCCGCCGACGAAGTCGACGCCGCCGCCGTGTCGACCCTCACGATCGATTATCGGCCGAAGGCGCGCTGACGATGGACCGGCGGTCGATAATCGGCATGGTCGCCGCCCTGCCGGTCATCGCATCGCCCCTGGCCGGCTGCACCCGCGCCCCGCGGTCCCCCAACCATATCATCGTGGGGTCGTCACCGACCGGCGCCCCCTACAGCTTCGTCGATCCGGCGACCAACGAACTGACCGGCGCGATGATCGACATCGCCCGGGCGGTGATGCGCGAGGCGGGATTCGAAAGCGAATATCATGTCGCGCCCTTTTCGGCGCTGATACCGTCGCTGACCACGGGGCGGATCGACATGATCTCGGCCGCGATGCAGCGAACGCCCGACCGCGAAAAGATCGTCGATTTCAGCGCGCCCGTATCCTCCTATGGCGGCGGACTGGTCGTACGCGACGACGACCGCGCCGCTTACCCCTCGCTGGCGTCGGTGCGCCATCTCAGAATGGGCGCGCAGGTCGGCACGCGCTTTTTCAACCAGCTTCGCGAAGCCGGCATCCCGGACATATCGACCTATGACGGTTTGGCGGAGATCGTCCGCGACCTGGCGAACGGCCGCATCGACGCCGGCTATGGCGACGAACCGATCCTGCGCTACCTGCTGCGTGTCGGACCGAAACGCCCCGTCCGCATGGCCGACGATTTTCAGCCGCCGGTGCACGAGGATCTATGCCTGATCGTCGGAAAGGGCGATCCGCGCCTACCCCGCATCGACGCCGCGGTCGCGCGGCTGAAACCGGCGGCGATCCCGGCGATCCTCGAACGCTGGGCGCTTGCCTGATGTCGGAATTTCTGACCGACGCGGCGCTGTTCCTGCCGATCCTGCTGCGCGGGCTGGGCGTGACCCTGCTGCTGACCTTCGCCGCGCTGATCGTCAGCATCCTGCTGGGCATGGTCTGGGTGCTGATGGGCATGTCGCGCTTTGCCCCGCTCCGCTGGATCAGCCGGACGATCATCAACATCATTCGCGGCATTCCGATCATCGTCCAGCTTTTCTGTATCTATTTCGTCCTGCCTGAATGGGGCATCGACTTGCCGCCCTTCGCGGCGGGCGTGCTGGGGCTCGGGCTCGCCTATTCGGTCTATCAGGCGGAAAATTTCCGCGGCGGCCTGTCGTCGGTCGAGAAGGATCTGGTCGAAGCCGGCACCGCGCTCGGCATGTCGCGCGCCGTGCTGATGCGGCGCGTCATCCTGCCGCTCGGCATTCCCGCCGCCCTGCCCTCGCTGGGCAACACGACGATCATGCTGCTGAAGGATTCGTCGATCGCATCGACGATCACCATCGCCGAACTGACCCGCGCGGGCCAGCTCATCGCGCTGTCGACCTTCAAGAACGGCACCGTCTATCTGCTCATCGCATTGCTCTATCTTGCCGCCAGCCTGCCGATGGCCGCCGGCGTGCGCGCGCTCGAACGCCGATTCGCTCGCAAATGATCACGCTCCGCAACGTCCGCAAATCCTTTGGCGCCAAGCCCGTGCTGCACGACGTCAGCTTCGATGTGGGGGCGGGCGAGGTGGCGTGTCTGATCGGCCCGTCCGGATCCGGAAAATCGACGATCCTGCGCTGCATCAACGGGCTGGAGAGCCACGATGGCGGGACGATCGCGGTCGACGGCGTCCCCGTGACGCCGCAATCGCTGCCGCGCGTGCGCGCGTCGGTCAGCATGGTGTTCCAGCGGTTCAACCTCTTCCCGCACCGCACCGCCCTCGACAATGTGATCGAGGGGCCGGTGCAGGTGCTGGGACGCCCGCCCGCCGAAACGCGCGACCGCGCGATGGCCCTGCTCGAAAAGGTCGGCATGGCGAGCCACGCCCACGCCTTTCCCGGCCAGCTTTCGGGTGGGCAGCAGCAGCGCGTCGGCATCGCCCGCGCGCTGGCGATGGAGCCGCGCGCAATCCTGCTCGACGAACCGACATCGGCGCTCGACCCCGAACGCGTCGGCGAGGTGTTGAAGGTCATGCGCGATCTGGCCGATGCGGGCATGACGATGATCATCGTGACGCACGAAATCGGCTTCGCGCGCGAGGCGGCGGATTCGATCCTGTTCGTCGATGGCGGGGTGATCGGCGAACAGGGGCCCGCCGCCGAATTCCTGTCCCATCCGAAAACCGACCGCACCCGACTGTTCCTCAGCCGCGTGCGCCACCCGCTGTAACGCCCACCCATTTTCAGGAGCCCGGAATGACCGCCGAAGCGATCAGTGTCTTTCGTCCCCACGAACTGTTCGCGGTCGCCGCGACCGCGCCGGTGCCCGAACCGCTGGGCGAGCCGGTGTCGCAGGTGCGGTCCGCGGCGATCGACGGCGCGGGCACCAGCCGCCACGGCGTGTGGCGCTGTTCGCCCGGACGCTGGCGGCGGCAGGTCGTTCAGGCGGAATTCTGTTACTTCCTTTCGGGCGAGGCGATTTTCCGGCCCGACCGGGGCGATCCGGTGCACATCAGCGGCGGCGAGGCCGCCTATTTCCCGCCCGAAAGCCGCGGCACCTGGGAAATCCTGCGCGAAAGCGAGAAAATCTTCATCGTCTTCGACGAAGCGGTTGCGGGCCGATGACGGCCCCCGTCTCTCCGTCCGATGTCGGCAGCTATTGGCTGGCGAGCTGCGACGACGACCTGACGCCGCGCCCGGCCCTGTCCGGCGACGAAACAGTCGATGTCGCGATCATGGGCGGCGGCTTTTCGGGGCTGTGGACCGCCTATTTCCTTTTGCAGCAGCAGCCCGACCTGTCGATCGCGATCGTCGAGCGGCAATTTTGCGGTTTCGGCGCGTCGGGACGCAACGGGGGCTGGTGTTCGCCGCGCTTTCCGATCAACCCCGCCGCGCTGACGCGCCGCTTCGGCGCCGACACCGCGCGGTCGATGCTGCGCGCGCAGCAGGCGATGGTCGACGAAGTCGGCCGCATTTGCGCAGCCGAGGGCATCGACGCGCATTTCAATCCGGTCGGCGTGCTGACGCTGGCGCGCAGCGCGAAACAGGTCCCGTCGCTCCGCCAGTCCTACGACGCCTATGCGCGGCTGGGGATGGAGGATGGCTGCACGCTTCTGGACGCAGAGCAGGCGCGCGCCGCCGTACAGGCCACCGACGTCCACGGCGGTTTCCGCCTGCGCGCGGGCGCGACGATCCATCCCGGTCGGCTGGTGCGCGGTCTGGCGCGCGCGCTCGAACGGCGCGGGGTGCGGATATATGAAGGGACCGAGGTTGTTCGCACCGAGGAGGGCCAGAATCCCGCGCTCGTCACCGCGGGCGGCACGATCCGGGCGCGGCAGGCGATCCTTCTGGCGGGCGAGGCCTTTCTGACCGGCCACCCCGATTATCGCCGCCGGCTGATCCCGATGGCATCGACGATCATGCTTACCGCGCCGCTGACCCCGGAACAATGGGATCGGGTCGGCTGGGCGAGCGGCGAATGCCTGTCCTCCTACGTTCACACGACCAACTATCTGACCCGCACCGCCGACGGCCGCATCCTGTTCGGCAGCCGCGGCGCGCTCTATCGCTACGGATCGGACATGGACGAAATGGCGCTGCGCGAAAACGCCAATTTCGACTGGATTCGCGACCGCCTGCTCGAATGGTGGCCATCGCTGGACGGCATCGAATTCACGCATCGCTGGGCCGGCTATCTCGGCGTGCCGCGCGACTGGCTGCCGACCGTCCATTTCGATGCGGAACGCCGCGTCGGGCACAGCTATGGCTACACCGGCCACGGCGTCATCACGAGCGCCATCTGCGCGCGGGCGCTGGCGGCCAAGGTGGCGGGGAACGCGCCGGAAGCCGCGCCCTATCTGCGCGCCAAGGCGCCGAACTGGGAAGTCGAGCCGCTGCGCTGGGCGGGCATCCGCTATGTCCAGAACGCCTTTCTGCGCATGGATCTGGCGGAGGCGGCCGGGCGCAATGCGCCGGTCGATGCGCCGCTCGCCCAATATCTCGGCGAGCCGTGACGGCGGCCCAGGGTCAGGACCCTAATCCGCCGCCTTCAGCGCCTCCGCCAGCCCCGGCACCAGCACTGCGCCCGCCTTCATGTCGACCCGCGATCCCGCCAGATCGCGGCCATAGGGTTCCGCTGCCCCGCCCAGGCATTGCGACAGGAAATGCTCCGCGATCGCGGCGAAGGAAATGTTGGTCGCATCCTTCGCATAGACATGCCCCTCGTCAGGATAGAAGGCATAGCTCACCGGCTTGCCGCGCGCCGTCATGGCCTCGACGATTTCATCCGACTGGTCGGGCATGACGCGCGGATCATTGGCGCCGTTGGTGACCAGAAGCGGCTTGGTGATCGCATCGACGCGGGCGATCGGCGAGCGCCGCATCAGCTCCGCCGCGCCCTCTTTCGTCGACGGATCGCCGACGCGGTTGACGAATTGCGGCCGCTGCCACGTCCACCATTCGGGCATCGCACCGATCAGCCGGACCAGATTGCTCGGCCCGGCCAGGTCGACGCCGCACTGAAAGGTTTCGGGCGTGAAACTCAGCGACACCAGCGTCGAATAGCCGCCGTAGGACAGCCCCATCACCGCAACGCGATCGGGCGTCGTCACGCCCTTGTCGATCGCCCATTGCACCGCGTCGAGCAGATCGTTGTGCATCGTTTCCGACCATTTCCGGTCGCCCTTCGCCATGAAATCGCTGCCGAAGCCGCCCGACCCGCGAAAATTCACCGACAGCGCAGCATAGCCCCGGTCGGCCAGCCAGGCGTGCTGGTTGTCAAACGCCAGATCGTCGCGCAGCCACGGCCCGCCATGGACGACAAGGACCAGCGGCACCGGCTTTTCCGGCATGCCATCGGCGCCGGGCGCGGCATCGGCCGGCAGGGTCAGATAGCTGGGCAGGATCAGCCCGTCGCGCGAGGGGATCGTCACCGGCAGGCGGCGGGCGAGCACCCGCGTTTCCAGGTCGGGCCGGGTCGAAACGAGCGGCGTCAGCGTACGGCCGCCGCGATCCCACCAGCTATAGCGGTCGGGCCGGTTCGGCACGGTTTCCAGGATCAGCCAGCGCCTGGCGTCGGGGGTCTGGTCGGCGATCTTGAAAGGTCCGGCGGCGGCGGCCTCCAGCGCCGCAAACTCGTCGCGCAGCGCATCCGAGCGCACCGTCCATTCGCTGACCAGCGGATCTTCGCGCGTCGCGATCAACGTCCCGCTCGCCTCGTCGAACAGCGGGTCGACGATGTCGGCGCGCACAGCGTCGGCCAGTATCGTCCGCTTGCCCGTCGCCAGATCGATCGACGCGACGCCCGCCCTGTCGCCGCCCCGGCTGTCGAGCATGGCCAGCTTTCCGTCGCCGTCGAGCGCCAATATTCGCGAATTGCGCAGCGAGACGAGCGGGATCGTCATCAACTCGGCCGCCCCCGCCGGATCCAGCCGCATATAAGTCGACGACCCGTCGGCATTGCCGCGCACGCCCAGGCGGATGTGAAAATCGGGATCGGCGACGACGTCGATATAATTCGGATCGTTGCGGAACACTTCGGTGCGCGCGCCGGTCGCCAGATCGATGCGGTAGATGTCGCGGTAACGGCGATCGCGGATGTTCATGCCGACCAGAATTTCCCCGGGGTGGCGTTTGGAGACGCGGACGATCTTCGTCTGCACGGCCGGGTCGCCGGTCATGTTCGTCACCGCGCCGCTGGCAAGGTTCGCAACCCAGAGCTGGCTATGCTCCTCGCCGCCGACATCCTTCAGGATCAACAGAAAGCGCCCGTCGGCGTTCCAGCGAAAACTGTCGGGCGGGCGATTGTCGAAACGCGTCACCGGGGCGGCCGCCGCCAGATCGCCGATCGGCGCCACCCAGACGTTCAGCACACCGTCGAGCGGATGGAGGAAGGCCAGCCGCTGTCCATCGGGGCTGATCTGCATTTCGGAATAAGCGGGCGAACGGAACAGCGTCGCGCGCGGCAACAGCGCATCGGGCTGGGCAACGGGCGCGGCGGCCGGAGCCGTCTGGGCCCAGGCCGACGCCCCCACCTGCGGCATGGCGACCGCGCAAAGCAGAAGCGGCGCCCATGCCGGCGCGCGGCGGCCGCCACATGCCAGCGGCCATTGGAAGCGATAATGTTTCATCCCCGAACCCTCCCTTGATCGGCTGGTGCCGATCGCGGGAGATTGGCCGTTGTCGCTATCCGGCGCCAATGCGGATTGTCGATCAAACCATGCGCGGATAGCGCCCTTCCTATGCGTGGCCGGGGTCCGGCGCGGCGATACGGCGGCGCAGCAGGAACAGCCCCAGCGCGAGCAGCGCCGTCGGGACGAGCATCAGCGTGAAGGCGGTCCGCCCGTCGAGATGCGCGAACAGCGCCCCGGTGATGATCGATCCCGTCGTGCCGCCCAAGGCAGAAAAAACGACGACAAGCCCCATCAGCGGCGGATGCTGGCGCTGCGGCATCGCGCTCAGCATCACCGAGATGATCGTCGGATAGATGGGCGCCAGCGCAAAACCGATCATCGGGAACAGGAAGGCGGCGGCGGGGGCATCGCGCCACGCCATAATCGGCACCGGCGCCAGCCCGTCGGCCAGCGGCAGGACGAGCAGGATCAGCGCCGCGAGCAGCGCCAGGCAGATGTTCAGCACGGGATACCAGTCGAACCGCGCCATCACCGCGCCGGCGACGAAGCGGCCGATGGCGATGCAGGCGGCGAACAGGCTGGCCGCCTGCACGCTCATCTGCGCGGGCAGGTGCAGCACTTCCTTGTTGAAGGTCGGCAGCCAGGTGCCGATCCCCTGTTCGATCAGCACGAAGACGAAGGCGCACAGGATGAAGACGAGGACGAGCGGCAGCGCGGCAAGGCGCAGCATCGCGCGCATCGGCGCGGGCTCTATCTCCGCCGCCGCCGCCTCTTCCTCCGCCCGGCTCGCGGGAATCGGTGCGGTCAGCAGCAGCGCGAGCGCCAGCGCGGGAATGACCGCCAGCACCCAATAGGCGTTCAGCCAGCGCAGCCCCTCCGGATCGATGAAGGCGCTGAACACCCAATAGGAGGACAGGACGCCGATCATGAACATGCCTTCGATCAGGCTGGTCAGGCTGGCGTGACCGCGCGCGTCGTCGGTGACGAGCCCGATCATAGAATAGACCACGACCTTGGCCACCGCGAAAGCGGCGCCGACCATCGCGAAATGCAACTGCGCCAGGCCGAAGCTGCCGAACGGCGGCATGATGATGCAGGCGAGAACGGCCAGCGCCAGCGCGCCCGTCAGCGCGCGCTTCAGCCCAAGCCGCGGCAGGTAGCTGGCGGTCAGGAAGGACACGACGGCGATCGTGATGTCCTTGAACCCCTCCAGCGTGCTCGCCTGCGGCTTCGTCACTCCGAATGTGGCGATCGATTGCAGGATCACCGTCCCGACGCTGTTCAGCAGCATCGCGAAGGCGACATAGGTCAGGATCAGCGCGGCGATCAGTCGGGTGCGGGCCATAACCTCTCCTTGCCGCAAATCGGGGGGACCGCAAAGAAGGGTGGCCGCGCAGAAGCCGCGGCCACCCAGGGAGGGATCAGGTTAGAATTTATAGGCGGCGCTGAACCGGAACGACCGGCCCAGGATCGGCCGCGCGTTGACGACCTCGCCCCCTGTCTGGCCCAGCGTGCGCGGATCGCCTTCGGTCAGGCCGACCTCGTTGGTCAGATTGTCGGCCGTCACCGCAAAACTCAGCGCGCGGTTGACGTCGAGCGCGATGCCGGCATCGACCTTGAAATAATTGGGCAAATCCTGCGTGTTGGCGGTGTCGGAGAAACGATCGCCGATATAGGCGACGGTCGAATAGACCGTCAGCTTGCCGTCATTGCCAAAGGGAATGTCATAGGACGGCGTCACCCGCCACTGCCACTTCGGTTGCCGCTGCACGCGGTTGCCGCTGAGGTCGGTGGTCCCGCCGTCGGCAAAGAAATTGCGATATTTGGCGTCGAGCCAGGCGCCCGAAAAGGCGATCGAGAAATTCTCGACCGGGCGAATCTGGCCTTCCAGTTCGATGCCGGTGCTGCGGGCGCCGCCAATGTCCGCGACGGGCGCGCCATTCTGGATCACCGTCGTCACCAGCCCGGTGAAGCGCGTGTGGAACAGCGTCGCATAGAGCGAGAGCATGTCGGTGCGAAGTTTCAGCCCGCCTTCATAATTGTCGACGCGCGGCGAGACGGTGATGCCTTCGCGCAGATTGTCGAAGAAGGGATTGGTGTTGCCGCGATTGTAGCGGACATAGGCCCCGACCATCGGCGAGAAATCATAGTTCAGGCCCGCCGTCCACGACCAGGCGCCATTCTTGTACGCAATATTGCTGAACGTGCCGTCGAGCACCGCCGTGCCATTGTCGTAGAGCGTGTCGGGGTTGCCGTCGATGTCGACCGAGCTGTTGTTCTCCAGCGTCCCCGTCGCGCGGTAATTCTGATAGCGGATGCCGGCATCGAACCGCAGTTCGGGCGTCAGCTGATATTCGTCGACCGCGTAAAAGGCATATTCGCGGCCTTCATAGGCGGCGTTGACGTTGAAGAAGCTGCCCTGCGTATAACCGTTGTTGGTCGCGATCTGCCCATTGCCCAGAACCAGGTCGAGCACGCGCGCGTTGTTTTCCGCCGCGAGCAACCGGATGTTGCCGAGGTTCCACTGATCGTCCGACGAGAAGTCGGAATAATAGGCGCCCAGCGTCAGCTTGTTGTTGCCGCTCTTCCATTCGAGATTGAGGTCGTTGGTGAAATCCTCGATCTGCTTGCGAACGATCCAGGTGCCCGCGCGAATGACCTGCTGGTTGGCGGGGTCGGCCACCGCCTGGCCGCCGTTCACATAGGTCAGGCTGCCGACGCTGCTGCCCAGCGAGGCGGCATAGTCGGCCGCCGACATCGCGGTGCTGGCCGGGACCAGGCCGGTCGTGTCGGCGTCGCCGTTGAGGTAGCTGGCGCGGTAACGGATCTGGATGCCCTCACCCAGTTCATAGTCGATATTGGTCCCGAAATTGACGAGCTTGGCGCCGCGGCCGTCGGCAAGGTCGACCCCGGTGCCGTCGGGCAGCATGGTGCGCCGCGTTTCGGGGCCCGCCAGCACGCCCGTGCCGGGATCGATATTGCCGAACTGGCGCACCTTGTCGCCGTCACGCACCACCGGAATGGGCAGCAGCCACTGGCCATGATCGTTCAGATAGCGGCCGAACACCAGAATCGAACCGTGGTCGAGGTCGTGGCGGATGTTGGCGGTGATCTGACCGCCCTTTTCGACGGTATAGCGCGGGTCCCGAATTCCGTTGCCGTTGGCGTAATAGCCGCCGACCATGAAGCTGGTGTTCTCACCCAGCGGGCCGGACACCACGGCGTCGCCGCGCACCGTGCCGAAATCGGTGACGCTGGCCTTTACCAGCCCTTCGAAGTCGCGGCCGCCTTCCTTCTGGACGAAGTTGACGGTCAGGCCGGGCTGGCCGTTGCCGAACAAGGCCCCCGTGCCGCCGCGAACCGCCTCGACGCGGTCGATCGTCTCGTCGATGCGGATCAACTGCGTATTTTCGAGGAAGGACAGCGTCGGCGGCGCGAAATAGGGGACGCCCTGCACCGTCAGCGTGACGAACACCGCATCGCCGCCGGACGGATAGCCGCGCACGAAGATGTTGGCGCCATTCTGGCCGCCCGAGCTTTCGGCGGTGACGCCGGGGATGACTTTCAGCAGGTCGGCGGTGCTGTTCGGCGCCGCGCGCTCGATCGCTTCGGACCCGACGCTGGTGATCGCAAAGGCCGCATCCTGACGGCTGACGCCGCCGCCGGCGGTGCCGGTGACGATGATTTCCTGATCGGCATAGTCGTCCGGGGCCTGCGGGGCTTCCTGAGCCTGCGCCGCGACGGGCAGCGCGACCAGCGCCGCCGACGACAACAGATGAATCCGGTTCAACATGGCAATTCCTCCACTTTTCCTGTTCTGCTTTGAAGACCTTCGCCCCGCGCGCCGCCCCGTTCCGACGCCAGTATCCGGCTGACCGAGAGTTCGCCGATGGCGGGGACGCGAACGTCGGCATCGGGCAGCGCCTCGTCCGAGCCGATGCCAATGGCCACCATGCCTGCCGCATGAATGGCCGCAATTCCGGCTCTGGCGTCCTCGACGCCGATGCACTGGTCCGGGGACAGGCCCATGCCGGCGGCACAGGCCAGAAATATATCGGGCGCCGGCTTCGCATGGGCCACGGCGCCCGCGTCGGCGATAAAATCGAACTGATCGGCAATGCCGAGCAGGCGGACCACGTCGGGGGCGTTGCGGCTTGCCGACGCAAGGCCGATCCTGAGCCCCGCCGCGCGCAGCCCATCGAACAGATTGATCACGCCATCGAACAGGTCGGCGGGCGAATAGGCGGACAGCCGTTGCCGATAGAGCCCGTTCTTTTCCGCCAGCATCGCATCGAACCGTCCGGCATCGACGTCGGTGCCCGAATGATCGAGGATCAGGCGCAACGACGCGGCGCGGTCGACGCCTTTCAGCCGGTCGTTGAACGCGCGGTCGAAGCGCAGGTCGTGGCGATCGGCAAGCGCCTGCCACGCCTGATAATGGTCCTCCGCCGTGTCGGTCAGTACGCCGTCGAGGTCGAAGATGACGCCCTTCAGCGCCGGGCGCGGCAGGAACAGGGGGTCCGCCCCGACCTGCACCGGACGGCCATGGTCGCGAATGTCGACCGGCGCGCCCGAGATCAGGCTATAGGTGCATCCGGCGTCGCAGACCGACAGATCGATCACGCTGCCGCGCCACTGCAGGCGAAAGCCGTAGCCGCGCCAGGCGGCGGGCAATTGCGGACGGAAGGCCGGGACGGCGCCGTCGAGCCGCAGCCCGCCCCATCCCTGCGCCAGCACCAGCCAGCTTCCCGCCAGCGCCGCCATGTGCAGGCCGTGCGAGCTGTTGCCGTGCCGATCCTCCAGATCGACGAAGGCGCATTCGCGCAGGAAGCCGAGCGCCGCCTCCTCATCGCCCAGCCGCGCGGCCGCGATGCCGAAGGACACCGACGACAACGTCGAATCATGGGTGGTGACGCGGCCATAATAGTCGAGGTTGCGCCGCTGGCGCGTCACCGGCATTTCGACCAGATCCATCGCCATGGCCTGAACCACATTGCCCTGTTTCGCGACCTGATGGCGAAACAGGATCATCGGATGATAGCGCATCAGCAGCGGACCGCCGCCGTCCCGTGCGCCGAATCCGGGCAGTTCCGGGCGGCCGAGAAACGCGTCGTCCTGCGGATTGACGCCCAGCGCCGCATCGACCGGCAGCCACATCTTCGTCGCCGCGCGGCGCCATGCCGCCACTTCGTCCCCGGCCAGTCCGATGGCGAGGGCCAGCGACGCAAAATCGTCCGGTGCCCGCTCGCGCAGCCAGTCGGCCGTCTCGGCAGCATAGGCCAGGTGGCGCCGCGCGATGGCGTTGGTGTAGAAATCATTGTCGACCAGCGCCGAATATTCGTCGGGCCCGGTCACGCCATGGATGCAGAAAGCGCCGCCGCGCCGCGCATCGAACGCGCCGACATCCATCCAGATACGCGCGGTGTCGAAGAGCATTTCGGCCGCTTCGGCACGAAAACCCTCGTCGCCCGACGCCGCGACATAGAGGGCGAGCGCATAGGCGATGTCGCCATTGATATGATATTGCGCCGACCCCGTCGGATAGTGCGACGAACATTCGGCGCCCGCGATCGTCCGCCACGGATAAAGCGCCCCGCGCGCATGCCCGATCGCCCGCGCATGCGCCCGCGCCGCATCGAGCTTACCGATGCGATAGGCCAGCAGCGTCCGCGCCCGGTCGGGCGACTGGAGCGCCAGCACGGGCAGCATGAAGGTTTCGGCGTCCCAGAAATAATGGCCTTCATAGCCTTCGCCGGTCAGCCCCTTGGCCCCGATGCTGTGGTTTGCATCGCGGCTCGCCGACTGGTGAAGCTGGAACAGATCGAAGCGCAGCGCCTGGGTGAGCGCATCGTCGCCGTCAATCGCGAAGGCGGCGGCGTCCCACAGCCGCTTCACCGCGGCGCGCTGATCGGCGGCGATCGCGTCGAATTCCATCCCGACGTCGGGCAGCGAAGGGTCGGCCGGGCGGCCGCCGGTGCAGGCGGCGACCACCCGGTCGAAGGACAGGGTACCGCCGGCGACCAACGCGCTACGCACCGTATGACCGGCCGCCACCGCCGCGACCCTGGCGGCGGAGCTGGTCACATGCTGGCGATAGGCGAGTTCGACGGCACCCTGTCCAAACCGGGTGACCGATGGATGGTCGCCCGGTTCGGGGGGAAGGATCGTCCAGACGGGGCGCAGCCGACCCGAAATGCGCGGATCATCGGCCTCGGCGCCGGCGGGCGCCGCAACTTCGAGGCCATAGGTCAGGACGGCTTCGACATCGGCGGCGAAATCGACCGGCGTGATCGTCACGCGCGAGGCGACACAGGCACCCCCGTCCAGCGGGACGATGCGCTGCGCCGCAATATCGATGTGCCGGCCGTCGGCCGTCCGCCAGCGCGTCCGGCGCTGAAACTGTCCGCATCCCAGATCGAGCGCGAATTCGGTATCGATCGGCTTCGCCGCGCCGAAATCCAGTTCTGCCCCGTCGATCCGCAGCCGGATCAGGACGGGACTGGGACAGGCGACGCGCGTGTCGGTGGCGCCGGCATAGCCGGGGAAGCTTTCATGATAATCGATCGGCCGGCGGACGAAGGCGTCGGGCAGATAGGCGCATGGCGCGGCGGCCAGTTCATCGGCCTGCCCCTCGACACCCAGCAGGCCGTTGGCAAGCGCGAACAGCGCCGGAACCGCCGGGCCCGCCGCATCGGAACCCCGGCGGACGAGCCGCATCGCATCGCTGGATTGTTCGAAAGCCGTCACCTGTCCTCACCCTGGGGCGCCCGCTGCATCGGCCGACGCTCGCCCCCATGTCCGGCAAAATGGTATCGATGTCAAGGTATCGATACCATTTTGCCGGACATGGGTTGGAAATGCGGGCTTCGGGTGGGGAGGCTCAGCTGTCGCGGACCACCAGTTCCACGGGCATCACGCGCGAATCGACGGACTTTCCGGCAACCAGGTCCAGCACCTTGCGTGCCAGCAATTCGCCGCCAGCGGCCCAATCCTGACGGATGGTCGTCAATCGGGGCGCGATGATGGACGCACCCGGCGCGTCGTCGAAACCGATCACCGAAATTGCGTCCGGCACGGCAACGCCGCGTGCCTGCAACGCTTCGATCGCGCCCATCGCGATCGCGTCGCTCGCGGCAAAGACGGCGTCGAACGTCCGGCCGCGATCGAGCAGGCGGTCGATCGCTTCATGCCCGCCGGCGGCGGTAAAGGCGCAGGCGACGCGGTCGACGATATCCGCCCCGGCGTCCCGCATCGCCGCTTCGAAACCGGCCAGCCGATCCTCGACCTCGCCATGCTGGGTTTCGCCCAGAAAGATCGCCCGGCGGCGCCCCCGCTCGATCAGGCAGGTTGCCGCCAGCCGTCCGCCTTCCCGATTGTCGCTGCCGACGACGATGCGATCGGGCGGCCCGTGCGCGGCCCCCCACACGACATAAGGCAGCCCGGTCGCCGCGATCATGGCGGCGGCATCGTCATGCACCCCCTGCCCCAACAGGATGACGCCATCGGCCGACGGCGGATGCTGCGCGAACAGGTCGATGGTGGTCAGCACCATATTCTGTCCTGCCGCGGTCAATCGCTGCATGATCCCGCCCAGCAGAGACAGCGGGTAGGGTTCGCTCATCAACCGGTCGTGCGACGGCGCCATTTCGATGACCACCGCGATGGTGCGCGTGCGTTGCTGGCGCAAATTGCGCGCCGATATGTTCAGGCGATAACCCATGCGCTCGGCGGTTTCGCGGATCAGGCGGCGCGTGCTGTCCTTGACCGTGCTCTGGTCGGACAGGGCGCGCGACACGGTGATCTTTGCGACCCCCAGTTCCCGCGCGATATCCGCCATGGTGGGGCGCGCGTTGCCGCCGCCGTTGGAACCGGAACCGATAGCCATGCCCCTCCCTTAACGTGGCGGCTCCCTGTTTCACAAGCGGCGATCGGCGGCGCCGTCAGTTCGTCCAGTAGACATAGTCCTGACCATCGCGCCACGCTGTATTCAGCGGCACGTCGATGCGGACCGGCCCTTCGATCAATCCCGGCCAGATCGGCCTGACCATGCCGCGATTCTGATCCTCCAGCATCGTCTTCAGCGCGGCGACGCGCCGCGGCTCGCGGGCCGACAGATCGGTCCGCTCGGTCGGATCGGCGGCAAGATTATACAGCCGCGTCTTTTCGGGGCGTTTCGTGACCTGCAATTTCCAGTCGCCCGCGCGCACCGCGCGATAATCGCCCGACCGCCAGAAGAGCGCCGGCCGCGTCGCCGGGCCGGCCAGGATGTTCGCGCTGTCGATCGTGCGGCCGGTGGGCACCGGCGCGCCCGCCGCCGCCGCGATCGTCGCGAAGATATCGATATGTCCGGTCATGTCGGCGCGCACCGACCCCGGCGCGATCTTGGCCGGCCAGCGCATGAACAGCGGCGTGCGGATGCCGCCTTCAAAGAAGGTCGCCTTCCATCCGCGATAGGGGGCGTTCAGATTTTCGATGCCATTGTACCAGGCGCCGCCGTTGTCGCTGGTGAAGATGACCAGCGTATTGTCGTCGATGCCAAGCTGTTTCAGCTTTGCCATCACATCGCCGATGCGCCGGTCCATATGCGCGATCATCGCGCCATAGACGCGCGTCTTGTGATCCTTGATCTGCGGCAGCTTGTCATATTCGGCGCGCGTCGCCTGAAGCGGCGTGTGCGGCGCGTTGAACGCCAGATAGAGGAAGAAGGGCCGGTTGCGATTGGCCTCGATCGCCCGGATCGCCTCGTCGGCGAAATAGTCGGTCATATGCCCCCGGGGATGAAACCGCGGGCCGCCATTATAGGTCACGGCGTGGCGCAGGTTCGGCCACAGGAAATGGTCGATCCGGTCCCACGGCAGCTTGGCATTCACCGCCTGCGGGTCGTCTTCGGGCAGGAACATGGCGCCGCCGCCCAAAACCGCGACGCTCTGGTCGAAACCCTGTCCCTGGGGCTGGAGCGCCGGCGCCTCGCCCAGATGCCATTTGCCGATGTGCAGCGTGCGATAGCCCGCCGCCTTGACCGCCTCGGCGATCGTCACTTCGCTCGCGGGCACGCCCATGTCGGGATAATCGGGAATGTCCGGCGTGATGCGGTCGCGGTGAAAGATGGTCTTCAGCGGCCCGACCCCGTCACCATGCGCCAGATTTTCGGCGAACTGTACCGGCACGGCGGTGAATTCGAACCCGAACCGCGTCGGATAGCGCCCGGTCATCATCGCCGCGCGCGACGGCGAACAGGTGGCGTTGGCGGCATAGGCGGTGGTGAAATTCATCCCCTCGCGCGCCAGCGCATCGATGTTCGGCGTCCGGACGATCCCGCCCGCCACCCCGCCGCCGTTCAGGCTGATGTCGTTATAACCCAGATCATCGGCGACGATCAGGATGATGTTCGGTGGACGCGCGCCGGCGGACGGTTCGGCAGGACCGCTTTCCCACACGATCGGGCGGTTGGGCTGAACGGGGTCGCGCCAATCCTGGATCAGTCCGGGCAGGCGATATTTGTTCGCCTGAAACACGCCATACCCCCCCGCGCCAGCCAACAGCATGATGCCGAGCGCGATCCATCTTTTCCGCATGGCCACCTTCCCCCCGCTTCGTCTTCCGGTTGCCCGGAAACTTATGACACTATATGTGCCATTATAATCGGGCCCATGCAAGGCGGTTCGCGGGACATTGACCGCGATGCAAAGCTGGGGCAGCGGAGGCCGCATGGCAGCACAAGCGAAAGACCGGACCAGCGCCCAGGCGCAACAGCCGCACGTCGACGGCCGCCGCGAACGCAGCCGGTCGAGCCGCCGCCGCATCGTTCAGGCGATGATGGAACTGATCGCCGCCGGCGACCTGATGCCCAGCGCCGCGCGCGTCGCCGACGAAGCGGGCATCGGCCTGCGCACCGTCTTCCGCCATTTCGACGACATGGACTCGCTCTATGCCGAAATCACCGACACCATCGCCGAGCGCCTGCTGCCGATCGTGTCCGCACCCTATGACGGCGAGGACTGGCGCGCGAACCTGCGGGATCTGCAACGGCGGCGCGTGCGGGTGTTCGAAACGATGATGCCCTTCCGGCTCGCCGCCAACATCAAACGCTATCAATCGCCCTTCCTGATGGGCCAATATGGCAAGGTGATCACGCTCGAACGCGAACTGGTGCTGCGCCTGTTCCCGCCCGCCGTGCTGGCGAACCGCGTCGCGATCGAGGGATTGTGCGCGGCCCTGTCCTTCCAGAACTGGCGCGCGCTGCGCCACGATCAAAGCCTGTCGGCCGAGGACGCCGGCACCGTGACCGCGCTGATGGTCGAGGCGCTGGCCGCGCAGATCGACGACGCGGCGCGGCGATGATCCAGCCCGCGCTTCCCGCCGCGCTGATCGCCATCGGCCTGTTGTCGGCATGCGGCGACCCGAACGGCGCGGGCGAAACGAAAGCGGCCACGCGGCAGGAGCCCGAATGCCCGCCGATCCCGGCGCAGGATTATGCGTGGATTCCCGGCGCCACCTTTACCATGGGCGCCGACGCCAGCTTGCCCGAGGAAGGTCCGGCGCGCGAGGCGACGGTTCCGGGCTTCTGGATCGCGACCCACGAAGTCACCAATGCCGAATTCGCCGAATTCGTGAAGGAAACCGGATACAAGACGCTGGCCGAGCGCGATCCGCCGAAGCTCCCCGGCGCGCCGCCCGAGATGCTGGTGCCGGGCGGCGCCGTCTTTACCGCGCCGACCGACGGCAATCCCAACTGGTGGCGCTGGGTCGTCGGCGCCCAGTGGCGCCACCCGGCGGGCCCCGAAACCGCCATCACCGGCCGCGACCGCGACCCGGTGGTGCAGATCGCGCTGGACGACGCGGTCGCCTATGCGCGCTGGAAGGGCAAGGCGCTGCCCAGCGAGGAGCAGTGGGAACTCGCCGCCGCGACCGGCGGCGCCGACCGCCACCTGCCGGTCGATGCGTCGGGCAAGCCGCGCGCCAATTATTATCAGGGGGTGTTCCCGGTCCGCGATCTTGGCGACGATGGCTTCACCGGCCGCGCGCCGGTCGCCTGTTTTCCCGCCGACGATCACGGCGTCCACGACCTGATCGGCAATGTCTGGGAATGGACGACCAGCCGGACGGGCGGCGAAAACAACGTCATCAAGGGGGGCAGCTTCCTGTGCGCCGCCAATTATTGCGCGCGCTATCGCCCCGCCGCGCGGCAGTTTCAGGAACGCTCGCTAGGCACCGACCATATCGGCTTTCGCCTGATCGACACGGCGCGCCCGGCGCCGGCGGCGCCAGAACCAGACAAGAGCTGACAGGGCCAGCACGGCGGCGCCCGCCATCATCCCCAGCCGGATCAACTGCGGCCGCCCCCGCTTTTCGAAGGCATAGCGCTGAATCTGTTCGTCGGCGGTATAGCCTGCGGGCATGTCCAGCACCCCGTTCGCCGTCGCATAGGCGCGATAATCCGCCATCATCGCCGCGAAGCGATCGGGCATCGCCGCCGCCAGATCGCGCGTCTCGCCCGGATCGGCCTTGATATCGAACAGCCGCCAGCGACCGTCGCCCGTTGGCGGCAGGTTGCGAACCAGCTTGTAATCGCCGCGGAACAGCGCCGCATTGCCCGACAGTTCGTAACCGAGCGGCGCGTCGCCATGGACGCTGCCGTCCGCACCGACCAGCATCGGCACCAGGCTGCGCCCCGTCACCGGCTCGACCGCCCGCCCCTGCCACCTGCCGCCGTGCAGCGGCACGCCCGCCAGATCGGCGAGCGTCGGCAGGATGTCGGTGACATACGCGAACCCCGAACTGATCCCACCCGCCGCGATCCGCTCGCTGCCCGGCCAGGCGATGATCAGCGGGACGCGCAGCCCGCCTTCGGTCGCGCTGAACTTATAGCCCGACAGCGGCGATGCGGCCGCGCTCGCCCAGCCGGGTCCGATGTTGCTGAAACTGTTGCGGCGGCCGATATTCGCCAGCGACGTGTCGTATCGCAGGTTCAGGAACAACCGCCCGCGTCGCGTCGCATAGGGATTGGTCGGTTCCGCGCCATTGTCGGACAGGAAGACGAAGATCGTCCGGTCATAATCGCCGCTGGCCTTCAGGTGGGCGACCAGCCGCCCGACCTCGCGGTCCATCGCGGTCGCCATGCCGGCATAGGCCTGCATCACGCGCACCGCCGCCGCGCGTTCATCCTTGTCGAGTGCCGCCCAGTCGGGCGTCGTCGGCATCGTCACCATGGCGACGCCCGCCGGAACGATGCCCAGCGCCGCCGCACGTTTCGCCCGGGCCGTCCGCAGCGCGGTCCAGCCGTCGCGGTACAGCGCCGAATAGCGCGCGATGTCGCTGTCGGGCGCCTGCACCGGGATATGATTGGCCAGAAAATTGATCGACGCGAAAAAGGGGCGGCCGCTCGCCCGGTCCGCGTCGATATAGTCCATCGCCTTCTGCACGACGAAGCGCGAGGAATAATAATCGGACGGCAGGGTCGCGGCCTTGCCGTTTTCGGTCCAGTTCGCCTTGTCGTAGAGAATTTCGATCGGGCGCTGCTCGAAATTGTCGGCACCCGAATCGGCCAGGCTGAACGCGCGATCATAACCCCGCGCATGGGGCAGCCGCGCCGGGTCGCTGCCCAGATGCCATTTGCCGGTCAGATAGGTGCGATAGCCCGCCGCCTTCAACAATTGGGCGATCGTCACCACCCGGTGGTTCATCACCGTATCATATCCGGGCTTGCCCTTGTGCGCGTCGGGAATCGTCTCGGGCATATTGCCCAGGCCCGCGCGGTGATTCATCACCCCGGTCTGGAGCATCGCGCGGGTCGGCGAGCAGGACCCCGCAACGTGGAAGTTCGAAAAGCGCATGCCCGCCCGCCCCAGCGCGTCGATATGCGGCGTGGCGAATTCGGCACCGAACGCGCCGACATCGGTAAAGCCCCAGTCATCGGCAAGCAGGATGACGATGTTGGGCCGTTGCGGCGGCGGGGCAGCGGGCTGCGCCTGCAAGGGGGCCGCGGCGAGCGCGGACGCGAGGGAAACAGCGGCAGCGCGCCGGACCCAGCCAAGCCGCCCCGGCCGCCATAGGATTTGCTTGCGCCCTGCCATCATCCCTTCCCCCGGATTATTATGGCATTACCTATGCCAATATATGGCGGGACGCAATGCCGCCCATGTTGGCGGCTCTTTCGGGGTTGGGGCGAGGGCGCCCGTCTCCCCTCCCGCTGGCGGGAGGGGATGTCAGCTTAAGTCTTGAACCTCCGCAACCGGCCGAAATCCGCCGCCATCTGGCCGATCGCCTTGTCCGCTGGCGGCGGGGCGCCGATCAGCGTTCGCGATATTCCGGCGGGCGCTTGCCCAGGAACGCGGCCAACGCTTCCCGATGGTCCTCGGTCGCCGACAGGATCACCTGTTGCCGGTCTTCGATCGCCATCGCCGCGTCCAGGCTCTGCGCATCGATGTTGAAGTTCAACGCCTGTTTGGACAGCCGCAGGCCCCACGGCGCGGTCGCCAGCATCTCGTCCGCCAGCGCGAGCCCGCGATCGAGCAACGCTTCTTCCTCGACGATTTCACTGACCAGTCCGGCGCCGAGCGCGCGCGCGGCATCGATGAAACGCCCGGTCAGGATCATCTCCGACGCCAGGCTGGCCCCAACGAGGCGCGGCAGGAAATAGCTCGACGCCATGTCGCAGCCGCCCAGCCCGATGCGGATATAGGCGGCGTTGCAGCGAAAGGACGGCGCGGCATAGCGCACGTCGGACGCCAGCATCAGCGACAGGCCGCCGCCCGCCGCCGCGCCATGGCCCAGCGCGATGATCGGTTGGGGACAGGCGCGCATCTTGCGATAGATATTGCCGATATCGGTCTGGGTCCGCAGGGTGCGCAGCACGGGCGTCTCGTCCGACGTGCGATCCTCCTGAATGTCGAGCCCGGCGCAAAAGCCGCGTCCCGCGCCGCGCAGGATGACGACACGAACATCCTGGCGGTCCGCAAGCCCGCCGAAATAATCGTTGAGCTCGCCGACCAGCCCCCCATTCAGCGCGTTCAGCCGATCGGGCCGGTTGAGCGTCGCGATCTCGACCTGCCCCCGCGCCTCGATCAGCAGCGCGCCGCTCACAGCGTCTGCCCGTCGTCGATCGTGATGACGCTGCCGGTAATTCCCAGCGCGGCGTCCGAACAGAGCATCAGCAGGGGCGTGTGCAGGTCGCTGGGCGGCCGCATCCGCTGGCGCGGAAAGCTCTGGACCATCTTGGCGCCGACATCGCTGTCGAACAGTTCCGCGGTCATTTCGGACTCGAAATAACCGGGCTGGATGACGTTGACGCTGATCCCGCGCCGCGCCCATTCGCGCGCCAGCGCCTTGCCCAGATGACGCACCGCCGCCTTGGTCGCACCATAGACGGAGGTCGCGGGAAAGATTTTCTCTGCCGTGATCGATCCGATGATGACGACGCGGCCATGCTGCTTTTCGCGCGCGCCCGCCGCGTCCAGCCGCCGCGCACCTTCCGTGACGGTCAGGAAGACGCCGCGCACATTGGCGGCGAGCAGGAAGTCGACATCCTCGACGCTGAGCCCCATCGCCATCTTCTCGGTCGCGACGCCCGCGTTCGCGACGATGGTGTCGACGGTGCCGAAGGCGGCTTCCGCGGCGTCATAGGCGGCCTTGGTCGATGCCTCGTCGGTCACGTCCATGCTGACGGCGATCGCCTGCCCGCCTGCCGCCTCGATCGCGGCAACCTGTTCCGCCAGCTTGTCCGCCCGGCGCGCGGCCAGCACGACCCGGGCGCCCGCCGCCGCGAGCGCCTTCGCAAAACCCGCGCCAAGCCCCGACGACGCGCCGGTGACAAGCGCGACACGCCCCGTCAGATCGAATTTGGGTAGCTCCGCCATCTCTCTCCCTTTCGCTGCCGTGGATCGCCTTGGCCGCGATTGACGTTAACGTCAACCAGCCGTGGGGACGACGGCGATGAGAACAAAAAGGGATTGACGAACCAAGAATGTTCTTATAATGTTCTCATCGTGCACAAACAACCTATTCCCCCGTCACAGCCGCCAAGCGTGGCGGACGGGGGATAAAGGCTTCCGATTCAGGCGGATTCCGGCGGCTTGACGATATATTGGTCGCGTTCGTCGACCGGAATATTCCCCCGGATCAGGTGCCGGCTCGCATAGACACCGGCGCAGATGTCGATATCCAGCCGCTCCTGATCGTGCCGCCGCGTATCCGCGATGATATCGGCGATCGTCTCGTCATCGACCTCCATGCGCCGCAACGCTTCTTCGGCCAGCACCAGCGCCGATTCGAACGTTTCGCGCATCTGGAAATCGACGCCCGCGTGAACCAGCTCGATCGCATGTTCGCGATCGAAGGCGCGCGAGAGAACCGGGGTGCTCGGAAATTCCGCCTTCAGCAGCTCGACGATTTTCAGCGTGGTTTCGCGGTCGTCGGTGGCGACCACGACCAGCTTCGCCTTGTGCGCCCCGGCGGCGTGCAGGATGTCGAGCCGCGTGCCGTCGCCATAATGAATCTTGAAACCGAACGCCTTGGACTCGCGGATCGCGACCGTGTCGGTATCGATCAGCGAGATCGAGCAGCCGTTGGCGAACAGCGGCTGGCTGACGATCTGGCCGAACCGGCCGAACCCGATCATCAATACGCTGGCGCGCAGGTCGTGGGCGACGTCCAGATCGTCCGTCCGTTCCACCGGCTTGGGCATGTATCGGTCGTGCAGGATGATCATGATCGGGGTCAGCACCATCGACACGATGATGATCGCGGTCAGGATCGCGTTGCTTTCGGCGTCGATGATTCCGACGCCCATTGCGGCGGCGTAGAGGACGAAGGCGAACTCCCCGCCCTGCGCCATCAGCACCGCGCGTTCCGCCGCCTCCGCCCGGTCCGCCTTGAACAGCCGGGCGACGGTGTAGATGACGAGCATCTTCAGCGTCATATAGGCCGCGACCGATATGGCGATCAGCCCGGCATTGGCCGCCACGATATTCAGGTCCAGCGCCATGCCGACGCCCAGGAAGAACAGGCCGAGCAGCACGCCGCGAAAGGGTTCGACATCGGCTTCGAGCTGGTGACGGAACGAGGATTCGGACAACAGGACGCCGGCCAGGAAGGCCCCCATCGCCATCGACAGCCCCGCGACCTGCATGAGCAGCGCCGACCCCAGCACCACGAGCAACGCGGCCGCCGTCATCACTTCGCGCGCCTTGGCCCGGCCGAGCAGGCGGAACATCGGATCGAGCAGATAGCGTCCGGCCAACACCAGACCCGCGATCGCCGCCAGCCCGATGCCAACCGCGAGCAGCCGGTCCTCGGTCGAAACCGCTTCGCCGCCCGGCGCCAGAAAGGCGACGAGCGCAAGCAGCGGGACGATCGCCAGATCCTCCAGCAACAGGATCGCGACGACGCGCCGCCCCTTCGGCAGCCCCATCGCATTGCGTTCGTCGAGCATCTGCATCGCGATCGCGGTCGATGTCAGCACGAAACCCGTTCCGGCGACAAAGCTTGCCGCGACGGGATAGCCCAGCGCCAGCCCGACCAGGATCAGCAGCGCGATGGCGCCGCCGACCTGTGCCGCGCCCAGCCCGAAAATCTCGCCGCGCATCGCCCACAACCGCGACGGCTGCATCTCCAGCCCGATGATGAACAGGAACATCACGACGCCCAGTTCGGCGACGTGCAGGATCGTCTGGGCGTCCGAAAAAAGCCCGATGCCGAACGGCCCGATCGCAAGGCCGGCAGCCAGATAGCCCAGCACCGACCCCAGCCCCAGCCGCTTGAACAGCGGCACCGCGATCACGGCGGCGCCCAGCAGCACGACGATCGGCACCAGGTCGAATCCGTGCGCGGCAGCCTCGGCGGCATGCGTTGCGGTGTCTGCGGCCATTTGTCCCCCTGCGTGTCCCTGTTCGAGAATCACGATCTAGAACATGCGGGCAAGGACCGCCAGCGGCAGGGACCGAAGGAACCCGGCGGCGATCAGCATTCGACGACGCTGACCGCCAGTCCGCCCTTCGACGTTTCCTTATATTTGTCGCGCATGTCGCGGCCCGTCTGGAGCATCGTCGCGATTACCGTGTCGAGGCTGACGACATGCGTGCCGTCGCCGATCATCGCGATGCGGCTCGCGTCGATCGCCTTGATCGCGCCCATCGCATTGCGTTCGATGCACGGGATCTGCACCAGCCCGCCGATCGGGTCGCAGGTGAGGCCGAGGTTATGCTCCATGCCGATCTCGGCGGCATTTTCGACCTGCGCGTTGGTGCCGCCCAGCGCCGCGGTCAGCCCCGCCGCCGCCATCGAACAGGCGACGCCGACCTCGCCCTGGCAGCCGACCTCGGCGCCCGAGATGCTGGCGTTGCGCTTGTAAAGCGCCCCGACCGCACCCGCGGCGAGCAGGAAGGTGCGCACGCCCGCCGCATCGCCGCGATAGCTGCGCCGGTAATAGCGGATGACCGCCGGGATGATCCCGGCCGCGCCGTTGGTCGGCGCGGTGACGACGCGGCCGCCCGCGGCATTTTCCTCATTCACCGCCATCGCCCACAGGTTGATCCAGTCCATCATCGCCATCGGATCGGACAAATTGGCTTCGTAGCGGGCGCGAATGTCGGCGGCGATCTGGGGCGCGCGGCGACGGACCTTCAGCCCGCCGGGCAGGATGCCGCTGCTCGAACAGCCAGCGTCGATCGACGCGTCCATCGCCGCCGCGACCGCGTCCAGCCCCGCCTCGACCTCTTCGAGACCGCGATGCGCCAGTTCATTTTCCAGCATCATCCGGGCGATGCTCTTGCCCGATGCGGCGCCCATTTCGATCAGGTCGGCGCCCGAGGTGAAGGGGAAAGGCAGATCGACCTCGTCCTCGGCGCCGCGGCTGTTGCGCCCGGCCTCATCCTCGTCGACCACGAAGCCGCCGCCGATCGAAAAATACATGCGCTTGACCAGAATTTCGCCCTCGCCGTCGCGCGCGGTGAAACTCAGCGCATTGGTGTGAAAGGGCTGGCGCTGGCGCATCTGGAACTTGAGGTCGCGCTTCGGTTGAAAACGGACGCGCACGCGCCCGAGCAGATAGAGCGCCCCCTCGGTCTCCGCCCGCGCCCAATGCGCCTGAATCGCGGCAAGGCTGGTCGAGGCGGGAATCTCGCCCGCCAGCCCGGCGACGAGCGCGGTGTCCGACGCGTGTCCCTTGCCGGTCAGCGCGAGCGATCCGTAAAGATCCGCCTCGACATGCGCCGTCCGCTCCAGCAGCCCCTGCGCATCGAGCCACAGCCCGAAGCGGCGTCCCGCGACCATCGGCCCCACGGTATGCGAGCTGGAAGGGCCAACGCCGATCTTGAAAAGTTCGAACAGGCTGATCGTCATGACGCGCCTATAGGCGAGGAAATAGCCTTATGACAGAAGCCAATGCCTTGACGTCTAAAGCCGCGTGCCCCCGCGAAGGCGGGGGTCCATCATCCATGGGCGAAAGATAGCACCGACCGAAGATGGGTCCCCGCCTTCGCGGGGACACACGGCTTCTTCTTTGACAGGAAATTACGCCGGATAGGTCCAGGTACCGTCGCGCGCCAGATTCTCGGCGGCGAAGTCCCAGTTGAGCAGTTCGTCGACCACCGCGCCGACATAGTCCGGACGGACATTCTTGCGGTCGATGTAATAGGCATGTTCCCACACGTCGATGACGAGCAGCGGCTTGATCCCCGCCGTCAGTTCGGTGCCGGCGTCATGCGTGTCGGTGACCGACAGCTTGCCGTCCTTGGCCACGAGCCAGGCCCAGCCCGACGCGAAATGGTTGACCGCCGTATCCTTCAGCTTCTTCTTCAGCTCATCGAGCGATCCGAAGTCGCGATCGATCGCCGCCGCCAGATCGCCGGCGGGCTCGGTCTTGGTCGGCGACAGGCTTTCCCAATAAAAAGCGTGGTTCCACGACTGCGCCGAATTGTTGAACAGGCCCTTGTTGCCCGATCCTTCGGCATGGTGGACGATTTCCTCCAGGCTCTTGTCGGCGAGTTCGGTGCCCTCGATCGCGGCATTGACCTTGTCGACATAGGTTTTGTGATGCTTGCCATGGTGCGTCGCCAGCGTCTCGGCCGAGATATGGGGGGCCAGCGCATCCTGTGCGTAAGGCAGCGGCGGAAAAGCGATCGTCATGGCAGTCTCCTTTTTTGTCGGTTCGGGCGTCTAACTCGGTATCTTGCCCGTGAGTTGCAACCCCGTGACGCGGAAATTTTGTCTAAACCGCCGCGCATAAATGCTGCGTATCCCCGCGAAGGCGGGCCCCCATCTTCCGCCGGCTCGAAATGGCCCCAACCGGATATGCCGCCCGCCTTCCGGGGGACACGCTCCCATTCGGCGCGTCACGTCACCATCGCCTGCAACGTGGCGATCCGGTCGGCTTCCTCCGCCGGCTTGTCGCGCCGGATCCGCGCAATGCGCGGGAAGCGCATCGCCAGACCCGATTTGTGCCGCTTCGACGCATGGATCGAATCGAACGCCACCTCCAGCACCAGCGACTTTTCGACTTCGCGCACCGGGCCGAAACGGTTCAGCGTGTTATCGCGCACGAACTTGTCGAGCCATTTCAGCTCCTCGTCGGTGAAACCCGAATAGGCTTTCCCCACCGGCAGCAGTTCGCCCGCATCCGACCAGCAGCCGAAGGTATAGTCCGAATAGAAACTCGCCCGCCGTCCGTTGCCGCGCTGCGCATACATCATCACGCAATCGGCGGTCAGCGGGTCGCGCTTCCATTTATACCACAGCCCCGCGCGCCGGCCCGCGACATAGGGCGCATCGCGACGCTTCAGCATCACGCCTTCAATCGCGGCATCGCGCGCGCCCGCCCGGCGTTCGGCAAGATCGTCGAAGCCGGTCGCGTCGATCACCTGCGACAGATCGAAATGGCTGTCCGCCAGGCGCGGCACGAACGCCTCCAGCAGCCGCCGCCGCTCGCTCCACGGCAGGCCGCGCAAATCCTCGCCATCGACAGCGAGAAGATCATATACACGGACGAAGGCCGGATAATCGACCAGCATCTTCTTCGACACCGTCTTGCGCCCCAGCCGCTGCTGGAGCGCGTTGAAACTGGCCGCTTCGCCGCCCTGTGCATCGCCGCGCACCAGCAGTTCGCCGTCGATCACCGCGTCCTGATCGAAGGCGGCGACCAGTTCGGGAAAGGCGCCGCTGATCTCTTCGCCGCCGCGGCTGTAGATGCGCGTCTCGCCGCTGCCCCCACGACCGGCCCGCACGATCTGGACGCGAATGCCGTCCCATTTCCATTCGGCGGCATAATCGGCTAGGTCCACCGTGGCGTCGTCCAGCGGATGCGCGAGCATGAACGGCCGAAAGAAGGCGACGTCGGCCAGGTCGGGCCGCTCCGCCCGGCCCTCTCCCCACGCGAACAGCGGTTCATAAGGCGGCGGGATCGCGTGCCACAGTTCCTCGACATCGTCGACCGGCACGTCGAACGCCTGCGCGAACGCCTGTTTCGCCAGCCGCGCCGACACGCCGACACGCATCCCGCCGAGCGCCAGTTTGAGCAGCGCATAACGCCCGTCGGCGTCGAGCCGGTCGAGCAGCGATGCGACGACCGCGGGGGCATCGCTGCGGCTGGTGGCAGCGAGCGCATCGACGGCGTCGGAGACGCTCAGTCCCCCCTCGCCTTCAGGGGAGGGGCCAGGGGTGGGGGCTGTCGCGTTTGCACCAAGGCCGCTGCCCCCCACCCCAACCTTTCCCCCGAAGGCGAGGGGCTTATTTTCCGGCCACAGCAGCGCCGCCGTCTCGGCCGTATCGCCGACGAAATGGCGCGACAGGCGAAACAATTCCTCGTCGACGCGGGTCGCGAGCAACGCGCGCACCGTCCCCGCCTTCACCGCCGGAAAATCGAGCGCCTCGGTCAGTGCGGCAAGCGCCCAGCCGCGATCGGGGTCGGGCGCATGCCGCAGATAATCGACGATCAGGGCAAGCTTGCTGTTGCGCGAACGCGTGTAGATCAGCCGGTCGATCAGGGCGGCGAAACGCTTCACGCCTCTTCCTCCAGATCGCGGCCGACCAGGTGCAACGCGCGCGCCTTGCGCTGCGTCAGTTCGCACCAGCGCAGCAGGCCGTCCTCGCTGCCGTGGGTGATCCAGCTTTCCTTCGGGTTCACATCCTCGATCGTCGCGGTCAGTTCGTCCCAATCGGCATGGTCCGAAATGACCAGCGGCAGTTCGACCATCCGCTGGCGCGCGCGCTGGCGCACCCGCATCCAGCCCGACGCCATCGCGGTCACCGGATCGGGCAGCCGCCGCGACCAGCGGTCGTTGAGTGCGGAGGGCGGCGCCAGCACGATCCGGCCCGCCATCTCCGCCTTGTCGGTTTCGCTGACCAGCCGCAATTCGCCCAGATCGACGCCATGCGCCGCATAGAGCGCGCACATGCGTTCCAGCGCGCCGTGAAGGTAAATGGGCGTCGCCCACCCCGCGCCGCGCAGTTCGGCGATCACGCGCTGCGCCTTGCCCAGCGCATAAGCACCGACGAGCACCGCGCGGTCGGGTTCGGCGCGCACCGCGCCGATCAGCTTCGCAATCTCCTCGCCCGTCGGCGGGTGGCGGAACACCGGCAGACCAAAGGTCGCCTCGGTGATGAAGATGTCGCACGGCACCACCTCGAATGGCGCGCAGGTCGGATCGGCCCGCCGCTTGTAATCGCCGGTGATGACGATCCGCTCGCCCGCATATTCCATCAATATCTGCGCGCTGCCCAGAACATGCCCCGCGGGATGAAAGCTGAACCGCACCCCGCCGCGCTCGAACCCGTCGCCATAGACGAAGGCCCGGTTATGGCTCGCCTCGGCATCGACGCCATAGCGCAGCGCCATGATCGCCAGCGTCTCGGGCGTCGCGAAGACCGCGCCGTGACCGCTGCGCGCATGGTCGGCATGGCCATGCGTCACCGCGGCGCGCTCGACGGGACGCGACGGGTCGATCCACAGGTCGGCGGGCTTGACATATAGGCCGCTCGGATGCGGCTCGATCCAGGTCTTCGTCCTCGCCATCAGGCCGCGAGCGTCCGCGCGCGGACCAGGTCGGCGACGAAGGCCTTGCGCTCTTCGGCGGCGCGCGCGCGGTCGGGCAGCCGCAGCAGGAACGACGGATGGATCGTCGCGACCAGTTTCGTTCCGCCCTCCAGTTCATGCACCATCCCGCGCATCGACGCGATGCTTGCGCTCTTCCCCGTCACCCCGCGCAGCGCGCTCGCGCCCAGCGTGACGATGATGTCGGGCCGGACCAGCGCCCGCTCCTTGTCGAGCCACCAGCGGCATATGTCGATTTCGCCCGCCGTCGGATTCTGGTGCAGGCGCCGCTTGCCGCGCGGTTCGAACTTGAAATGCTTGACGGCGTTGGTGAGGAACAGGCTGCGGCGGTCGATGTTCGCCTCGTCGAGCGCGGCATCCAGAACCTGTCCCGCCGGCCCGACGAAAGGCCGCCCCTGCAGATCCTCCTGATCGCCGGGCTGTTCGCCGACCAGCATGACGCGCGCGCCTTGCGGCCCTTCGCCCGCGACGCCCTGGGTCGCATGGCAGGCGAGCGGACAGCGTGTGCAGCGATCAACCGCGCGCGCCAGGTCGTCCAGCGTCTTCACATCATCGTCGAGGGCGAGTTCATCGGGCACGCGCGTCCGCCATTTATCGGTCAACGGGTTTGCCAGAGAAACGGCCGTTTCGCGCATGCGTTCCACCCGCGCCCCGGCGCCCGCGATCAGCGGCGCTATATCCTGCGCCTCGGGCAGATTCTTCCAATATTTCTTCGGCATCTCGGCGCGCATCGCCGCCACCTTCACGCGCGCCGGATTGAAGATCGCGCCATAATAGGTGCGCCATTGATCCTCGACGATGTCGCTGTCCGGCACCTCCTCCTTCGTCCCGCCGGGTCCGTAAGTCAGCTTTCCATCCTGCCAGATCGCGCGCGCGTCGGGCGTCACGATCGCCCAGTCCATGCCGGTAAAGCGCCGCTGGAAAAAAGGCGCGGTCAATCGCAAAATCCGGTGCGACGGCTCGAACCACGCCGCGAACCGCTCCCGCCCCGCCGCCTCGCCGATGCGCCGGAACCGTACGAAGGCGTGCATCTTGTGCACGTCGCGGCGGATCGCCTTGTCCGCCCCGCGCAGCCAGTTAATTTCCGCATCGGTCGTCCGGGCGAGCACGCGCCGGTCGCCCAGCGCGCGCCACATGATCCGGTAAAGCCGGGCCGGCACCTCGGGATCGCGGTGGCAGATGACGCGGTCGGCGATTTCGACCAGTTCGCGCGGCAGGCTAAACGCGTTCGCAGGCGCAGAGGGCGGCGCGGGCGCGGGCGCCGCCGCAACCGCATCGCCGAACAGCGACGGACCTTCTTCGCTGCCGCGCCAGTCTATCTCGTCCGGCGCAATGCCCGCTGCCAGCAGTCCGCGCGCGGCGCGCCGCCACTCGGCAAAATCACCGGGCGCCTTCAGGATCACTTCCCTCATAGCGCCAGCGACAATTGCTCGGGGGGCGGCGCGAACCGGGCGCGCAGGTCGGCACCGTCGGTCAGCTTGCCGGGCTGCCAGTCGGGCGTGACGATGAACGGCAAAAGCTTCTTGACCGACGCCGTCACCTTGGCGAGATCGCCGAGCCGCAACTTTCCCAATCGCCGTGCCGCGACGATCCGATCGACCGCGCGCGTGCCCAGTCCCGGCACGCGCAACAGCATCTCGCGCGGCGCACGGTTGATATCGACCGGAAAAGCCTCGCGCCGCTGAAGCGCCCAGGCCAGCTTGGGATCGATCGACAGGTCGAGCATGCCGTCCTGCGCGCCCTCCATGATCTCGCCCTGTTCGAAACCATAGAAGCGCAGCAACCAGTCGGCCTGATACAATCGGTGTTCGCGCATCAGCGGCGGCCGCACCGGCGGCAGATCGCGGCTGGCATCGGGGATCGGGCTGTAAGCCGAATAATAGACGCGGCGCAGGCGATAGCCCGAATAGAGATTGGTCGCGGTCCGCAATATATCGCCGTCGCGGGCGGCATCGGCGCCGACGATCATCTGCGTCGACTGGCCCGCCGGGGCAAAGCGCGGCGGCCGCGCCTTGCCGATCAACCGACTTTTCGCGGCGTCGACGACATCGGCCTCGCGCGTGCGGACTGACGCCATTGTCTTGCGGATCGTCGCCGGTTTCTTCTCGGGCGCGAAGCTCGCCAGCCCGGCCTCGGTCGGCAATTCGACATTGGTGGACAACCGATCCGCGTACAGCCCCGCGAGCGCGATCAGCGCCGGATCGGCGCCCGCGATCGTCTTCAGGTGGATATATCCCTGAAAATAATGTTCCTCGCGCAAGATTCGCGCAACTTCGACGATCTGTTCCATCGTATGGTCTTCGGACCGGATGATGCCCGACGACAGGAACAGCCCCTCGATATAATTGCGCCTGTAGAAATCGAGCGTGAGGCCGGCCACCTCCTGCGGACTGAAACGCGCGCGCCGCACGTTGCTGGACGCGCGATTGATGCAGAAGCGGCAGTCGTAAATGCAGAAATTGGTGAGCAATATCTTGAGCAGCGAGATGCAGCGGCCGTCGGGCGCATAGCTGTGACAGATGCCCATGCCCTCGGTCGAACCGATCCCGCCCGTGCCCATCGAATCGCGCTTGACCGTACCGGACGATGCGCACGACGCGTCATATTTGGCGGCGTCCGCCAGAATATGGAGCTTTTGCAAGATCGTTCGCCCGGCCATCCGTCCTGCATAGCACGGCGAACAAATAAAGAACAAACCTGTGTTAAGATGTCCGGTTCAGCTCCGGGCCAGCCGCATCCGGAAGGCGTCGAGATGAAAATAGGCCGGGTCGAAATCGCACATCTGCGCCAGCGCGTCGGGGGCCAGGAACCGAATCCACTGGCGGTTGGTCTCGATATAGCCGGCGCGCACCAGCCGCCGCAGCACGCGATTGGTGTGAATGGGGGTCAGCCCCAGCGCGTCCGCGATCTGCGTCTGCGTCAGCGGCAGGCGCAGCGTGTCGCGATCGGCCTGGTTCACGATTTGCGCGCGGCGGTGCAGTTCCAGCAGGAAATGGCCGATCCGTTCCTGCGCGCTCTGCCGCCCGTTGCGCACGATCTGTTCGCGCAGAAACGCCTCTTCCTGCACCTGCGTCCACCAGAAGGCCATCGTCAGCGCCCCCGATCCCGCCAGCATCTCGCGCACCGCCTGCGGCGCCAGCGCATAGACCGAACCGGCGGTCACCGTGACGACGCTATGATCCGCCTCGGCCGCGACGAGGACCTGCAGGTCGAATATATCGCCCGGAAGCAGGATATTCAGAATCTGGCGCCGTCCGTCCTCCAGCGTCTTGATACGCGCCGCCCAACCCTCGCGCATCACCAGCACCGCGTCCATCTGCTGCCCCGCCGCGATGATTTCGCTGTTCGCGCCAAAGGTGCGGACTTTCGCCCCCAGCCTGGCCAGCGCCACACGGTCGTCGTCGGCAAGGTCGCTGTAATAGCTGAGCCGCGTAATCAAGGCTTCCAGTGCCATGCCCCCTCCCCGCTCCCCGTCAGGCCTCCCGCCATCGCGCGGGCAGAAAAATTTCACACACCAGTCCCGTAGGCTTCCAGTAACGCTCGATCGTTCCGCCCAGATTGTTGCAGACGCTGCGCTCCATCAGAAGCGTGCCGAAGCTGGTCCGGTCGGGCGGCACGACCCGGCCGTTACCGCCGCTTTCGGCCCAGGTCAGGTGGAATTGGCGCGCGTCGTCGCCCTCGGCGTCCTGCGACCAGCGCACGTCGACGCGTCCGTCGTCAACCGACAGGGCGCCATGCTTGGCCGCGTTGGTCGCCAGTTCGTTGAACAGGAGGGCCATGGCGACGAGCGCGTTTTCGGGCAGCAGCAGGTCGGGTCCGGACCAGCGGATGCGCGGAAAAGCAGCCTCCACCTCGCGCAGCAGCGCGTGCATCGATCCGGTCATGAAATTGGCGCCGAGCAGCACGTTCTGCGCGCGATTGAGCGCGTCGAGCCGGCTGCTGATCCGTTCAACATAATCGTCGACGTCACTCGCCGAATGCCGCGTGAGCGAGATGATCGCACCCACCGTGGCGAACAGGTTGCGCATCCGGTGGTGCAGTTCGCGCATCAACAGCGTCGCATTTTCCTGCCGGCTTTTCTGTTCGGTGATATCCGCGTTGATGCCGGTCAGCACCGCCGCATCGGGCCAACCGTCCCAATCGGCGCGCCCGAGCAGCCAGCGCACTCCGCGTTCGGGATGCTGAACGCGGAATTCCGCCATATAGGGCACGCCTTTTTCGACCGCTTCGTCGAGCGCCTTGCGAACCACCGGACGGTCTTCGGGCAATATCCGTTCGGCGGCCGCATCCCCTGTCGACAAGGCGTCGGCATAGTCGCTGCCCCACAATTCGGCGACCGCGCCCTGCCACTCCATCGCGTCGTTCCGGGGGTGATATTGCCACACGGCGATGCTCGAAAAGTCGAGCGCGCGTTCCAGAATAAGCTTGGTTTCGTCGCGCTCGATCGCGGTGCGGCGCAATTCGGCCTCGGCCATGATGATCGCGGCAAAATCGGCCAGCCGTTCCATGTCGCGCGCATCCGGTACGGCGCGCACTTTCTCGTCGATCACGCACAGCGTTCCCAGCACGACGCCGTTCGGCGCGCGCAGCGGCATGCCGGCGTAAAAACGGATATAGGGCTCGCCGGTCACGAGCGGATTATCGGCAAAGCGCGGGTCCTGCGTCGCATCGGTGATGACCATCGGCTGATCGTCGGCGATCACATATTGGCAAAAGCTGATGTCCCGCGGCGTTTCGGCGACATCGAGGCCATGCGCCGACTTGAACCATTGTCGGCAGTCGTCGACCAGCGACACCAGCGCGATCGGCGCATCGAACAGGTCGGCGACCAGCTTCGTCACCCGGTCGAAGCCGGGCTCGGGGGCGGTGTCGAGAATGCGATAGGAGCGCAATGTCTCCAGCCGATCCTGCTCGGCGCTCGCAACGCGGCCTTCCCCATTTTCGGTCAATGCATGCCCCCCATCGTGTCGCAACACCTGCACATCGTCCTGTTCGCCCGGGGGCTTTGCCATGAATCCGGTCCCTACAAAAGCATGGAGGGCGATGGGTCGGAAAAGGGCGTCGTTCCGATCGGTTACGCCATGCCTTTATCTCCAAGCTCCTTCTACGCTTCGTCGCGCCACTGGTTGCAGCGAACGGGTCCGCATTTTTTCCGGCACCGGCGGAACCCGATCCCGCGCCGACGCGTATGCAGTTCCAGGAAGAGGGAGGTCATTTACATGGCATTGGGCGAAGAAATCCGCGGACATCTGCCGTTCCTGCGCCGCTACGCGCGCGCGCTGACGGGCAGTCAGAAGCATGGCGACAATTTCGTTCATGCGACGCTGGAGGTGATCGTCGCCGCGCCGGACGAATTCAGCACCGGCGCCGGAACCCGCGCCGACCTTTACCGCAACTTCCATCGCATCTGGGAAAGCGCCTTCATCGCCGACGGCGAAGGCAGCGACGACGAGGATCCGCTGGTCCGCGCCGCCAACCGCCGCCTCGCCCGCATCACGCCGCTCGGCCGCCAAATCCTGCTGCTGACCGCGCTGGAAGGTTTTTCGGTCGAAGAAGCAAGCACCATCACCGGAACGGACACGCCCACGGTCGAAGTGTTGCTGGCGGAGGCGGTCGACGACCTCGACCGCGAATCGCGGACGTCGGTGCTGATCATCGAGGATGAGCCGCTGATCGCGATGGAACTCGAACAGATCGTCCGCGATCTCGGCCACCGCGTTGCGGGCATTGCGACGACGCATGAGGACGCCGTGGCGGCATTTCAAAACAGCGATGCCGGACTGGTCCTTGCCGACATCCAGCTCGCCGACGGATCATCGGGAATCGATGCGGTTCAGGATATACTGGCGGTCGCGCCGGTGCCGGCGATCTTCATCACCGCCTTCCCCGAACGCCTGTTGACCGGCAATCGCGTGGAACCGACGTTCCTGATCTCGAAGCCGTTTCGTGAAAACACCGTGCGCGCCGCGATCAGCCAGAGCCTGCTCTTCACCCCCGAACTCGCTGCCTGAGCCGCGCCGCGGCGCGCGGCGGTCAGTTTCCGGCGGCGCGCGGCGCGCTGCCGGTCAGATGGTCGACATCGTCCATGATCGCCGCGAAAGCGTCGCTTGCCGGCCCGACGCCGTCGGCGCGCAGCGGCGTCGCGCCGTCCTCCAGAATGGCTTGCAGGGCCGCGCGCGCGCGTGACACGCGGCTTTTCATGGTGCCGACCGCGACACCGCAGATTTCGGACCCTTCCTCATAACTCAGCCCGCCGGCGCCGATCAGAATCAGGGCCTCGCGCTGATCGACCGGCAGCATCAGCAACGCACGCTGCACGTCGGAAAGATGCAGACTGTCGTCCTGATCATCCGGCGCGACCAACAGCCGCTCGGCCGCCAGCTCATCATATTCGGCGGTGAATTTCTTGCGCCGCATCTGCGACAGAAAACAATTGCGCAGGATCACGAAGGCCCAGCTTTTCATGCTCGACGGGCCGGGGATATAACTGGCGCGCGCTTTCCACGCCTTCAGCATCGTTTCCTGCACCAGATCGTCGGCCAGATCGGCATTTCCGCACAGGCTCCGGCCGAACGCCCGCAGATGAGGAAGCATGGCCGCCAGCTCGCGCTTGAAACTGGCGTCGTCGAGGGGCTTTCCGGTTTCGGTCGTCATATCCTGCGTCGTTCGCGACGCTTGAGCGGCGCCGTAGAGGGTATGGTCCCCCGCCCCACGCTTAGCGCCTGTTGCCCGCGTTGCAAATCGGAACCGTCGCCCGATGGCATTTGCCCCCAGGCGGCATTCGGTTCGCCCTCACGTCGCGCCGCCCGGCGCGGAACCGCGCCGCCGTTCAAGCGCGATGAAGTTTTCCATGAGCCGCGCGTCGTCGGGATCGCATGCCTTACGGGTGCCCACGCCATTGACCAGCGCGGCAAAATCGCGTTCGGACAGCAGGCGCTGAGACAGATGACGGACAACAACGGGCGACCCTCCACGGCCCGGCGTTGGCGGGCATTTCCCATTTCCTAGAGCCAACGGAGCAGCGGCGCCCTAATCTGGATTAAGCGCCGTGGATGTGGCCCCAAGGTCACGGTTCGTCGAAAATGGAACCGGCCGCGGGAACCCGAGCCCCTTTCTGTCGTTGCTTCGGCATGGCTACGCATGGCGAAAATAGAATGAACGGGCAGAGCGCACCTCCGCGTGCCGCCGACGCGCCGCGCCGGGTCAACGGAACCCTTCCCGGCACAGGAAGCGATCAGTGGCACCGCACGCTGACGGGGCGCCAGTCCCCCGAGCCGGTGAGCGCGAAGCTGCGGATGATTTACGGCAATATCCTGGCCGAAGAGCTTCCCGACCGGATGCTCGATCTCCTCTCGCAACTCGATCAGAAAAGCCCCGATCGCGAATGACCCGAACCACCGCCGCGGCCGCGCCGCAACCGGATACCGATCTGACCGATAGCGAGTTCAAGGCGCTGCTTGCGGGCGTTATCCCCCATCTTCGCGCCTATGGCCGCAGCCTGTCGGGAAATCCCGATCTGGCGGACGATCTGACACAGGACACGATGGTCAAGGCCTGGGCATCGCGCGACCGTTTCGAACGCGGAACGTCGATCAAGGCGTGGACCTTCGTCATCCTGCGCAACACTTTTCTGTCGCAGATGCGCCGCAACAAGTTTCGCGGCGAATATGACGAGGTTGCGGTCGAAAAGACGCTCGCCACCCCCGCGTCACAGGAGGATACGGGGGAAATGGCGGACCTTCAGCGCGGGCTGATGGAATTGCCGCAGGACCAGCGCGAGGCGCTGATCCTGGTCGGGGCGGGCGGCATGTCGTACGAAGAGGCGGCGCAGATTTGCGACTGCGCGCTGGGCACGATGAAAAGCCGCGTGTCCCGCGCGCGGACCGCGCTGGAGGAAATCATGGCGCGCGGCCAGTTCTCGCAGAAGCGCGCCGATGCCGTGCCCGCCAGCGAGGCGATGGACGCGATCATGGACAGCGTGGAAGTCATCGCGGCGCGGCGCGGCGCCGGCGACTGATTTGCCAGGCCTCCGCCCTCGACTTGCTGCCCCGACGGCGTCAGAATGCGCGTTCATCCCCCCAGGCTTCGGCCCCAGCAAAGCGAGTTCATCGATGAAGAAAATCCCTGCCCTCGCCGTCTCGACGGCGCTGATCGTCGCGGCCTGTTCGGCCGGGACAGCGCCCGGCAATGCCGCTCCGGCGGATAGCGCACGCATCGACACGACCGGCGACCACCCGGCCAAACCCCTGACCGATGCCCCCTTCACGGTCGAAGAGATCGCCAGCTTCAACGAACCCTGGGCGATGACCTTTCTTCCCGGCACCCGGCTGGCGCTCGTCACCGAGAAATCGGGCAAACTGAAACTCTGGCAGGAAGGCGGCGCGACGCTTGATGTCGCCGGCGTGCCCACCGTGGCTTATGGCGGCCAGGGCGGTTTCGGCGATGTCATCCTGGCGCCCGATTTCGCGACCACGGGCCATATCTATCTGAGCTGGGTCGAACCCGGCGAGGGCGACACTTTCGGCGCCGTCGTCGGACGCGCGAAGCTGGTACAGGGCGCGGCGCCGCGCCTCGAAGGCCTGCAGACCATCTGGACCCAATCGCCCAAGGTTGGCGGCCGGGGGCATTTTTCGCACCGGCTGGCCTTCTCGCCCGACGGCAAATATCTGTTCATCGGGTCGGGCGAGCGCCAGAAATTCGATCCGGCGCAGGATATGACGGCCAATCTGGGCAAGGTCCTCCGCCTCAATCCCGACGGCAGCGTCCCCGCCGACAATCCTTTCGCATCCCAGGGCGGCGTCACCGCACAAATCTGGTCGCTCGGCCACCGCAACATCCTGGGCCTCGCGTTCGACGGCAGCGGCAAATTGTGGAATCAGGAAATGGGCCCGAAGGGCGGCGACGAGGTCAATCTGGTCGAGGCCAAGGCGAACTATGGCTATCCGATCGTGTCGAACGGCGACCATTATGACGGCAAGGATATTCCCGACCATCCGACCCGCCCCGAATTTGCCGCGCCGAAACTGTGGTGGAACCCCGCGGTCTCGCCCGCCGGTCTCGCCTGGTACGGCGGCGACCTGTATCCGGGCTGGAAGAACAGCCTGCTGATGGGTGCGCTGTCGGGCGAAGGGCTGGTGCGGATGCAGATCGACGGCGACCGGCTGCACAAGGCCGACCGCTGGGATTTCGGCCAGCGCATCCGCGAGGTCGAGGTGCGCGAGGACGGCACCGTCTGGCTGTTGTCCGACGGCGCCGACGGCAAGCTGCTCAAACTGGTTCCGAAAGGCTGACCCCCCCCTTTCGTTGCCCCGGGACCCTTCGGCTGCCTTGCAGGCGTTCAGGACAGGCTTGATCCGCGCCGCTGCTTTCCGCATTTCGACCCAGGGGGCAGGAGCAGCTCGATTCCCGCTTTCGCGGGCATGGCGAATATGGGATTAGGCCCGACGATGATCCGCGGTTTCCTCACCCGGCGCGCCGAATGGCCCGCGCGTGTCGCCGATCCCGACGCCCCGCCGCCGCTGTCGCTGCTGTGGCGCGAGGCCGGGGCGCTGCTTCGCGCGCTCGGCGGGCGCATCCGACCGATGCCGCCCGAACCCAATCCCGACAGCGCGCATCCGCCCGTCATGGTGCTGCCCGGTTTCCTGTCGGGCGACTGGGCGACCAAGGCGCTGCGCGCCGACCTGCGCCGCGCCGGTTTCCGTTGCTATGCCTGGGGGCTGGGCTTCAATCGCGGTGCGACCGCCGACATCATCGACCGCATCGACAGCCGGATCCAGTGGATCATCGACCGCACCGGCTACGCCCCCGCGCTCGTCGGCTGGAGTCTGGGCGGCATATACGCCCGCGAATATGCCAAGCATCACCCCGACAAGGTCGCGCGCGTCGTCACGCTGGGCTCGCCTTTTTCGGGTAGCCGCCGCGCCAACCGCGCCTGGCGGCTTTATCATGTCGTCGCGCGGCATCCGGTCGACAATCCACCGATCGATTTCCACCCGGCGCCGCGCCCGTCGATGCCGACCTTTGCGCTCTGGTCCAAGCATGACGGGGTGATCGCGATCAACAGCGCGCGCGGTCAGCCGCACGAAAGCGACCGGCAGGTCGAGGTCGACTGCGGCCATATGGGATTTGCCTATGCACCCACATCGGTGGCGGCGATCGCGAAGGCGTTAACCGAAGAGATAGGCTGATCTGCGAAGCGGCGATTTCCCCCTCCTCCTTCGCGAAAGATTCGCCCCCCATGTTCACTCTCACGGCCGCCGCCCTTGCCCTGACGATGCAGGCCGCGCCCGCCGCCTGTTCACCCGGCTGGATCGTCGGCACCCGCGACGACCGGCGCATCTGGGCATCGCGCGCCCCATCCCCCGGCGCGCGCAAGGTCGCGAAGCTGAAGGCCGGATCGGCCGTGCTGGTGTGCGGACAGAAACGCGAATGGCTCTTCATCCGCTTCGCCGACGGCCGCCACAGCTGCGGCGGGATCGACGGGCGCCCCGCGCGCACGGGCTCGACCTGCGCCGAAGGCTGGATCGAGCGGCGACGCGTCGGCGTTCGCGCGCGCTAAGGTCAGGACACGGGGCGCAAAGACAGTCTATCCCGCAAAAGGTGCGGCGATCGCGTCCGTCACGCGCAGCGGCCGGCCGCTCGCCCTGTCGAGCAGCGCCCAGGCGGTCCGCGCGCGGACATGAACCCGCCCGTCCTCGCCGGTAAACTCCACGAACCGTTCGAATTTCGCGCCTTGCGGCTTGTCGGCGACCCATGTCCGGGCCGTCACCGTCTCACCGGGGCCGAGCGCGCGCAGGTAATCGATCTCGTGCCGCACGACGACCCAGATATAGGCGTCCCGGTGCGCCGCCGGGGCGGCGGCGTCCCAATGGCCGGTTGCCGCGGCCTGAATCCACTGAACCCACACCGCATTGTTGACGTGGCCAAGCTCGTCGATGGTGTCCGGGGTCGCGGTCAGTTTAAGGGAGAATTCTTTCATGGACCCTGCCTAGCGCGCCAAAAGCGGGCGATGGAAGCGATCATCCTTACGAGCGGAGCGAAGCAACCTCCAGCCGCCGAGGTCTCGCGCCTCCGGTGGCGGCCGGTTGCCGCGTCGCCGCGCGCCGCGCAAGGACGTGGCGGAAAAAACTACGCCAGCTCGACCGTCGTCACCATATAGCCCGCGTCGCGCAGCGCGGCGACCAGGCTGTCGAGATGCTCCTTGTCGCGCGCCTCGCATTCGATGTCGGTGATCAGCCCCTTGGCGGGCAGCGTGGTAAAGATGCGCTGGTGATAGATTTCGATGATGTTCACCTGCTTTTCGTTGAACACCTCCATCACCTTGAACAGCGCGCCCGGCCGGTCCTGAAGCCGGATGCGCAGGCGCGCGATGCGGCCCGAGCGCGCCAGATCGCGCAGCAGCACATTGGCGAGCAGCCGCGTGTCGATATTGCCGCCGGTCAGCACGAGGCCGACCTTGCGCCCGGCAAACTCTTCGGGATGGGCGAGCAGCGCCGCGAGCCCCGCGGCCCCCGCACCCTCGACCACCGTCTTTTCGATCTGGAGCAGCAGGCTGACCGCGCGTTCCAGATGGCGTTCGGCGACGAGCACGATGTCGTCGTTGAGCGCCGCGACGAGCTTGCGCGTATAGCCGCCCGGTTCCTTCACCGCGATGCCTTCGGCCAGCGTGTCGCCCTCGCACGCCATGTCGACGCCGTTCAGTTCGGCATACATCGACGGGTAAAGTTCCGCCTGGACCCCGACGAGGCGCATGTCGTTCTTCAGCCCGCGCGCCGCCGTGCCCATGCCGGCGAGCAGCCCGCCGCCGCCGATCGGCACGATCAGCGTGTCGATCTCCGGCACATCCTCCAGCATTTCGAGCGCCACCGTCCCCTGCCCCGCCGCCACATGCGGATGATCGAAGGGATGGACGAAGGTCAGGCCGCGTTCGACCTCCAGCTCGCGTGCGTGGGCATAGGCGTCGTCGAATGTCTCGCCGAACAGCACGATCGTCGCGCCGTGGCTTGCTGTCTGCGAAACCTTCACCTGCGGCGTCGTTTTCGGCATCACGATGGTGACGGGCACGCCCAGCCTTTTGCCGTGATAGGCCAGCCCCTGCGCATGATTGCCCGCCGACGCCGCGATCGCGCCGCGCGCCCTTGCCTCCTCATCGAGCAGCAGCAGCGCGTTGAGCGCCCCGCGTTCCTTGTAGGCGGCGGTGAATTGCAGATTTTCGAACTTCAGCCACACCTCGGCGCCGACCATCTCCGACAATGTCTGCGACTTCAGCGTCGGCGTGCGGACCACCGCGCCGTTAATTCGCCCCGCCGCCGCGCGCACATCGTCCAATGTGATCGCCGGCAGACCGGCGGCGGAGGTCAGGGTGAGTTGATCGGTCATGATGTTCGGCGCCCTAGCCCATCTGGCGCGCGAAGCAAACAATGCTATGGACCCCATATGAGCGAACAGAAATTACGCGTCAGTTTCATCGGCACCGGCGTCATGGGCGGCCCGATGGCGGGGCATCTGGCCCGGGCGGGACACGACGTCACCGTCTATAACCGCACCCGCGCCAAGGCCGATGCCTGGGCGGCGCAGCACGGCGGCCGCGCGGCCGCGACGCCCGCGGCGGCGGCAGAAGGCGCCGACGTCGTGCTCGCCTGCGTCGGCAATGACGACGATCTGGCACAGGTGACGCTGGGCCGCGACGGCGCCTTTCGCGCCATGAAGAAGGGTGCCCTGTTCGTCGATCATACCACCGTGTCGGCGCGGATCGCCCGCCAGTTGTCGGTCGAGGCCGAAACGCTGGGCCTGCACAGCGTCGACGCGCCGGTTTCGGGCGGCGAGGCCGGGGCACAGAACGGGACGCTGTCGATCATGTGCGGCGGCACCAAAGCCGCCTTCGATGCCGCTGAGCCGGTGATGCGCGCCTATGCCGCGCGCATCGTCCACATCGGCGGGCCGGGCGCCGGCCAGACGACCAAGATGGTCAACCAGATCGCGATTGCCGGCGTATTGCAGGGCCTGTCCGAAGCCTTGCGCTTTGCCCAGGCATCGAAGCTCGATACCGACAAGGTGTTCGAGGCGGTTTCGGGCGGCGCGGCGGCGAGCTGGCAGATGCTCAACCGCTGGGACACGATGGCAAGGGACGAATTCGATTTCGGCTTCGCGGTCGACTGGATGCGCAAGGATCTGGGCCTTGCGATCGAAGAAGCGCGCGTCAACGGGTCGACCCTGCCGGTCGCCAGCCTCGTCGACCAATTTTATGCCGATGTGCAAAAGGCGGGCGGCGGGCGCAAGGATACCAGTTCGCTCGTCACAAGGTTGCCCAAATGAGCGGCGTCGAAGAAAACGGCCGTGTCCCCGCGAAGGCGGGCGCACAGGGCTTGTTTGCCAAAGCGGCTCATCTCGCTGCCGTTCCCGCTTGCGGCAGGGGCTTGTTGGCCGCACTCGCGGTCCTCACCCTCGCCGCCCCAGCGCACGCCGACACGCTCGTTGATAACGTCAACGGCATCACGCTCGACGAAAGCGGCAAGGTCGTGCGCTTCACCGGCCTCGTCATCGACACGCAGGGCAAGGTCAAGCAGCTGCTCGACCGCAAGGACAAAAGGCCCGAGCGGCCGGATTTCAGGGAGGACGGCAAGGGCCGCACGCTGATCCCCGGCCTGATCGACGCGCACGGCCATGTCATGGGGCTGGGCTTCCAACTGATGCTGCTCGACCTGTCGGGGACGGCATCGCTGGCCGAAGCGCAGGCGGCGATCCGCAAATATGCCGCCGACAATCCCGAAATGCCGTGGATCATCGGCACCGGCTGGAATCAGGAAAAATGGGGCCTCGGCCGCTTTCCGACGGCTTTGGACCTCGACGCCGCGGTCGCCGACCGCCCGGTCTGGCTGTCCCGCGTCGACGGCCATGCGGGCTGGGCCAACACGGCCGCGATGAACGCGGCAAAGATCACCGCCGCCAGCAAGGCGCCCGAGGGCGGCCGTATCGAAATGGCGGGCGGTCAGCCGAGCGGCGTCTTCGTCGATGCCGCAATGGCGCTGATCGACAATGCCAAGCCCCGGCCGCTGGCGCGCGACCTCGACCGCGCGCTGCTGCTCGCGCAGCAGAAACTGCTCGAACAGGGGATCACGACGATCACCGACATGGGCACGACGATCGCCGAGTGGCAATCCTACCGCCGCGCCGGCGACCGGAAGCAACTGGCGATCCGCATCCTGTCCTATGGCGGCGACATCGACAATATGGCGCTGATCGCGGGCGGCGAACCGACGCCGTGGCTGTACGACGACCGGCTGCGGATGGTGGGGGTCAAACTCTATCTCGACGGCGCGCTCGGATCGCGCGGGGCCTGGCTGAAGGCGCCCTATGCCGATGCGCCCGGCCAGACCGGCCTGCCGCTGCTGACCCCGGCGCAGCTGCGCAACAAGATGGTGCGCGCATCGATGGACAAGTTCCAGGTCGCGATCCACGCGATCGGCGATGCCGCCAATGCCGAGGCGCTGGGCGCCATCGCCGACCTGACCGCCGACTTGCCGGGCGAGCGCCGCTGGCGCATCGAACATGCACAGGTCATCGACCCCGCCGACATCGCGCGCTTTGCCCAGTTGAAGGTCGTTGCCTCGATGCAGCCGGTGCATCAGGCGAGCGACCGGCTGATGGCCGAGGCGCGGCTTGGTCCCGGCCGGCTGAAGGGCGCCTATGCGTGGCGCAGCCTGTCGAACGCCGGGGTCCGGCTGGCATTCGGATCGGACGTCCCGGTGGAAAGCGCCAACCCCTTCCCCGGCCTGGCGGTCGCCATCTCGCGCACCGACGCGGCGGGGCAGCCCTTTGGCGGCTGGCACCCGGAGGAAGCGGTGAGCCGCGAGGTCGCGCTCGACGGCTTTACCCGCACCGCCGCCTTTGCCGCCTTTGCCGAGGACCGGCTGGGCACGCTGATGCCCGGAATGCGCGCCGACTTCCTGATCGTCGAGGCCGACCCGCTGCTCGCCAGCCCCGACGAAATCCGCCGCATGACGCCCCTCGAAACCTGGATCGGCGGCTATCGCTATTACAAGAAGACGGACGGGGGCACGGTTGGCCGCTGACCCGCCGCCGCCCGGCCCGTCGCGCCGCACGCTGCTGACCGGGCTGGCCGCGCTGCCCGTCGCGGCGGCGACAACCGCCGCTGCCGCCGAACGCAAGGAACGCCGCTCGAAAAAGCGCAGGGACGCAAGGCCCACGATCCAGCATGTCGATGTGGCGATCATCGGCGCGGGCGTGTTCGGTGCGTGGACCGCATGGCATCTGTTGCGCGCGGGCAAGTCGGTGCGATTGTTCGACGCCTATGGCGCGGGGCATTGGCGCGCATCGTCGGGCGGCGAAAGCCGCGTCATCCGCATGGGATATGGCGCCGACACCCTCTATTCGGAAATGGCGCGCGATTCGCTCAAATATTGGAAGGACCTGTCCGACACCGCGAGCGCGCCGATCTTTCACAACACCGGCGTGCTCTGGTTCGCGCCCGCGGGCGACAGCCATATCGACCAGTCGCTCGCCTGGCTGCGCGCCAACCGCGTGGACCATGAACAGGGCGACGTCAGCTGGCTGCAGAACAAATATCGCCAGATCCAATTCTATCAGGGCGAAACCGGCATATTGGAAACCGAGGCCGGCGCGCTGATCGCCGGACGCGGGGTGCAGGAAGTGATCGCCGACGCCCAGATCGCGGTGGAACGCGTCGTCATGCCCGCCCCCTTGCTGTCCAAGCGCACGAAGCGCCACACGCTGCCCGATGGCGGCACCGCCGATCACCTCGTTTATTGTGCCGGCCCCTGGCTGGCCGAGATTTTTCCGCAGCAACTGATGAACCGGATCGTCGCGACGCGGCAGGAAGTCTATCATTTCGGCGCGCCGCAGGGCGATACCCGCTTTGCCCCGCCCGACCTGCCGGTCTGGGCCGACAACGGCGGCGGCGGTCTCTTCTATGGCATCCCCGACCTGGAGGGCGCGGGCTTCAAGATCGCCATCGACCGCCACGGGCCGCAGGTCGATCCCGACACGATGGACCGCACGCTGACCCCGGCGGGGATCGCCGAAGCGCGCGCCTATATCGCGCGCCGTTTCCCGGGCCTGGCCAGCGCGCCGCTGATCGGCGGGCGGGTCTGCCAATATGAAAATAGTTCGAACGGCGATTATCTGATCGACCGCTTTCCGGGGCAGGAGCGCGTCTGGCTGGTCGGCGGCGGATCGGGACACGGATTCAAGAACGGCCCGGCCGTGGGCAAGCGCGTCGCGGCGCATATCCTGAACGCCGGCCTGGCCATCGAACCGCGCTTCAGCTTCGCGACCAAGGGCACGGTCGCGGCGCGGACGGTGTTTTAGTGGAGGATCAGACCTCGCCAACTCGTTCGTGTCGAGCGAAGTCGAGACACCCATCGTCCGCGCCTGCCTTCACGGCATCTCGACTTCGCTCGATGCGAACGGAATAGAGAGAAGATGAAACTTACCGATTGCCATAATATCGACGATTTCCGCGCACTGGCGAAGCGCCGCCTGCCCTGGCCGGTGTTCGATTATATCGACGGCGCCGCCGACGACGAGGTGACGCGAAGGCGCAACCGGGCGGCGTTCGACAGTTGCGACCTGATCCCCCGCGTGCTCGCCGGGGTCGAGAGCGTCGACATGACGACGACGCTGTTCGGGCGGGAAATCGCTATGCCGCTGTTCCTCTCGCCGACCGCGCTTCAGCGCCTGTTCCACTGGCAGGGGGAGCGTGCCGTGCTGCGCGCCGCCGCGAATGCCGGGACGGTCGCGGGCATCTCCAGCCTGGCGACCGTCAGCCTGGCCGAAGCGGGCGCGCTGACGGGCGGCCCCAAGCTGTTCCAGCTGTACGTCCACCATGACGAAGGGCTCAACCGGGCGATGCTGGACGCCGCCCGCGATGCCAAATTCGACGCGGTCGCGCTGACCGTCGATACGATCGTCGGCGGCAATCGCGAACGCTGTCTGCGCTCGGGCTTTACATCGCCGCCGCGCTTCACGGCGCGCAATCTGCTCAGCTACGCGATCAAGCCCGGCTGGGGCCTCAATTACGTCCTGCGCGAAAAATTCAGCCTGCCCAACCTCGCGACCCATGTCGACGAAGGATCGAGCGTGCCCAAATCGGTCGCCGAATATTTCACCACGATGCTCGACCAGAGCCTCGACTGGAAACGGGCAGAGGCGATCCGCAAGCAATGGGACGGCCCCTTCTGCCTGAAGGGCATCGCCGCGGTCGAGGATGCGCGGCGCGCCGCCGACATCGGGGCGACCGCGATCATGGTGTCCAACCATGGCGGTCGGCAACTCGACGGCAGCATATCGCCCTTCGACGCGCTCGCCGAGATCGTCGACGCGGTCGGCGACCGGGTCGAGGTGATCTGCGACGGCGGCATCACGCGCGGCACCCATGTGCTGAAGGCGCTGTCGGTCGGCGCCAAGGCCTGTTCGGGCGGCCGCCTCTATCTTTACGCGCTTGCCGCGGCGGGCGAAGAGGGCGTTGCCCGCGCAATCGCCCTGCTCCGCGCCGAAATGGAACGCGGCATGAAACTGATGGGGGCGAAAAGCCTCGCCGATCTCGGCCGCGAAAATCTGCGCTGGCGCTAAGGGCCCCCGTGATGGCGAGGCCCAAAGCGACGAAGCAATCCGAAGCAGCATAAACCGCTTCGGATTGCATCGTTCCGCTCGCAGGCGCGCGCGGCGGGAGGGGTTACGCCCCCGCCGCCTCCTTCTTCCCCAGCCCGCTCCAGTCGATGCCCCGCGTCATGTACATCACGCCCGCGAGCGCGACGAACATCAGCACCGATCCGATCAGCAACGAATAGGCCTCCAGATTCAGGAGGACATAGAGCAGCGCGTAGAGGCCGATCAGCAGGGCCGCCAGAAAGCGGGCGCGCTTCCAGCTTTTCAGCACCGCCGCGCTGTACAGCGCAAGCAGGCCGATGATCGCCGCCGACGCCAGCATATAGGCCGCCGTGAAGCCGATCACCTCCGCAAAGGCGAGCAGCAGCACGAAGAACAGCACCAGCGCGATCCCGGTGAGCAGATATTCCGCCGCCGCGACCCGCGCGCCCGCGATAATATCGAACATCAGGAAGGCGACGAAGGTGAAGCCGATGAACAGGAAGCCATATTTGATGCTGCGATCGACCTGGCTGTACAGGTCGATCGGTTCGACCAGGCTGATCGCGACCGCCTTTGCGGTGCCGCCCGATGTCTCGACGGCCGCGCCGTCGGCCATTGCCGGCACGGCTTCGACGACGTCGGCATAGCGGGGTCCGCGACCATAATCGACGGTCGCCGGGGCCGACAGGTCGCCGGTCAGCACCTGCGCCTGCCCCAGCGCCAGATTGGGAATGGCATAGGTTGCGGTAAAGCCGTCCGCCGTAATTTTGTGCTTGGGCAGGAAGTCACCGCCGAAGCTGGGGTTCGGCCAGGTCGATTTGACCGTCCAGCGCGTATCGACCCCGCGCGGGATCAGGCGGAAATCGCCTAGCCCGCGCACACCGATCCGGTAATCGACCTTCAGCGGCGCGGCGGCGGACCAGTCGATAAAGGCGAAGGTGCCCGAATTGCCGGTCGAGGCGAGCCCCTTGCCCGGCTGAAGCGCCAGCGGCCGACCGTCGACAGCCACGCTGTTCCCTTCGATCAGGCCGCGCGCGTCGCTGACGCCCAGGCGGATTTCCGCGCGGTCGAGCAGCAGCGCATCGCGCGACACGCCATAGCGCGCGATGTCGGCGGGCAGGACGAAATCGGCGCTGCCCGCAATCCGGCTTTCATAGACGACCGTTTCGTAAATCGCCTTCTTGCGCTTTTCGGGCTTGATGACGACGTCGGCGCTGTTCGTCTGCGGCGAGAGATAGAGGTTGCGGATGCTGTTGACGGTCTGCGTGACGTCCTTGCCATTCTCGTTGACCGTGGTGGTATCGGTCGCGCGATAGGGAATGACGATGACGGGCCCGGCGATCGTCTGTTGCCCGCCCCAGCCCTGACCGATCGAGGATTGCGCCGTCTCCGCCTGCTGCTGCCGGTCCCAGAGCAGGCCATAGACCATCAGCAGGGGCACCATCAGCGCGACCGCGATCAGCACCGCGATGACCAGCTTGCCGCCGGGGCTGCGCTCGCCGCGGACGGGCGGCCGTGCGGGAGGAGGAGGAGGAGGAGGAGGAGGAGGCGGTGGCGGTGGCGGTGGCGGGGAAGCCGCCTTGGCGGCGGAAGGTCGTGGGGCTTGAGCCATGGGGGGATGCTCCAGTCAGTTTCAACTCGTCGATGAATAGGCACGGTTCATCGACACCGTCAACCCGGTTGCGACGAAAGGACCGGACAGCAAAAAGCGGCCGCAATGGGCCGCTTATGACATTGTCATCGGGAAAAGGGAGGGGCGGCCTCCCCCCAGAGACCGCCCCTCGGCTGGCGTCAGAAGGAGACGCCGAGCGTGAAGATCACCGCACCGTCGGCACCCAGGGCTTCTTTGCCCAGCGCCTTTTTGACGTCGGTATTGACGTAGGAAACGCTGCCGGTCAGCGCCTTCCAGCTTGCCGACAGGCCGACCGAATAATCGAAGGTGCTGCCGTCGGGACCGCCCAGGAAGCTGTCGCTGTCGGCATAGCCGACGTGACCGTTCAGCGAGAAGGGGCTATCGCCCAGCGCGATGCTCGCGTCGCTGTAAACATAGATGGCGCTTTCGTCGGCGAGCGAATTCTGACCGCCCGGCGCCCAGGCGACACCCGCCTTCAACGATGCGGGACCGACGTCACCCGACAAGGAGAAATAGGGTTCGATGACCGACGTGTCGCCGCCGCCGCCCGGATAGAGATAGAGCGTCGCGCCGATGTCGGCGGTCAGGCCCGGCGTCACTTCGGTGGAGAAGCCAGCGAAAACGTCGATTTCGGTGCCGTTGGCAAAGCCGATGCTCGACCCCCAGGTGCCGACATAAAGGCCGCTGTCGTGCCCGATCGAAAAGCCGCCCTGAATCGCCGCTTCTTCGTTCGACTGGCTGAAACCGCGGAAGCGATAATCGCTGACGACGGTCGCGCTGCCGGAAATGGTGATGCCGTCGCTGTCTTCCGCTTCCTGGGCATGCGCCGTGGTCGAAAGAGCCGAAGCGGCGAGAAGCATGCCAAGACATGCGCGGGAGAAATACTTCATGGGTTGATCCCCTTAAAAGGTCGAAAGGATCGTCCCTGCCTGCCGCACAGCGGCCAGCCTCTATGGGCGGGTCAGCCTTGCGTGGCGCATCTGTTGACGAAATTGGTGCGACGCACAAACAAAAAAGCCCGCCCGAACGCGTTCCGATGCGTCATGCGACTTTTTTGCAACAGTTGATGTCCTCAATCCGGTTTCACTTGAAACAATATTACGCCGGGCACGATACAGAAAAAGGCCGGCTGGCGGATCGACGATCCGGCAGCCGGCCTCTTGTCTTTGGCGGCGTCCGCGCGCCGCCCCTCGTTTCAGAACGAGAAACCGAGCGTGAAGACGACGGTCGGATCGTACAGCGTATCGACGGCCTTGATGCCCGTCTTGCCGATGTCGGTGTCGATATATTGGACCGACACGGTTGCCGGACCCGCGGCGAAGGACGCACCGACCATCCAGTCGAGATAATTGCCGTCCGCCGATGCGGCGCCCAGCGATCCGTCGGTGTAGCCGAGGCCGGCCATCAGCGTCACCGGCGTGTTGGGGATGCCCCCGGACAGACCGAGATTGAGATAGACATTGTCGTCGTTGCCGAGCGCATTCTGGCTGGGCGCATAGGCGACCAGTCCCTCGACCGCGACCGGGCCGATTTCGTGCGTCAGCTTGCCGGTCACTTCGGCATAGTCGCTGGGGCCGAACGAACCGTCGGGATACCAGTAATAGATCGCGCCGATGTCGATGCTGGTGCCCGGCGCGATTTCGGTCGCGAAGCCGCCGTACAGGTCGACCTCGACCTTGCCATAGGTCGGGCTGTCGGGAAGGCCCGAAGCCCAGGTGCCGACATAGAAGCCGCTTTCATGGCTGACGGTCAGGCCGCCCTGGACCTCGACCTTTTCGTTCGACAGCGAAATACCGCGGAAGCGATAGTCCGAAACCAGGCTGACATCGCCCGACACGGTAATCGGTCCGCTGGGCGCGTCCTGGGCAACGGCGGGCGTCGACATCGCCGATGCCGCCAGCAGCAGGCCGAAACAGGCCTTGTTGAAAATTTTCATGGGTGAGCCCCCCTTGATGAATGAATCCTAATCGTCCACCTGCCGTGCGCGCCGCGCGACCTCTTTGACGGGCCGGTGACGGCGAACGGCGCGTGAATTGCCGATAGCCGTGCATCGCACAAACGAAAATTGCGTAAACGCGCCATTCGACGGAAGTGTGTGACATTGCCGCAACATGCCGCAAAGCGCCGCTTGCGCTTTGCCAATCGCGCCGCATCGGGCTAATAGGGCGTCCTCTTTCCTCCGACCGTCGAGCCTATCATGAGCGATCACAATCCCGGCCTGCGCCCCTGGCGCGACATTTCCCGACGGGAGTGCCGGCAGATCATGGTCGGCAGCGTCCCCGTCGGCGGCGGCGCGCCGATCACGGTGCAGACGATGACCAACACCCCCACCGCCGATCCGGTGGCGACGATCGACCAGATCCGCCGCTGCGAGGATGCGGGCGCCGACCTGATCCGCGTGTCCTGTCCCGACACCGACAGCACCGCCGCGCTGGGCAAGATCGTGCGCGCCGCGCATATCCCGATCATCGCCGACATCCATTTCCATTATAAACGCGCGCTGGAAGCGGCCGATGCCGGCGCCGCCTGCCTGCGCATCAACCCCGGCAATATCGGTTCGTCGGAACGGGTCGCAGAGGTGGTGCGCGCGGCGAAAGCGAACGGCTGTGCGATCCGCATCGGCGTCAACGCGGGGTCGCTGGAAAAGGATCTGCTCGAAAAATATGGCGAGCCCTGCCCCGAAGCGCTGGTCGAAAGCGCGCTCGACCATATAAAGCTGCTGCAGGACCATGATTTCCACGACTATAAGGTCGCGGTGAAGGCCAGCGACGTCTTTCTGGCCGTCGCTTCCTATATGCAGCTTGCCGAGGCGGTCGATTGCCCGCTGCATCTGGGCATCACCGAAGCCGGCGGGCTGATCGGCGGCACGGTCAAATCGGCGCTCGGCATCGGCAATCTGCTGTGGGCCGGGATCGGCGACACGATCCGCGTCAGCCTGTCGGCCGAGCCCGAAGAGGAAGTGCGCGTCGGCTACGAAATCCTGAAATCGCTGGGCCTCAGAACGCGCGGCGTCCGCGTCGTGTCCTGCCCCAGCTGCGCGCGGCAGGGCTTCGACGTGATCCGCACCGTCCAGGCGCTGGAGGAGGCGCTCCAGCATATCAAGACGCCGATGTCGCTTTCGGTGCTCGGCTGCGTCGTCAACGGCCCCGGCGAGGCGCGCGAGACCGATATCGGCATCACCGGCGGCGGCAACGGCCGGCACATGGTCTATCTGTCCGGCGTCACCGACCACCATGTCGAGGACGCCGACATGATCGCGCATATCGTCCGGCTGGTCGAGGCGAAGGCGGCGGAAATCGACGCGGGCGGCGCGGTCAGCATGGACACGCTGCACGGCAAGGCGGCGTGACCCTTGCCATCGCTTGCCATCCGACCCGCCGCGCTCGCCGATCTGCCGCTGATCGCGCAGTTCATCCGCGATCTCGCCGAATATGAAAAACTGTCGCACGAGGTCCGCTTCGACGAGGCGACACTGGGCGAAAAGCTCTTCGGTCCGCGCCCCTATGCGGAAGTGGTGATCGGCGAAATCGACGGGCGGGCCCAGGGCTTCGCGCTCTTCTTTCACAATTTTTCGACCTTCGAGGGGCGTCCCGGCATCTATCTGGAGGATCTGTTCGTCCGTCCCGAAGCGCGCGGCTCCGGGCTCGGCAAGGCGCTGCTCGCCCATCTCGCGAAGCTCTGCATCGAACGCGACTGCGCGCGCCTCGAATGGTGGGTGCTCGACTGGAACGCTCCGTCGATCGGCTTCTACAAAAGCCTGGGCGCAAGACCGATGGACGAATGGACCGTCATGCGGGTGGACGGCGATGCGCTTCCCGCGCTGGCGGCTCAGGCCTGACGCTTCCGCCCCAGCCAGATCAGCACCACGCCGACGACCAGCAGGATGGTTCCGTTGCGCGTCCATGTCGCGTCGCCCAGCATGAAGCTGTCCGACGGCCAGCGCACGATATCCAGCCCCTGCAATATCCACAGGCCGCCCATCAGGATCGCCGCAACGCCGGCGATCGCCATCAATCCTCTCAATGCACCCATCATCCCGCTCCCTGTACCGAACGCTGCAATCCGATCAGCGGCCGCAGCCAGCCGATGCTGCGCCCGATGCGATAGAAAAGCCAGCATCCGATGATCGTCGCGGCAAGCAGGACCAGAAAGGACGCCAGCGCGCCGACCCCGCCTTGCAGCAGGAACCAGCCGACCACGACGATGATCGTCTGGTGGACGATGTAAAAAGGGAAAACCGCTTCGGCGAGCGGGGCGCGCCAGCGATGGTCGCGGTTCCCGTAGCGGTCGGCAATCCCGATCAGCGCGACGATCGCGGCCCAGCCCTGTATCTGCCGCGCGACATGGAACAACGTGACCGCCCACGCCGGCGCGCGCGTGTCGCCGGGCCAGCTCCATTCGACCCAGGCCACCGGCAGAAACGCCAGAACGGCCAGCCATGCCGCGACCTTCCAGAAGCGCGCGACCGCGGCGAACAGCGCCGGCCGCACGCGCAGCAGCCAGCCGACGCCGAATGCCATCAGATAATGAAGATGCGCCGGTCCGTCGTCGAACAGGGCATGGGTTTCGCGGTGGTCGGGAAAGACCGCATAGACCGCGAGCCACCAGGACAGCGGCAGGATCAGCAGCGTCCACCCGCCCAGCCACCGCGCCGCGCCGTCGGCGGCCCCTGTCCGCACGCGCGCGGGCAACACCGCCCACCACAGCGCCGCAAGCATCGTATAGACCCACAGATAGACGACGAACCACAGATGCTGCCAGGTCGGCAGCGCGATCCCGTCGATGAACTGAAATCCGAAATAATCGTGCAGCCAGAAATGCAGGAAGCCGTGTGGGTAGCCGTGCTGCCCTTTTAGATCGATCCACGGCTGCGGCGGGATGATGACGATCACCGCAAAGAGCAGCGGCACCAGCAACCGCGCGCTGCGCGCGCGCGCAAACATCCCGGCACCGCCCAGCTTGGCGGCCAGCGCCGCGCTGGCATAGCCCGACACCAGAAACAGCAAGGCCAGCCGCCACCCATTGGTCGCGAGCATCGGGATCGCGACCCAATCGATCGTCGGATCGATCTTCACATGCCAGCCCCAGGGCACGAAATACATGCCGATATGATAGAGGATCAGCAGCGCGAACGCGCCGATCCGCAGCCAGTCCATGCCGTAATGGCGTGCGCCGGTCATGCTTGATCCCGCCTCCCCCTCTCTCTCGTCATCCGGGACTTGATCCGGAATCCATTTCCGCAAGGGTGTCTGGATCCCGGATCAAGTCCGGGATGACCAGGAAAACATGCTACTTCACCACCCGCCACGCCAGTTCGGCAAATTCGCACAAAAGCGGCCGCGTGTCGCGCGGGTCGATAATGTCCTCGACCCCGAATTTCTCTGCCGTGCGGAATGGCGAGCGAACGCGGTTCAACCGTTCGCGGATCGCCTCCAGATGCGCGGCCGGGTCGGCGGCGGCCTCCAGCTCGCTCTTGTACGCGACCTCGACCCCGCCTTCGATCGGCAGGCTGCCCCAGTCGCCCGACGGCCAGGCGAAGCGATATTGAAAGCGCTCGGCGTTCGACATCGCACTGCCCGCGATGCCATAGGCGCGCCGGACGACCACCGACGCCAGCGGCACGCTCGCGCGGTAGATGGCGTTCATCGCCTGCACGCCATAGCGGATCGTCCCCGTCCGCTCCGCCTCGCCGCCGATCATGAAGCCGGGATTGTCGACCAGATGGACGATGGGCAGGCGGAATTGATCGGCCAGCTTGACGAACCGCTCGGCCTTTTCGCTCGTCTTCGCGTCCCACGATCCGCCAAGATAGGACGGATCGCTGGCCAGCACCGCCACCGGCCAGCCGTCCAGCCGCGCGAACGCCGTGATCGCCGCCCGCCCCCATCGCGCGCCCATTTCGAAAAAGCTGCCGGAATCGAACACCGCATTCGCGATGCGCCGCATCGAATAGACCTGTTTCGCCTCGCGCGGCACGATGGACAGCAGCGCCTCCTCCCGCCGGTCCGCCGGATCGCTGCACGGCGTCCGCGCGGCGCGTTCATGGATCGACGACGGCAGGTAGGACAGGAAGCGCCGCGCCGCCGCAAAGGCGTCCGCCTCGCTCGCGACCTCGTCATCGACGACCCCGTTGCGCGTGTGAACGTCGCTGCCGCCCAACTCTTCGCGATCGAGCGTGTCGCCGATCGCCGCCGCGACCGCCGGGCCCGCCGCGAACAACTGCGACAGGCCGCGCACCATCACGCTGTAATGGCTGGCGACGACGCGCGCCGCGCCCAGCCCCGCCGTCGGCCCCAGCGCCAGCGCCACCACCGGCACCGTGTCCAGATTGGCGATGATCTGATCCCATCCGGGCACATGCGGGATATAGGTGTATCCCATATCCTCCAGCGTCTTCACCGATCCGCCGCCGCCCGTTCCATCGATCATGCGGATCAGCGGCAGGCGATATTCATGCGCCATCGCCTCGCACTGAACGAATTTGCGGTGCAGCGCCGCATCGGCCGCTCCGCCGCGCACCGTGAAATCATCGGCGCTGGCGACCACCGGCCGGCCGTCGACATTCGCGCGCCCGAAAATGAAATTGCTGGCGGCAAGATCTTCCAGAACGCCGTCGTCATCATATGTGCCGCGCCCGGCGATCTTGCCGATCTCGCGAAAGCTGCCGGGATCGACGATCGCCGCGAGCCGCGCCCGCGCGTCCATCTTGCCGCGGCCGTGCTGCCGCGCGACCTTTTCCTCCCCGCCCATCTTCTCCGCCATCGTGCGGCGGAGCGCGAGCTCGTCCACGTCCTTTTTCCAGCTCATGGCGCGAAAGCTAGCTTACGTTGACGGAAACGTCATGCCATATTCGTGCGAACAAAACGGGAGAGAGAGAGAAATGACCGACATAAATGTTGCGGGCCGCACCGCGCTCGTCACCGGCGCGTCCAGGGGCATCGGCCGGGGCATCGCCATCGCGCTGGCCAGGGCGGGCGCGGACATCGCGGTCAACTACACCCGCGACGAAGCCGCCGCCGCCGAAACCGTCGCCGCGATCCAGGCGCTGGGCCGCACGGCAAAAGCCTATCAGGCCTCGGTCGCCGACGAGGATGCCGCCGCCGCGATGGTCGCCGCGATCGAGGCCGATTTCGGCCCGATGTCGATCCTCGTCAACAACGCGGGCGTCGCCAGCCGGGGCAAGGCGGTGGCCGACACCGACGCCGCCGAGGTCGAAAAGCTGCTCGCGATCCACGCGGTCGGCGCACACCGCCTGTCGCGCCTCGCCCTGCCACAGCTTCGCCGCCATGCGCGCAGCGACATCGTCATCATCTCCAGCATCGCGACGCTGCATCATGTCGCGAACGGCGCGCCCTACAATATGGCGAAGGCGGCGGGCGAGGCCCTCGCCCTCACGCTGGCGAAGGAGGAGGTCGGGCATGGCGTGCGCGTCAATATCGTCGCACCGTCGCTGACGGTCAGCGACATGGGCGAACGCCTGGCGCGCGCCGTGACCGGCGAAGCGGACATCCATCACCTCGACGCCAAATTCCCGTTCGGCCGCGTCCCGACCCCGGACGACGTGGCTGCGGCCGTGCTGTGGTTCGTCTCCGACGCCAATCCCTATTGCTCGGGACAAAAGCTCAACATCGACGGCGCGGGACAGGCAAGCTTCCGCTAAGGCGCGGCGATGCGCCCCGATTCGCCATCGCCCGTCATCCCCTTTCTGATCGCCTGCGCGGGCATCGCGACCTTTTCGGCGATGGACGTGCTGATGAAGGGGCTGTCGATCGAGATCGGCGCCTATAACGCCGTCCTGTGGCGCACCGGCGCCGGCACGCTGATCAGCGGCGCGCTCTATCTCACCATGCGCCCGCGTCGCCCCGACCGGTCGACGATGATCATTCATGCGTGGCGATCGCTGTTCGTCGCGGGCATGGCGATCACCTTCTTCTGGGCGCTCGCCCGGCTGCCGATGGCCGAAGCGATCGCGCTCGCCTTCATCGCGCCGCTGATGGCGCTGTACATGGCCGCAGTCTTTCTGGGCGAAAAGATCGGCCCGCGGTCGATCGCCGCCTCGCTGCTCGGCCTTGTCGGGGTTCTGGTCATCGTCGCGGGCAAGCTGGGCCGCGGCGATTATGCCGCCGAGGCGCTGTGGGCGGTCGGGGCCGTGTTCCTGTCGGCGATCTTCTATGCCTATAATCTGATCCTCGCGCGGCGGCAGGCAAAGCTCGCCGAACCGCGGGAAATCGCCTTTTACCAGAATCTGTTCGTCACCGCGATCCTGGCGATCGGTGCGCCCTGGTTCCTTGCCGTCCCGCGCGCCGGGCTTGCTCCCGACATCATCGGCGCCGCGCTGCTCGCAACGACGTCGCTGCTTTTGCTGAGCTGGGCCTATGCCCGCGCCGAAACGCAGATATTGGCGACGACTGAATATACCGGCTTCCTGTGGGCGATGCTGTTCGGCTGGCTGTTCTTCGCCGAAGCGGTGACGCTGCCGACGCTGGCGGGTGCGATGCTGATCGTCGCCGCCTGCCTGATCGTCGCGCGCAAGGCGCCCCACGGCGACCCGGTCGAACCGGCGGCGTCATAAGCATGGGCCAGAGACGGCGAAAGCGCATCTGGCGCCATTCGGAGCATCCGGGCATTCGATGCCCAAAGTCCGGTTTCGCGCGCGAAAGAAACAGCAGGGTCAGGGCGCCCATCAGGGGGCTTTGTTCCGAAGTGGTGCGCCCAACAGGATTCGAACCTGTGGCCTTCGGATTAGGAATCCGACGCTCTATCCTGCTGAGCTATGGGCGCACGCATGCCGGTGGCTAGGGCTGCCCAATCCGGCCGTCAAGGCCAGACGCCCGCGCGGGCGCCGGCCGGCGTCAGTTGGCGAGGTCGGGGGGGACGATCGGGACCAGCAGCGGCATCGCGGCGATCCCGTCGTCGTGTAGCGCCTGCGCCTCCTCGGGCGAGGCTTGTCCGTGAATCAGGTCCTCCGCCGCGCGGCCTTCGTGCATGGCGCGCGCCGCGTGGGCGAAGTCGCGGCCGACCCAGCGCGAACGCGGCAGCATTTCTGCCTGCTTCGCCGCCACCTCGGCCAGCACGCGGCGGACGAGTTCGGGGGTCACTTCACCCCCCGTGGCTGGGCCCGCGGTTTCCGGCGGGGCGGTCGGAGCGGGGGCCCGAACCGATGCCGGCCGCTGGTTGGACTTGGCGCCCACGCGCGGCGCCATCACCGCCTTTTCGATCGCGCTGTCGCCGCAGATCGGACAGGCGATCAGGCCGCGCGCCTGTTGGTCGGCAAAGCTGTCGCTGCTCGCGAACCAGGCCTCGAACCGGTGCGAGCCGGCCGCGCAACAAAGGTCGAAGACGATCAAGGGTCAGCCGATCCCCAGCAACGGGTCGAGCCCGCCGCGCGCGTCGAGCGCCGCCAGATCGTCGCTGCCGCCGATATGCCGGCCGTCGATGAAGACCTGCGGGACCGTCAGCCGCCCGCCCGATTTTTGGGCCATCGCGTCGAAACCGGCGCGATCGGTCGTCACGTCGATCTCGCGATAGCTTACGCCCTTGCCGTCGAGCAGCGCCTTCGCCCGCGTGCAATAGGGGCAGAAGAATTTGGTGTAGATTTCAATGTCGGCCATGGCGGCTATCCTGTCATCCTTTCCTGCATCATATCGGAATCCAGCGCGGCAAAGTCAAATGCCGGCAACGCATCGCCCGGAACGACCCGCGCCCAGGTGAGCGCCGACACCCGCGACGCCCCGCTGCGCCGCAGCGCGCGCGCCGCCGCGCGCAGCGTCGCGCCGCTGGCGTGGACATCGTCGATCAGCACGACATGCCGCCCCGCCACGCGCTGTTTCGCATCCGCCGCCAGGGCAAAGGCGCCCGCGACGATCCGCTCGCGCTCGCGCCGCCCCTTGCCGCGCAGCGTCGCGGTCGCGCGGGTGCGGTGAAGCAGGTCATGGTCGCGGGCGGTGCCGGTGATCCGGCTCAGCGCATCGGCGATCAGCGCAGCCTGGTTGAACCCGCGCGACCACAGCCGCCAGCGGTGCAGCGGCACGGGCACCAGCAGCGCCGCCTCCCCCGCCGTCAACCGCGCGAGCGGCCGCGCCATCAATCCGCCCATCAACCGGGCATGGCCGACACGGCGCCCATATTTCAGCCGCAACGCCACCGTCCGCGCGGCGGGGCCATAAGCGACGGCCGCCGGCGCCCCGTCGAACGGCGACGGCTCCGCCAGGCAGGCACCGCATTCGACGGTCTCGCCGACATGCGCGGTGGGCAGCGGAATCGAACAGCGCGTGCAGCATGGCCCGTCCAGAAAATGCAGCGACGACCAGCAATCTAGGCAGAATTGGCGGTCGTCGCCGACGATGATGCCGCAGGCGGGGCAACGCGGAGGCAGCGCATAGTCGACGATCAGCCGCCCGGCGCGGTACAGCCGGGGTCCGAGGCCCGTGCTCGTGTCGCGCGCCAAAGCGCCGTCGTTCGTCGCCCCCGTCATAAGCCCTTGTGAAGCATCGGCGGGACCGGCACAAGCGCCGCCATGTCGTCGTCCCCCGCCCCCCTGTTTTCGTCCGCGCGCGCGCGGGCGCAGCGCGACCGCATGGCGAAGCGGCCGGCGGAGGCGAATTTCCTCGCGCCGATCATCGCCGAAACCCTGCTCGACCGGCTGGCCATGGTGACGCGCGAATTTCCGCGCGCGCTGCTTATCGGCGCGCACGACCCGGCGCTCGCCGCGGCGCTGCGCGAGACGGGGTCGGACGTAAGCCTGTTCGAGGCCGGACCGGCGCTCGCCGCGCGCAGCGGCGCGATCCGGGGCGAGGCCGACGCGATCGACCTGCCGCTCGCCAGCTTCGACCTGATCGTGTGGCCGGGCGGGCTCGACAGCGTCAACGACGTGCCCGGCGCGCTGGTGCGGCTTCGCGCGCTGCTGGCGCCCGACGGCCTGCTGATCGGCGCCTTTCTGGGCGACGGCAGCCTGCCGCGGCTGCGCCGCGCGCTGATGACCGACGATGTGCGGCCGATCGCGCGTATGCATCCCCAGATCGACCTCGCCGCGACGGGCAATCTGCTCCAGCGTGTCGGCTTCACCCTGCCCGTCGTCGATGTCGACGCATTGTCGGTGCGCTATGGCGACTGGTTCGCGCTGGTCCGCGATCTGCGCGCCGCCGGCCTGTCGAGCCGACTGGCAGAGGCCCCGCCGCCGCTGACCCGCATGGAAGCGGCCGCCATCGCCGCCGCCTTTGCCGCCCAGGCCGACCCGGACGGGCGCGTGGCGGAAAGCTTTCGCCTCATCCATTTCAGCGGCTGGGCGCCGCATCCCGACCAGCCCCGCCCCGCCCGGCGCGGCAGCGGCACGGCATCGCTGGCCGAGGCGCTGAAACCGAAAGATTAGCGTTCTGTCGGCGCGAGGCGGAGGCTGCCCCGGCCCGCTCCTCCTTAAACCAGCGCCTCCAGCAAGCCGATGAGCGGCTTGTCGGCGGGCGGCATGTCGAGCGCGTGCAATTGGGCGGGACGCACCCAGCGCAGCGCGCTCGCTTCCTGCGCGACGGGCGTTCCGCGCCATTTGCGGCAGACGTAGAGCAGCAGGAGCAGATGCTTTTCGCCCAGCGTGTCGCTGGCGAAACAGGCGGGGGCCAGGCACGCCTCCTCGACATCGATCGCCAGTTCCTCCGCCAGTTCGCGGACCAACGCCTGTTCGGGCGTTTCGCCGGCTTCCAGCTTGCCGCCGGGAAACTCCCACAGCCCGGCCATCGCCCGGCCCTCCGGCCGCTGCTGCACCAATATGCGCCCGTCGCGATCGACCATCGCGACCGCGACCACCATCAACATGCCGGGCAAAGACGCCGGACCCTGGGACACCGTCAAATTGTTAACCTTCCTGTGCGACGCTCGCCACCCTCGGGAACTATAACTTCAGTTAGGGGCGGAACAATGAAGAAGCTAGGGGAGCTTAGGCGGTCGACCAGGGCCGCCACGGCGGTCGAATATGGATTGATCCTGGCGTTGATCTTCATCGCCGGCGTGACCGCGATGGGCAATGTCGGGCGATCGACCACCAACATGTGGAACAATGTCTCGTCCGCCGCGACGAACAATATGTGAGCGATCCCGACCTGTCCATTTTCGGGACTTTGCCGCGGGAAAAGCGTTTCGGGCCATTAAGAGTTTCAAAACCTATTCATCCTAGAACCCCCGATGTTGACCACGACCAGACCGTCAACAGGGTAAGTGACTTATCAGGAGACCAGAGATGAAGTTCATCAAGAAATTCGTTCGCGACACCAAGGCCGCGACCGCCATCGAATACGGCCTGATCGCCGCTCTGATCGCCGTCGCCGGCATCACCGCCATGGGCGCCGTCGGCAACAGCGTCAGCAGCACCTTCAACAAGGTGAACGGCAACCTGAACACCGCTCCGTAAGCAGGTGATCGGACGGCATCTTCGTATGCCCGACAAAGAGGGGGCGGTCCGAAAGGGCCGCCTCCTTTTTATTAATCAATTCAACATTCTATTCCGATATTCGGGCGTATCGGCCAGACCAGAGGCCGACGGGTGAGGGGACTTTCGAGGAGACCGGACATGAAGTTCTTCAAAAAATTCATTCGCAACACCAAGGCCGCGACCGCCATCGAATATGGCCTGATCGCCGCGCTGATCGCCGTTGCCGGCATCACCGCGATGAGCAGCGTCGGCCGCAGCGTTGGCAACACCTTCAACAAGGTGAACGGCAATCTGAACAGCGCGCCGTAATCGGCCGCTCATTTCGGAAATGACGGAAAGGGCGGCCCTGAAGAGCCGCCCTTTTCTTTTGAGCATTATCTTGCGGGCTTACCGGCTGGCGTAAACGACCAGCTTCACCTTCTGCCCCGGCGTCAGCGGGCTGTTGGCGTTCAGCCGGTTGAGCACCTGAAAGCGTTCCAGCTGATAATCGCTGTACGCCATGCGCCGCGCGAGGCTGGCGACGGTGTCGCCCCGCGCCACGGTGACGACGTCGATCCGCCGCGGACGGATCGCCGCCGCTTCGCTGGTGCTGAGGCGGCTGACGCTGCCGAACATCGAATTGAACACGCCCGCCCCGCCCGCTTTCGTCAGCGCGACGAAGTGAAAGGCGCTGTCGCGCGAGAATTCATAGGCAAAGACGGTCACGTCGACCTGCCCCGACTGGCTGTTCGCGCGCGCCGTCGTGTAATAGGCCGGGATGCCGTTCACCGTCGTGCGCTGAATCGTGCCGGGCGACAGATTGGCATCGCCGCCCACCGCCTTGAATACCGACGCGATATAGGCGTTCATGTCGCCGCGATAGGCGGCGGTCGAAAATTGCGCCTGGCCGCCATTGCCGCTGATCGACACGGCGGTCGTCCCGTTCTGCATTCCGTAACCGTTCGGCACGTCGAACCGCAGTTTCAGCTCGGGGTGCAGGAAGCGCCGCCCCTCGACCACGCCCTGCGCCGGATCGTCGCCATAAAGGACGCCGTCGACCGACGCGAGAAAGGCGTCGGCGTTGCGGTTGCCGCCCGACCCGCCGACACGGCTCGCCAGTTGCTGCGCGTTGCGGACGCGCGACGCGGGGTCGGGGTGCGTGCTCGCCCAGGCGGGAAGCGAGCGTGCGTCGCCGCCCGCCAGCCGCGCGTCGAGCGTCGTCTGATTGGCCAGGCTCGCCAGCATCGTCGACAGCGCCAGCGGGTCGTAACCCGCGCTTTTCAGATATTGAACGCCCAGCTGGTCGGCCTCCAGTTCCTGCCCGCGCGAAAAGCCCAGCGTCGCGAGCTGCGCCACCTGCATCGCATTATTCTGGAGCAGCCCGCCCAGCGAGCCGAGCAGGCCGCCATTGTCGCCGATCGCGCCGCCCAGCACCGCGCCCAGCACGCCGATGATCGTGTTGCGCTGCGCCGCCGACTGGCGCTTCTTGCTGTGCTGCGCCGCGACGTGACCGACCTCATGCCCCAGCACGCCCGCCAGTTCGGCCTCGTCGTTCATCAGCGCCATCAACTGGCGCGTGACATAGACATAGCCGCCGGGGATCGCGAAGGCGTTGTTGACCGGCGAGTTGAGCAAGGTGACGGTGAAATCGCTGGGGCTGCGCGACAGGCCCGACTGCAAGGCGATATTCTGTCCGACACGGTTCACATAGCTGGCCTGTGGCCCGCTGTAGGCGCCGCCGAATTCCTGGACCAGCTGCGGATGCGCCTCGTCGCCCTGCTTGCGCTCGGCGGGCGAGATATTGGTCTGGGTGCGGATCGCCTTGAGCTGCGCATCCGCCACGCCGGTCAAGGCGATGCTGCCCGCCGCCGCCGATGCCGCCAGCGCGATCGCCAGCCTCTTCCCTTTTGTCCGGTTCATCTATCGCCTCCCACGACGTCGTTCATCCAATGCGCGCGGCGCGACCGGCATCTACCGCCCGCCCGCGTGTCGCAGGGGTAACGCGATGGTCCGCAACCGGGTTCCGCCCCGCGCGGCATCCCGCAGCGTCAGCCGCGCCCCATCGCCAGATATTTTTCCTCGCGCGCGGCGAGCAGCGCGTCGCCGGGCAGCGCCGCCAGCGCGTCCAGTTCCTCGGCGATCGCGTCGCCCAGCGCGCCGATCGCAATATCGGGCGCGCGGTGCGCCCCGCCGATGGGCTCGGGAACGATGCGGTCGATGATCTTCAGGCCGAGCAGGTCCTGCGCCGACATCTTCATGGCGGTCGCCGCCTCGGGCGCCTTGTCCGACGTGCGCCACAGGATGGAGGCGCATCCTTCGGGCGAGATCACCGAATAGACGGCATGTTCGAACATCAGCACGCGGTTCGCGGCGGCCAGCGCGATCGCGCCGCCCGATCCGCCCTCGCCGACGATCGCGGCGACCATCGGCACGCCCAGCGCCAGGCATTGTTCGGTCGACCGGGCGATGGCTTCGGCCTGCCCCCGCTCTTCGGCCTGGATGCCGGGAAAGGCGCCCGACGTGTCGACCAGCGTCACCACCGGCAGGCCGAAACGGTCGGCCAGCTGCATCAGGCGGATCGCCTTGCGATAGCCCTCGGGCTTCGCCATGCCGAAATTATGCTTCATCCGCGACGGAATATCGTCGCCCTTTTCATGCCCGATCACCATAACCCGGCGGCCGCGAAAGCGCGCGAGTCCGCCCAGGATCGCGTGATCGTCGCCAAAATTGCGATCGCCGGCCAGCGGCATCCAGTCGTCGAACAGGCCCGCGACATAATGTTTGAAATGCGGGCGGTCGGGGTGGCGCGCGACCTGCGTCTTTTGCCAAGGCGTCAGCTTGGCATAGATATCGCGCAGCAATTTCGAGGACTTGTCCTCCAGCCGCGCAATGTCATTGTCGATATTGAGCGACGGATCGTCCCCCATTTCGCGCAGTTCGGCAATTTGCCGATCCAGCGCCGCGACCGGTTTTTCAAAATCCAGAAAGGCTGTCATGGCCGGAGTCGCTAAGCCGAAGGCGACGCGGCGTCAACGTCTGGCGCTCCCGCATCCATTCGGGCGAGCGGATGGCGCCGGTTGACCAGCTCGACCAGACGGCGGCTGTCGACATGGGTATAGATTTCGGTGGTCGCGATGTCGCTGTGCCCCAGCATCAGTTGCAGGGCGCGCAGATCGGCCCCGCCTTCGAGCAGGTGGGTGGCAAAGGCGTGGCGCAGCACATGCGGGCTGACCGACGCCGGATCGATCCCGGCGCGCGCCGCCAGTTCGCGCAGCATCTGGAACAGGCGGACGCGCGATAGATGCGCCTTTCCCGACGGAAAGAGCCAGGGCGATCCGCCATCGACCAATGGCAGCCAGCGGCCCAGCGCATCGCGCGCGCGGTCGGATAGCGGCACCAGCCGTTCCTTGTCGCCCTTGCCCCGCACAATCAGATATTCGCGCCCGCCCGCAACGGCGCGGCGCGGCAGCGACACCAACTCGCTCGCGCGCAGCCCCGACCCATAGAGAAGTTCGATCAGCAGCAGCATCCGCACCGCCGCCGGTGCCGCCGCGTCGCCCGACGCTTCTTCGCCGGCGCGCGCAAACAATGCATCGACATCGCCATGTCCCAGGATGCGCGGCAGCGGCCGGCGCGTTGCCGGACGCGCGATGTCGAGCGCGGGATTGTCGGCCCGGTCGCCTTCGTCGAGCAGAAAGGCGAAGAATTGCCGCAGCGCCGACAGCTTGCGCGCCGCGCTGCTCGCCGCCAGATCGCGATATCCGGCCATCAGCCGCCGCAGTTCCGCGACGTCGGCGTCGCCCAACGCTCCGCGCGCCCGCTCCGCCGCCTGTTCCAGATCGCGCTTATACGCCGCCAGCGTGTTGCGGGATGCGCCACGCTCGGCCGCCATCATCTCCAGAAACCGATCGATCAGCGCCCCGTCAGACATGAAGGACAGCGGCGCCTGCCGGCTCCCCCACGACAATATCAGACACGCACGACCGCTTCGGCCGCGATCATCCGCGCTTCCGCTTCCAGCCCGACCGCGCGCAGCGCCCGGACGATGTGATAGAGGTGATAGGGCGGCATCTTCGACCAGTCGCCCTGCATCCCGGCCGCCGCGAGCAGCGCGACCATGCCCGGCTCGCGCCGCTCGGCCGCCGCCTCGATCGCGCGCGTCCAGCGGGTCTGCCGGCCCAGGTCGACGCTCAGGCTGCCCGCCGCCGACGCCGCGGCGCCTTCGTCGATGCGGCCCAGCCCCGCCAGCCCCGCCAGCAACAGCTTGCTGCGCAGATAGTCGGGACTGTCGTCATTGCCCGAAAAGGTGCCGACCGCGCCGGCGCTCGTCCCGTTCAGCGGCCGCGGCGATCCGACCGCCAGCACGCCCCACGCGCGGCTGCCGACATTGACGGTCGGAACCCATGCCATCGCATTATTGTCATAGCCGCCGGCCATCATCGATCCCAGCAACTGCCAAGGATCATCGCCGACATCGGTGGCGGTCGGCAGGGCCGCCGCCGCACGCGCCGTGGCCACCAGCGCGGCATAGCGTTGCACGCCGCCCGCCGCTCCGGCTTCGCCGCCGCCCCACAGCGACTGCATCGCGGCATAGCGATCCGCCCCGCCGCGCGACCCGAACGCGCGGCGCAGCAGGTCGGTCTGGTTCGCCAGCGCCTCGGGCGGCTCCGCCTCGCTCGCCGCCGCGCTGATCAACGAGACATAGGCCTCGCTCGACAACACGCCGCGCACCGCCGCGTCGGGCGCCGCGGCGATGCGGTCGGCCATATCGGTCATCGGCGCCAGCACGGTCCAGCCGCGCATGTAGCCCGGCTCGGTCTTGCGCAGCGCGGCCGGTATCCCGATCGCGGTCGCGGTGGCCAGGCCGAAGCGCCAGCTGGTCAGCCGGTCGACCTTGTCCCACTCGATCGTCGTCGACCGGCGGCCCGCTGCACTCGCGCCCAGCACGCGCTCGGCAAGCAATATGTCGAAATTGGCGATACGGCCGCTCGACCGCACGCGGCCGATCGCCCAGCCCGCCGGGCCCGCCTCGCCCGCAAAGCCCGAACAGATGGCGGCCGACAGGCGCCAGCTATGCTCGTCGCCATGCGCCAGACCGGCGGGGACATAGGGGCACAGGCCCGCCGGGTCGGCGTTGGCCAGATAGGTCTGCTGGACGACCGCAACGAGCCGCGGGGTCGATCGGTCATAATCGACCGACTGGACGATCATCCGCGCGGCGGTCGATTCGCCCATCCGCAGCAACAGCGCGGCGCGGTCGGCCGCCAGGTCGGCGCCGTTGATCGTCGCGGGCGTGTCGATCGCGGAGGCGAGCGAGCGGCGCAGCAATATCTGGCCCCAGCGCGACGCCAGCGTCCCGCCCGTCTTGCGCATCACGGCGGCGGCGTATTGGCCGCGCACGCCAAAGGCATCGGGCGCCAGCCCGCCGGTTTCGGGGGTCAGCGGGCCGATGCGGGTCAACAGTCGGCGGGTGCCCGGCGGCAGGTCATATTTCAGCGTGCCGGGTTCGACCAGATCCTCGTCGCCCTCGTCCAGACCCGTTTCGGCGCCGTCGGCCAGGGTCGCGGTGACGGGCGGCGGCGCGACGGCGGACGCGCCGGGCGCGGCCGTGCTGCCAGGAGTCGCGCCCCCCGGAGTCGCGCCGGACGTCGGGCGCGGCGTGGGGGTGGCGGTCGGGGCCGGGGTGGGCGCGGGACGCGGCGCGGGCGTGTCGGACGGTCCCCCGAATCCTTCGGGGAGCAGCGATTCCTGCGCCAGCGCGGGCAGCACCAGCACGGCGGCCAGCGCGGTTCCCGACAGGCCCAGCGCCAGCGTCAGCGTTTTGATGGGGGTCTTCGTCGTCATCGCGGTGCGCTTTCGGCAATCTTGTCGGTCACGTCCACCTCAATCATACGCGGTGCGGTCGGCCGCCCCAGAAACAGCAGGAACAGCGCAAAGGCGACGACCGCCAGCGCCAGCACGATCAACCGTGCGATCCAGCGCCCCTTTCCCGATCCGTCCGCCCTGCGCAACTTTCCATGCCCAAATATCGTCACCCGCGCAAAACCATTGTCCCGCGCGTCGTCGGCGGTATAGCCGCGCCCACGATGGCGCGAAACCCGAAAAGCCCGGCGAATGCCCTTCCCGCGACGATCCGCGACCGATCGATCGTGCTCGTCGGGCTGATGGGGTCGGGAAAATCGACGATCGGCCGCCGCCTGGCCCAGCGGCTGAAGATGCCCTTCGCCGATGCCGACGACGAGATCGAGAACGCCGCCGGCATGACGATATCGGACATTTTCGCGCGCTTCGGCGAGGCGCATTTCCGCGACGGCGAACGCCGCGTCATCGCGCGGCTGCTCGGCGGCAGGCCGCTGGTGCTGGCGACCGGCGGCGGCGCCTTCATGAACGACGAGACCCGCGCGCTGATTCAGCAGGACAGCCTCAGCGTGTGGCTCGACGCCGACATCCCGACGCTGATCGACCGCGTCGCCCGGCGCAGCCACCGGCCGCTGCTCAAGGATCGCGATCCGGGCGAGGTGCTGCGCGAACTCGCCGCCGTCCGCAATCCCATCTATGCCGAGGCGCATATCCGCGTCAGTTCGGCCAGCAACCCGCACGACCACACTGTGCGCGCGATCATGGAGTCCCTCGCCCAATGGAAAGCCTGACCGTCGATCTTGGCAAACGCAGCTACCCCATCCTGATCGGCGACGGCCTGATCGCGGAAATCGGCGTGCACGTCCGTCCGCTGCTGCGCCGTCCGCGCACGATGATCGTCACCGACGCCCATGTCGCGCCGCATTATCTGGCGGCGGTCGAAGCATCGCTCGCCGATGCGGGGATCGCCACCGCATCGCTCGTGCTCGCACCCGGCGAAGCGATCAAGAGCTGGTCGGGCCTTGCCCAGCTCACCGAATGGCTGATCGGCGAAGGGGTGGAACGCAGCGACCATGTCATCGCTCTCGGCGGCGGCGTGATCGGCGACCTCGTCGGCTTCGCGTGCAGCATCGTCAAGCGCGGCTGTTCCTTCGTCCAGGTGCCGACCAGCCTGCTGGCCCAGGTCGACAGCAGCGTCGGCGGCAAGACCGCGATCAACGTCGCGGCGGGCAAGAATCTGATCGGCGCCTTCCACCAGCCGGCGCTGGTGATCATCGACCCGACGACGCTGGCTACGCTGCCGCCGCGCGAATTGCGCGCGGGCTATGCCGAAGTCGTCAAATATGGCCTGATCGACGATGCCGCCTTCTTCGCCTGGTGCGAGGCGGAGGGCGCCGCCGCGCTGCTCGCGGGCGACAGCGCGGCGCAGCACCGCGCGATCGCGCACAGCGTCGCCGCCAAGGCGCGCATCGTCGCCGCCGACGAGCGCGAGACGCAGGACGTGCGCGCACTGCTCAACCTCGGCCACAGTTTCGGCCATGCGCTGGAGGCCGAGACGGGCTATTCGGACAAGCTGCTGCATGGCGAGGCGGTGGCGGCGGGCATGGCGCTCGCGCATCGCTTCTCCGCCGCGCAGGGGCTGTGCGCCGCCGCCGACGCCGACCGGGTCGCCGCGCATCTGGCCGCCACCGGCCTGCCCCACGACCTTGCGAGCGCCGGGGTGGTTGCCGACGGCGACACGCTGGCCGGGCATATGGCGCACGACAAGAAGGTGCGCGACGGCCGGTTGCCGCTGATCCTGACGCGCGGCATCGGACAAAGCTTCGTTACCGACGCCTATGGCCTCGACCGCGTCGCCGCCTTTCTGCAGGATCAATAGCCCCTTCCCTCGCCGGCCAATCTCCTATAGCCATCGACGCCGTTGCAATTGCGTTGCAATAGGCATTGCGGAGATGCGGACTTGGCGGCGATCGCCGATACATCGGCCCTGAAGACCGGCGACCGGGAAACGACCCCGGCCGGCCTGTCGACGGTGATCTTTCTGGGCGTGACCGCGGGCGTGCAGATGAGCGACCGCGGGCTCCATTCGATCCTGTCGCCCGCGATCCAGCAAAGTTTCGGCGTCGGCGACGCGGTGATCGGCGCGCTGCACGGCATCGCGGGCATCCTGGTCGCCAGCGCGCTCGCCATCCCGCTCGCGCGGCTGGCCGACCGCCATTCGCGCAAGACGATCCTGCTCGCGCTGATCTTCCTGTGGGGGATATTGACCGCGCTGGGCGGGCTGGCGCCGAATTTCGAGCTGTTCTTTCTTGGCCGCGCGGCGTCGGGCATCACCGAATTCGCGATGATCCCCGTCGTCTATTCGCTGATCCCCGATCTGGTCGGCGAACGGCACCGGGTGCCGTCCAACCTGCTGTTCGCCGCGCTGATGGCGACCGGGGCCAGCGCGGGCTTTTATTTCGGCGGCAATCTGCTCGAGGCGGCGGGGTGGATCGCGCCGCCGTCGATGGAGCCGTGGCGCGCCGCGCTGCTCTGCCTCAGCCTGCTCGCCATCCCGCTGCTGCTGGTCGGGTCGACGCTGCCCGATCCGCCGCGCACCGCCCTCGCGTCGGCGGGCGGCGCGCCCAAGGCGGCGCTGATGCCCTTCCTCCGCGCCCATCGCCGCCGCATCCTGCTGTTCGTCGGCGCCGCGGGCGGGCTCGCCGTGTCGGTTCAGGCGGTCGCGCCGCTCGCGGCGCTGGGGCTGGTCCGCCGCTTCGGCGCCGACCTGGTGCCGACCGGCCACGCGCTGGGCCTCATCACCCTCGTCACCAGCCTCGGCAGCCTGGCCGTCGCCGGGACCGTCGACCGGCTGCTGCAAAGCCGCTTCGGCGACGGCGCCCGGCCGCTGGTCATGGCGGCGGGCGCGCTCGTCGCGGTGCCGTGCGTCCTCTGGCTCGGCGCCGCGGGCACCGAGCGGCAGGCGCTGGCGATGATCGCGCTGTTCCTCGCGCTGACCAGCACCGCCAACGCGCTGATCCCCACCATCCTTCAGGATATCATCCCGGCCGAACTGCGCGCGCGCAGCTTCGCCATCTACAGCTTCGTGATCGCCGCCTTCTGCGCTGTCGGCCCGCTGGCGACGGGGCTGTTGTCCGATCATGCGGTGGCGGGCAATCTGCTGCTGGCGATGGCGGTGGCGGCGGCGCCGATGCTGCTCGCGGCCGGGTTATGCGCCGCCATGATGGTGCGCGCCGCCCGCGCGCAGGGTTCCCGGCCCTAACCGCCGGCCGCCGCTTCGCCGTCGCCCTTCGTCTCGGCCTCTTCCTTCGCGATCTTCGCCGCCTGCCGCCGTTCGCGCAGCTTGTCGAGGACGCTTGCCGCCTGGCGGCCGCCGCCGGGGCCGAAGCGGTGGTCGAGCCCGGCCGCCAGATCGCCCTCGCTGATCTGGGCATCCAGACGCAGCTTGTCGAGGTGGCGCAGCGCCGCTTCGACATCCTCCTGTTCATGCCCGCCGACGCCGAGCCGGTCGAGCGCCATCAGCCCCAGCGCGATCGAGCTTTCGAACACTTCGCGCACCACGCCGCTCGCGCCCGCGCCGCCCACCGCCATCAACTGGCGCCGGTCGTACACCCGCACCAGTATCTGAGCGTCCGGAAATGCTTCCACGATCGGGCGCAGCGCCTCGGCATCGAGCGTGCGGTCGTCGATGCAATAGACGATCAGCTTCGCCTCTTCGGCGCCCGCCCGGCGCAGCAGATCGAGCCGCAACCCGTCGCCATAATAGACTTTCGTGTCGAAGCGCCCCGACAGTTCGATCTGGCTCGGCTTCCTGTCGATCAGCGTCACCGAACAGTCGACCGCGTGCAGCATCTGCGCGACGATCTGGCCGACGCGGCCATAGCCGATGACGAGCGCCGACCCGCGCGGCGCATTTTCGGGGTCTTCCAGCACCGGGCCGTCGCGGTCGGGCGCGAATTCGAAATTGCGCGCGAACAGCATCAGAAAGGGGGTGGAGACCATCGACAGGGTCACGACCGCGCTGAACAGGCTGGCGGCGGACGGCGCGATCAGCATCGCGTCGGACGCCTGGGTGAACAGCAGAAAGCCGAACTCGCCCCCCTGGCTCAGCAGCAGGCCCATGCCCAGCGCCGCCTTCCACGTCATGCCCGCCAGCCGCGCGATCCCCGCCAGCACCGCCAGCTTCACCCCGACCAGCCCGGCGGCGAGCGTGAGGACGAGCAGCGGCTGTTCCAGCACGACGCCGATGTCGAGCACCATTCCCACGGCCAGGAAGAAGAGGCCAAGCAGCACGAGACGAAAAGGCTCTATGTCGGCTTCTATCTCGTGCCGGTACGCCGAATCGGCCAGCATCACGCCCGCGATGAACGCGCCCAGCGCGGTCGACAGGTGCAGACTGTGCATGAAGGCCGCGCTCGCCAGCACGGCGAACAGGCCGACGACGACGAACAATTCGCGCTCGCCATAGCGGCCGACGACACGCAGCAGCGGGTTGACGACGAAGCGCCCCGCCAGCACCAGCGCCGCGATCGCCGCCAGCGTCGTCAGCGCCATCTGCCATCCGGGCGGCGCGGCGGGGTTGGCGGGCGCGCGCGACAGCGCGGCGACGATGGTGATCATCGGCACGATCGCCAGATCCTGAAACAGCAGGATCGAAAACACTTTTTCGCCGAAGGGCGAATTGATGCGGCCCGAACTTTTCAGGCCCGGCAGCACCTGCGCCGTCGACGACAGCGCCAGCGGCAGGCCGAGCGCCAGCGCCGCCTGCCAACTGAACCCCAGCGCCGCGATGATCAGCGCGGTCAGCACCAGCCCCGTCACCGCCACCTGGGCGAAGCCCAGCCCGAAGATCGCGCGGCGCAGTTGCCACAGGCGCCGCGGGTGCAGTTCCAGCCCGACGAGGAACAGCAGGAAGGCGATGCCGATCTCGGCGAAGGCCAGTTTCGATTCGGCGCCGCCGACCAGTCCCAGCCCGTGCGGCCCGACCAGGGCGCCGGCGACCAGATAACCCAGCACCGCGCCCAGACCCAGGCGGCGAAACAACAGCACGAACAACGTCGCGACGCCCAGCAGGATCGTCCCTTCGATCAGCGCGGTGTCCGTCGCCGCCTCCGCCGCCACGTCGGCGGCCGACGCGGCGAGGATCGTCAACGTCACGATGCCGCCTCCGCCTGTTCGAGCGCGGCGATCGCCGCGTCGAAGGGCAGCAGGATCGCGCCGTGCCGCGCCGGATAATCGCGTGCGGGCGCCAGCAGGTCGAACCCCGGCCAGTCCGGCCGGGCCGCGCCGCCGCCGAACCAGTCGGCGATTCCGGCGCGCGCCGCGCGCAGATCGGCGATGCCGCGCCCGGGTGCATGGCGCGCGACCAGCGCCGCCGCCGCCTGTCCCAGCGCGCACGCCTCGACATGCAGCCCGACGGCGCGCACCCGCCCGTCGGCCCCGGCATCGAGGTCGAGCAGGATGCGGCTGCCGCACAGCGGCGCGCGCAGACTGGCGCGATAGGGCGCGTCGGGCAGCGGCAGATAATCGGCCGTCGCCACCGCCAGCGCCAATATGTCGCGATTGTACAGCGGCGCGCTCATCGCGTGCCGGCGCCCGCGGCGTCCTGCTCGTCGGCCGACTCCTGTGCCGCGCGCGCCTCGCTGCGCCGGTCGGCGATCACCTTGCTCATCGCCGCGCTCGTCGCGCTCAGCGCCGGATAGGTCCGGCTGTCGGTCATCCACGCGGGCCGCTGTGCCGTGCCATAGCCGATGTCATACAGCAGGGTGACGACCATGAAGCCGATCGTGGCGATCATCAGCCCCTTGACCGCGCCGAACCCGGCGCCCAGCCCGCGGTCGAACCCGCCGACCAGCGAGGCTCGGCTGCGCCGTCCCATCGCGCGCGATCCCCATTTCGCGCCCGCGAACACGCCGCCGAACAACAGCACGAACGCCAGCATCGCGGCGCCGCCATCGGTGCCGACCCAGCCCGCCAGCACGCCGGTCAGCGCCGGATGCAGGAACCGCACCGCCAGGATCGCCGCGACCCAGGCGAGCAGCGTCGTCACCTCCTGCACCAGCCCGCGCGAAAAGCCGAGGATCGCGCTGCCGCCGACGAGCGCGAGCACAAGAATATCGAGGGCGGTCAGGCTTCCCAATGTCGGGGCGTCCTCACAGAAAAATTGAACCAGCATGTCCCCGCGCGGGCGGAGCCCCATCTCCGGCCGGCGGATGCGGCCCAGACGGATATGGGTTCCCGCCTTCGCGGGGACACGCGGATTTTGCAAGAGGCGATCGACCGTTGGCGGACGGAGTCGACGTCAGTCGCTGCCGCCGCGGCCCAGCATCAGGTCAACCAGTTCGCCAAGCCGCGCGAAGCCCGACACGCCGATCCCGTTCACAGCCTTCATGCCCTTTGGCCCCCAGGCGCTTGAAAAGCCGAGCTTCGCCGCTTCGCGCAGGCGCAAGCCGTCATGCGCGACCGGGCGCACCTCGCCCGACAGCGACAATTCGCCGAAGACGATCGCATCGGCGGGCACCGGCCGTTCGCTGAAGGCGGAGATCAGCGCCGCCGCGACCGCCAGATCGGCCGCCGGATCGGTCAGCCGGTATCCACCCGCGATGTTCAGATAGACTTCGGCGGCTCCCATCTGAAGCCCGCAGCGCGCCTCCAGCACCGCCAACACCATCGCCAGCCGCCCGCTGTCCCACCCGACCACGGCCCTTCGGGGCGTTGCCCCGCTCGCCAGCCGAACGGTCAGCGCCTGCACCTCGACCAGCACCGGCCGCGTGCCTTCCAGCGCGGGGAACACCACCGACCCCGGCACGTCGCGGCTGCGGTCGGTCAGGAACAGGCTCGACGGGTTGGCGACCTCGCCCAGCCCTTCCTCGCCCATCGCGAACACGCCGATCTCGTCGGTGCCGCCGAAGCGGTTCTTCACCGCGCGCAGGATGCGATATTGGTGGCTGCGCTCGCCCTCGAACGCCAGCACCGTGTCGACCATATGTTCCAGCACGCGCGGGCCCGCGATCGTCCCGTCCTTCGTCACATGGCCGACCAGCACGACCGCCGCGCCGCTGTCCTTGGCATGGCGGATCAGTTCCTGCGCGCTCGCGCGGACCTGGCTCACCGTGCCCGGCGCGCTGTCGATCAGGTCGCTGTGCATCGTCTGGATCGAATCGATCACGACGAAATCGGCCGCCCGCCCATCGAGCGTCGCCAATATGTCGCGCACCGATGTGGCGCTCGCCAGCGCGACCGGCGCATCGCCCAGTCCCAGCCGCTGCGCGCGCAGCCGCACCTGCCCCGCGGCTTCCTCGCCGCTGATATAGACGACCGACTTGCCCGCCTTCGCCAGCCGCCCCGCGGCCTGCAACAGCAGCGTCGACTTGCCGATCCCCGGATCGCCGCCGATCAGCGTCGCCGATCCCGCGACGAAGCCGCCGCCCAGCGCGCGGTCGAACTCGGCGATGCCGCACAGCATCCGCTCGGGCATCGGGCTGTGCACGTCGAGCGTCTCGAGCGCCAGCGACCGGCCGCCGCGCGACAGGTCGTGCTTCGCCGAAAAGACGGTCTCGGCCGCCTCCTCGGCCAGCGTGTTCCACTCGCCGCAATCGGCGCACTGCCCTTGCCAGCGATAGCTGACCGCGCCGCAATTCTGGCAGACATATTGACGTTTCGCTTTGGCCATGTGGGTCGCATAATCGGAACAAAGATGGAACGCCAGCGCTTTTGATCCGCGTCATTGCGAGGAGCGAAGCGACGAGGCAATCTCCAGCTATCCACGTTGTGCAAGGCCGATGGCTGGAGATTGCGTCGCTTCGCTCGCAATGACAGCCAAACCGTTTTACGGGGCTTTAAACCCGAATCACCATCCAGCAGGATCGCCATCCATGAAATTCTTCGCCGACACCGCCGAAATCGCCGATATTCAGGAACTCGCCGCGACCGGCCTGCTCGACGGTGTGACCACCAACCCGTCGCTGATCGCCAAATCGGGCCGCGATTTCAAGGAAGTGACTAAGGAAATCTGCGCCATCGTCGACGGCCCCGTCTCGGCCGAAGTCGTCGCGCTCGACCATGACACGATGATGAAGGAGGCCGAAATCCTCCGCAAGATCGCGGACAATGTCTGCATCAAGGTGCCGCTGACGATCGACGGGCTGAAGACGTGCAAGGCGCTGACCGGCGACGGGACGATGGTCAATGTCACGCTCTGCTTCTCGGCGACCCAGGCGCTGCTCGCCGCCAAGGCGGGCGCCACCTTCGTCTCGCCCTTCGTCGGCCGCCACGACGATAACGGGTTCGACGGGATGCAGCTGATCGCCGACATCCGGCTGATCTACGACAATTACGCCTTCGACACCGAAATCCTCGTCGCCAGCGTGCGCCACGGCATCCATGTGCTGGAAGCGGCCAAGATCGGCGCCGACGTGATGACCGCGCCGCCGTCGGTGATCAAGGGCCTCTTCAAGCATGTCCTGACCGAAAAGGGCATCGAAGGCTTCCTCGCCGACTGGGCGAAGACCGGCCAGTCGATCTGATTCTGCCGAAATAAAAATCCGTGTGTCCCCGCGAAGGCGGGGACCCATCTCCCGCCGGTTCAAAATAGCGCCGCCGGGTGATGGGCACCCGCCTTCGCGGGTGCACGCGGCATTTTGAACGCCCGTCCTTTCCAGTTGACGTAAACGTCAACTCCCCGCGATACTCCCCCGAAAGGGAGAGAATCGCCATGACCGACGCCGCCAACGCCGCCATCCTTACCGACCGCCAGGGCCATGTGCTGATCGTCACGATCAACCGGCCGGAGGCGCGCAACGCCGTCAACGCTGCCGTCCATGTCGGCATCGGCACCGCGCTCGAAGCGGCGGAGTCCGATCCCGACATCCGCGCCGTCGTCATCACCGGCGCGGGCGACAAGAGTTTCTGCGCGGGCGCCGACCTCGTCGCCCTGTCGCGCGGCGAAAGCCTGCAACCCGACGACCCGGCGCAACAGGCGTGGGGCTTTGCCGGCATGGTCTCGCACCCGATCTCGAAACCCATCATCGCCGCGGTCAACGGTTTCGCCTTTGGCGGCGGCTGCGAGATCGCGCTGACGAGCGACATCATCGTTGCCGCCGATCATGCGCAATTCGGGCTGCCCGAGGTCAAGGTCGGGCTGTTCGCCGCCGCCGGCGGCGCCTTCCGCCTCGCGCAGCAGCTGCCGCGCAAGCTGGCGATGGAATATATGCTGACCGGCGACCCGATCCCGGCCGCGCGCGCCGCCCAACATGGCCTCGTCAATCACGTCGTCCCGCTCGCCGACCTGCTCCCCACCGCGATCGCGCTCGCCGAACGGATCGCCGCCAACGCCCCGCTGTCGGTGCAGGCGTCGAAACGCGTCGCGCTGGGCATCCAGGACGGCCGCATCGCCGCCGACGCGTCCTATTGGGAGCATAACAGCATCGAACGCAGCGCGCTGATGCGCAGCGAGGACGCCCGCGAAGGTCCGCGCGCCTTCGCCGAAAAGCGCAAGCCCGAATGGAAGGCGCGCTGACGATGACCCTTGGTGCGCCCCCGATTTCCGTTCGCATCGAGCGAAGTCGAGATGCCCCTCAACCGCACCCTGCCCCGATGGGTGTCTCGACTTCGCTCGACACGACCGGAGAATTTGAATGACCGACCCCGAACGCATTCCCGTCATCATCGGCGTCGGACAGGTCAACGACCGCCCCGACGATCCCGACGCCGGGCTCGATTCGCTGGGCCTGATGGTCGCCGCGCTGAAGGCGGCGGCCGCCGACGCCGGGGTGCCGCTCGCCGACATCGACAGCCTCGCCATCGTCGACCAGATCAGCTTCCGCGCGCTGGGACCGCTCTGCGAACCGCTGGCCGCCGCGATCGGGGCGGCGGCCGCGATCAACTACCAGTCCGCCGCCCCGCACGGCGACACGCCGGTGCGCCTGCTCAACGAGGCCGCGAACCGCATCGGCGCGGGCGAGATCAAGCTGGCGGCCATCGTTGGCGGCGAGGCGCTGCGTACCGCCGCGGGCCGCGCCGCCAAGGTCGCGTCCGGCGAGGACAAGAGCTATAATGCGATCCGCAAGGTCGCGACGCGGCGCGAGCCCGACTATGCCCAGAAGTACGGGCTGGCCGCGCCGGTCGACGTCTACCCGCTTTATGAAAACGCCACCCGCGCCGCGTGGGGCGAAAGCCTGGAGGACGCACAGTTCGAAAGCGCCGAAATCTGGTCGCGCTTTTCCCAGGTCGCGGCGGACAATGACGGCGCCTGGATCCGCAAGCCTGCGACGTCGGAGGACATTCTGCGCATCGACGACCGCAACCGGCCGATCGCCTTTCCCTACTCCAAGCTGATGGTCGCCAACAGCTCGGTCAATCAGGGCGCGGGCTTCCTTGTCGCCAGCCTGGCCGAAGCGCGGCGGCGCGGCATCGCCGACGACCGGCTGATCCATGTCGGCATGGGCGCGGCGGCAAAGGAACCGCCGAGCATTCTTGGCCGCGACCGCTACGACCACAGCGTCAGCATGGAAACGTCGATCACCCGCACGCTCGCCCTCAACGGCATGACCGTGGAGGATTTCGACCATGTCGAACTGTACAGCTGCTTCCCCTGCGTGCCCAAGATGGCGCGGCGCATCCTCGGCTGGCCGTGGGACCGCCCCGCCAGCGTGTTCGGCGGCCTGACCTTCGGCGGCGGCCCGATCGCCAATTATATGAGCCATGCCATCGTCTCGATGGTGGAAAAGCTGCGGCAGGAAGGCCGCACTGGTTTCCTGTTCGCCAATGGCGGCTTCGCGACCGACAATCACTGCATCATATTGGCGAGCGAGCCGATCGCGGCGGCGCGCTTTCCGCAAGATTTCGACTATCAGGCCGAAGCCGAAGCGAAGCGCGGCCCAGTGCCCGAACTGGTCGAGGATTATGCCGGATCGGCGACGATCGAGAGCTACACCATCTTCTACGGCCGCGACGGCACCCCGAAAGCCGGGGTCATCGTCGCGCGGACGCCTGAGGACAAGCGGACGCTGGCGCATGTCGATGTGACCGACGCCGCGATGCTGGCATTTCTGACCGACGGCAAAGCGGAGCCGGTCGGCACGGCCGGACAGATTGTGACGCTGGACGAAGGCTTCGGCTGGCGCATAAACTAACTTACCCCGTCATTGCGAGCAGCCGAAGGCGACGCGGCAATCTCCAGCTATCAACCTTGCGCGAGGCCGATAGCTGGGGATTGCGTCGCTTCGCTCGCAATGACGTTCTTGTTTTCAACTAAGATCGAACGAAACCCCCTGCGCCAGCGGCAGCGCGTCCGAATAATTCACCGTGTTCGTTGCGCGCCGCATATATTGGCGCCACGAATCCGATCCGCTCTCGCGCCCGCCGCCGGTTTCCTTCTCACCGCCGAACGCCCCGCCGATCTCCGCCCCGCTGGTCCCCAGATTGACGTTGGCGATGCCGCAGTCGCTGGCCGCAAGGAAACGCTCGGCCTCACGCATGTCGGTGGTGAAGATCGCCGACGACAGTCCCGCCGCGACATCATTATGCCGCGCGATCGCATCGTCCAGATCGTCGTAGCGCATGACATAGAGGATCGGCGCGAACGTCTCTTCCAGCACCGGCCCGGCCTGCCCCGGCATTTCGACCAGCGCGGGCCGCACATAGAAGCTGTTGCCCCCGCTGTTCCGCGTCTCGCCGACGCGCGTCCCGCCGTGCACGATGCCGCCCGCCGCCTTCGCACCCGCCAGCGCGTCCTGCATCGCCTCATAGGCCGCGCGGTCGATCAGCGGGCCGACCAGCACCTCGTCTTTCAGCGGATTGCCGACCGCGACGCTGGCATAGGCGGCCTTCAGCTTTGCCACGAAGCCGTCGTATATGCTGTCGTGCAGGAACAGGCGGCGCGTCGTGGTGCACCGCTGCCCCGCCGTGCCCATCGCCCCGAACGCCACCCCGCGCAGCGCCAGGTCCAGGTCGGCCGACGGCGCGACGATCACGCCATTGTTGCCGCCCAGTTCCAGAATCGCGCGCGCGAACCGCGCGGCCAGGCGCGGCGCCACGGCGCGGCCCATGCGCGTCGATCCGGTCGCCGACAGCAGCGCGACGCGCGCGTCGTCGACCAGCGCCTCGCCCGCCTCGCGCCCGCCGATCAGCAGCCCGCACAAGCCTTCGGGCGCATCGCCGAAACGCGCCGCCGCGCGTGCGAAGATCGCCTGCGTCGCCAGCGCGGTCAGCGGCGTCTTTTCCGACGGCTTCCACACCACGCTGTTGCCGCACACCAGCGCCAGCGCCGCGTTCCACGCCCACACCGCGACGGGGAAGTTGAACGCCGAAATCACCCCGACGACGCCCAGCGGGTGCCACACCTCCATCATCCGGTGCCCCGGCCGTTCGGTCGCGATGGTCAGTCCATAAAGCTGGCGCGACAGGCCGACGGCGAAATCGCAGATGTCGATCATCTCCTGCACCTCGCCCGCGCCTTCGGATGGAATCTTGCCCGCCTCGATCGTCACCAGCGTCGCCAGATCATCCTTCGCGGCGCGCAGTTCCTCGCCGAACAGCCGGACCAGTTCGCCGCGGCGGGGCGCCGGGACGTGGCGCCACGCGCGGAACGCCGCCGCCGCCCGGTCCAGCGCCGCATCCACATCGGCGGCATCCGCGACGCGCACGCTCGCCACCTGCTCGCCGGTCAGCGGCGACAGCGACGGCATCGACCCGTCGGCCCATGTCCCGCGATCGACGCCCAATCCGTCGAGCAGCCGTCCGACCTCTTCGCCGACTCCCGCCATCTTTCGTCCTTTCGATTGCGATCTTGCGCTGCCTCTAATCCCCTGCCCCCGTTCGTGTCGAGCGCAGCCTGTCCCGAGCCGGTCGAAGGGTCGAGACGCCTCGACAGCCTATGCCGCCGACCGGCATCTCGACTTCGCACGATGCAACCGGCTAAAAGAAGCGCAATTGAGGAGAGCGATCCATGTCCACCCTTCCCCCCTCCGAACCTCTGGTCCCGGTTCCCGCCGATGCCGCCGCGAACACGCACTGCACCGCCGCGGATTATGACCGGCTCTATGCCGCCAGCATCGACGATCCCGATGCATTCTGGGCGGAGCAGGCGAAAAGGCTCGACTGGATCACGCCGCCGACGAAGATCGCCAACTGGTCCTACGACCCGGTATCGATCCGATGGTATGAGGACGGCGTCCTCAACCTCTGCCACAATGCGCTCGACCGCCATGTCGCGGCGGGGCATGGCGACCGCACCGCGATCATCTTCGAACCCGACGCCCCCGATGGCGCGGTGCGGCACATCAGCTATGCCGCGCTGCTGGCGGACACGATCCGCATGGCCAACACGCTGAAGAAAATGGGCGTCAAAAAGGGCGACCGCGTCACCATCTATATGCCGATGGTCCCCGAAGGCGCGGTGGCCATGCTCGCCTGCGCGCGCATCGGCGCGATCCACAGCGTCATCTTCGGCGGCTTCTCGCCCGAGGCGATCCACGGCCGGATCGAGGATTGCCGAAGCGACTGGGTGATCTGCGCCGACGAAGGGCTGCGCGGCGGCAAGACCGTGCCGCTGAAGGCCAATGTCGACAAGGCGCTGGAACGCGTCACCGTGAAGGCGGTGCTCGTCATCGCGCACACCGGCGGCGACGTCGCGATGCGCGAAGGCCGCGACCATTGGTACGACGCGCTGTCCGCCGACGTCGAACCGACATGCCCGTGCGAGCCGATGAATGCCGAAGACCCGCTGTTCATCCTTTACACCTCCGGCTCGACGGGCAGCCCGAAGGGCGTGCTCCACAGCGTCGGCGGCTACAGCGTCTGGACCGCCGCGACCTTTTACTATGGCTTCGATTATCGGCCGGGCGAGATTTTCTGGTGCACCGCCGACATCGGCTGGGTCACGGGGCACAGCTATGTCGTCTATGGCCCGCTCCAGAACGGCGCGACGACGCTGATGTTCGAAGGCGTGCCCAACCATCCCGCGCACGACCGCTTCTGGCAGGTCGTCGACAAGCATCGGGTGAACATCCTCTACACCGCGCCGACCGCGATCCGCGCCCTGATGCGCGAGGGCGACGATTATGTGACGCGCCACGACCTGTCGACGCTGCGCCTGCTGGGCAGCGTCGGCGAACCGATCAATCCGGAGGCATGGCGCTGGTATCACAAGACCGTCGGCAAGGGCCGCATTCCCGTCGTCGACACCTGGTGGCAGACCGAAACCGGCGGCATCATGATCACCACCCTGCCCGGCGCGCATGCGATGCAGCCGGGCAGCGCGGGCCGCCCCTTCTTCGGCATCCGCCCGCAACTGGTGGATGCGGAGGGCGGCGTTCTGGTCGATGAACAGACGGGCGGCGCGGCGGAGGGCAATCTCTGCATCACGCATAGCTGGCCCGGACAGGCGCGCACCGTCTATGGCGATCACGACCGCTTCATCCAGACCTATTTTTCGACCTACAAAGGCAAATATTTCACCGGCGACGGCTGCCGCCGCGACGATGACGGGTACTGGCGGATCACCGGGCGTGTCGACGATGTCATCAACGTGTCGGGCCACCGCATGGGCACCGCCGAGGTCGAAAGCGCGCTCGTCCTGCACGATCTGGTGGCGGAGGCCGCGGTCGTCGGTTTCCCGCACGACATCAAGGGTCAGGGCATTTACGCCTATGTCACGTTGAACGCCGGGGTCGATCCGACCGACGAGGTCGCCGCGGCGCTGAAGCAGCAGGTCCGCACCGAAATCGGCCCGATCGCGACGCCCGACCATATCCACCTGACCCCCGGCCTGCCCAAGACGCGCAGCGGCAAGATCATGCGCCGCATCCTGCGCAAGATCGCCGAAAACGACTTCGGGTCGCTGGGCGACACATCGACGCTGGCCGATCCCGGCCTGGTCGACGGGCTGATCGAGGGACGGAAGAACAGGTGATCGCCGTCCATGCCAGAACGCCGTGTGCACCCGCGACGGCGGGGACACGCGACGCTATGGCGCCTGTATCATCGACTCAAAAATGGAAATCGGGCAGTTCGGCCAATGCGATGCCCAGCGCCTCGGCCCAGCCCTCCGACACGCTCTGGAAATAGGCGTCGCCGCGTTCGAGGCGGCGTTCGTGAACGCCGGTGAAATCGTCGCGTTCATGGACCTTCAGGTCGATCGGCAGGTCGACGCCGGCATTGGCGCGGATCGTCGAATCGAACGACACGCACAGCAATTTCACCGCATCCTCGAACGACATGGCGGGGTCATAGGACCGCACGATGATCGGCCGGCCATATTTCGTCTCGCCGATCTGGAAGAAGGGATTGTCCTCGCCCGCCTCGATGAAGTTGCCCTCGGGATAGATCAGGAACAGCCGCGGTTCGGCGCCCTTGATCTGTCCCCCTACGATCAGCGAGGCGCGGAACAGCGATTCGGCCGCCGGCCCCTCGTCATTGTGGCGCATCACGATCTGGCGCAGCGTTTCGCCGACGATCGTCGCGACCGCGAACATCGACGGCGCTTCCAAAATCGACGGATGCCGTTCCTCCGGCGCCTTGGTCCGTTCGTCGAGCAGGCTGACGACCGCCTGCGTGGTCGCCAGATTTCCCGCCGACATCAAGGTGATGACGCGCTCGCCGGGCAGGTGCCAGCTGCGCATCTTGCGGACCTGCGAAATATCGTCGACGCCCGCGTTCGTGCGGGTGTCCGACATGAACACCAGCCCCTTGTTCAAACGCATGCCGACGCAATAGGTCATCGAATCGCCGAATCCGCCCCCGTTTCAGTTCCGGTCCCGATTATTGCTGGACCTGCAATTGGACAACCAGATTTTCTTGCGCTGCACCATATCGCATGCCGCGCACCGGCGCGGCGTCGTGATAATCCAGCCCCGTTGCGACGCGAATATAGCGTTCGTCGGGCGAATGGCCGTTGCTGACGTCGAAGCCGATCCAGCCGATATTGTCGAAATGCGCCTCCGCCCAGGCGTGCGTCGCATCCTGCTGCGTCCGGTCGTCCATCCTGAGGTAGCCGGACACATAGCGCGCCGGATGCCCCATATGGCGCATCGCGGCGATAAAGATATGGGCATGGTCCTGGCACACGCCGCCGTCGCCGCCCAGCGCCTGTTCGGCGGTCGTGTCGGCGCCGGTCACGCCGATGCGGTACGCCAGCCGATCGATGATCAGCGCCGACAGTGCATGGGCGCGCTCGATATCGGTGGCGAAATCACGCCCCAGCGCGGCGGTCAGCGCCCGCACCCCGCGCCCCGCGCGCGTCAGCGGGGTCGGGCGCAGGAATATCCACAGCGGCATCGCGCCGCGGTGCGCGCCGATCACCCCGTCGGTGGTCAGCAGTTCGATCTCGCCATGACAGCGGATGACCAGTTCGCTGGTCCCGCCATGCACCGCGATCAGGTCGACGCCATTGCCGTGATGATCGTCGTAATGCAGCTGGCGCGCGCCGCCCTCGACCTCGATCGTCCAATGATGCACCGCCTGTTGCCCGGGGCGCTCCTTCGGCGTCAGCCGCACCTGCTGCAACGCATAGGCGACCGGCGTATCATATTGATAACGGGTGGTATGTTCGACGGCGAGACGCATGGATGCTCGATCACTCCACGAAACGATAATCGCGCTCGATCTGCATCGCGAGCGTCGCATTGGCGGACAGGAAGGCGGTGATGAATTCGTGCAGGCCGCCGTCGAAGATCGACTGGATCGGCCGCGCCAGCCGCGTTTCGCAGATGTCGTGCGCGATCCGGCCGGCCTCGGTCTCCGCGCCATAGCCGCGCTGCAACCAGCCGAGATTGTCGTTCATCTTGTCGCAGCAAAAGGCCAGGCTGCGCGGCATCTGTTTATAGAGGATCAGGAATTCGGCGATCTTCAGCGCGCTGATCTCGGTCCCGTACAGCCAGTTATAGGCGCGGTGCGCCGACACCGAGCGCAGGATCGTTTCCCACTGCACATTGTCGATCGACGTGCCGATATGCGCGACCGACGGCAACAGCAGATAATATTTGACGTCCAGGATGCGCGCCGTGTTGTCGGCCCGTTCCAGAAAGGTGCCCAGCCGCGCGAAATTATAGCCGTCATTGCGCAGCATCGTGCCGGTCAGCGCGCCGCGCACCTGCGCGCTCTGCTGGCGGATCGCCGACAGCACGTCGGGCAGATCGTCCTCGCGCACCTGCCGCTTGAGCAGGCCGGTGATCGTCATCCAGCTGGTGTTCACCGCCTCCCACGCCTCGCGCGTCAGATAGGTGCGCGCGGTGCGGGCATTGTCGCGCGCCTGTTTCACCACCGACAGGATGCTCGACGGGTTGGCGGGATCGCGCAGCATGAAATCGACGACGCGCTGCGAGCTGTAATCCTGGTCATGCGCCTGGCGAAAGGCCTGGTCCTGCCCAGCCGTCACCAGCACCGACCGCCATTCCGACCGCGCGGTGCTCGACCGCGTCAGCGCGATGCGGAACCCCGCGTCGATCAGCCGCGCGTTATTTTCGCTACGCTCCAGATAGCGCGCCATCCAGAACAGCGACCCCGCGGTCTTGCCTAGCATGCGGCGCCGCCTTCAAACGCCGCATCCTTGCGAGCGAAGCAAAGCAATCTCCGGTCCGCGATGTCCTTCCCCGGTCGATCGCTGGAAATTGCGGCGTCGCTTCGCTTCGCGCAATGACGGCGGTGGGTAAGAAACATCCCCATCAATCCTCCAGCACCCAGGTGTCCTTGGTCCCGCCGCCCTGGCTCGAATTGACCACCAGCGATCCCTTGGTCATCGCGACGCGGGTCAGGCCGCCGGGGGTGATGGTGATGCCCTTGGGCGACATCAGCACGAAAGGACGCAAGTCGACGTGGCGCGGCGCCAAGCCCGCCTTGGTAAAGATCGGCACGGTCGACAGCGACAGCGTCGGCTGCGCGATATAATTGCCCGGGTTCGCCTCCAGCTTGCGGCGAAAGGCGGCGATGTCCTTCTTCGTCGCGGCCGGGCCGACCAGCATCCCATACCCGCCCGATCCGTGCACTTCCTTCACCACCAGTTCGGGCAGGCGGTCGAGCACCTCCTTCAGATGGTCGGGCTCGCTGCACCGCCACGTCGGCACATTGGGCAGCAGCGCCTTTTCGCCGGTATAGAATTCGATGATGTCGGGCATATAGCTGTACAGCGCCTTGTCGTCGGCGATGCCGGTGCCAGGCGCATTGGCGATGGTGATGCCGCCAGCGCGATAGACGTCCCAGATGCCCGGCACCCCCAGCATCGAATCGGGCCGGAAGTTCAACGGGTCGAGGAAATCGTCATCAACGCGGCGATACAGGACGTCGATCGCCTCATACCCCTGCGTCGTGCGCATCGCGACGCGGCCGTCGACGACGCGCAGATCATGGCCCTCGACCAGTTCGGCGCCCATCTGGTCGGCCAGAAAACTATGCTCGAAATAGGCGCTGTTGTGGATGCCGGGGGTCAGCACCGCGACGGTCGGCGTTCCGCCGCAGGCGGGCGGCGCGCAGGCGGCAAGCGAACGGAGCAGGTTCATCGGATAATCGCCGACCTCGCGCACCGCGACTTTCGCGAACAATTCCGGGAACATCTGCAACATGGTTTCGCGATTTTCGAGCATATAGGACACGCCCGACGGGGTGCGGGCATTGTCCTCCAGCACGAAAAATTCATTCGGCCCGGTGCGGACGATGTCGATGCCGCTGATATGGGTATAGACGCCGCCCGGCGGGTCCATGCCCATCATCATCGGCAGAAACGCCTCGTTGCGCGCGATCAGGTCGGTCGGAACGCGCCCGGCGCGCAGGATTTCCTGCCGGTGATAGATATCATAGAGAAAGGCGTTGAGCGCGCGCACCCGCTGTTCGATGCCGCGCGACAGCCGCCGCCATTCGCTTGCCGAAATGATCCGCGGCACCACGTCGAAGGGGATCAGCCGTTCGTCGGCATCTTCCTGGCCATAGACGTTGAAGGTGATGCCGGTGGTGCGGAAAAACGCCTCGGCCTGCTGGGTCTTGCGCTGGATGCGCGCGGCGTCTTCGCGTTCGAACCAGTCGTGATATTCGCGGTAGGGCGACCGGATCTCGCCCCCCTCCCCGTCATTCGCAAGGCCCGTCATCTCGTCGAAAAAATGAATGCGCCGGTCCCTTTCCACGCAACATGCCATCAACGGCCACGCCCGACGGTCTGGCCGACCGCGACCCCTGGTTCCTGCCTGCTGCGTCGCTTGTCTGGCTACGCGGCCGCCAAGCTTATGAACAGCGATGCTAATAGCGCGCCCGCGCCTTGGCAAGCCGCCTTGGGCCTCGGATCGGGTCGGGGATGACGAAGGGCTGTAAGCGACCGAAAACAGTCCTTCTTATCCCGTTCGCATCGAGCCCTTCGGCTGCCTTGACAGGCGCTCAGGATAAACTTCGGCCTTCGGCAGAAATCGAGATGCCCGTCGGGCTGGGCGTTACATCGATGGGTGTCTCGACTTCGCTCGACACGAACGGACAGGGGAGTCTGGAAACGACCGAAAGGCGACTTTTACAGCATCGTCTCCCCGGACTTGATCCGGGGTCCATGACGTCAGCGCCGCAGTGGATTCCGGATCAAGTCCGGAATGACGATAGTGGGTGCAAAACCGCCCGCGCCCCACCCCATTCCGGACATTCGGCTCCCGGCCAACGCCGCCAAGACAAAAGGACCAGTCACCGTCATTCCCGACCTCACACCGAACCCGCCGCGCGCCCATCCGAACGGCGTCGGCCGCAGCGTCGCGCGGGTCAGATCGCGCCGTGGCAGTGCTTGTACTTGCGTCCCGAACCGCATGGGCATGGCGCGTTGCGGCTGATTTCCAGCGCCGCATAGGGATTGTCGCCTTCGGGCAGGTCGGGCCGCGGGATCTGCATCGGGGGCAGCGTGTTGGCGATCACGCCCAGGTCGCCGGCGTCGATGTCGGCGCTGTTGTCCTCGCCGGTGAACGGGTCGATGTGCGTGGTCAGGAAATCGGGCAGGTCGGGCATCGGCAGCGGTTCGGGGTCCTGGAACTGGAAATCGATCCGCGCGACGGTGCGCGTCACATCCTCGCGGATGTTGGACAGCATCCGTTCGAACAGCGCGAACGCTTCCTGCTTATATTCGTTGATCGGCTGTTTCTGGGCATAGGCGCGCAGGAACACCGCCTGGCGCAGCGCGTCGAGCGTCGCCAGATGTTCCTTCCAGTGATGATCGAGCGTCTGGATCAGGATCGACTTTTCGATCCCGCGCCACGTTTCCGCGTCGACCTGCGCCGCCTTGCCCGCGGCCGCGGCGTCGGCCTGTTCCTGAATTCGCTCCTCGAAGATTTCGGCGTCGACCGCGTCTTCCTGCATCCAGTCGTCGATCGGCGGGTGGAGGTCCAGGATATTGGCGACGCGCTCCTTCATCGTCTCGACATCCCATTGTTCGGGATAGCTGCCGGGGGGGCAGGCGTCGGCGACGATCGCGTTCACCGTTTCGGCGCGCATCGCGGTCATCACCTCGTCGACGGTCTCGCTGTCGATGATCTCGCCGCGCTGTTCATAGATGACCTTGCGCTGGTCGTTCATGACATTGTCATATTCGACGACCTGCTTGCGCGTTTCGTAATTGCGCGCCTCGACCTTCTTCTGCGCGGTCTCGATCGCCTTTGACAGCCATTTCGATCCGATCGCCTCGCCATCCTCCAGATTCTTGTTCATCATCTTGGCGAACAGCGTGTCGGGGCCAAAGATGCGCAGCAGGTCGTCGTCGAGGCAGAGGTAGAATTTCGACAGGCCGGGGTCGCCCTGACGGCCCGAACGGCCGCGCAGCTGGTTGTCGATGCGGCGGCTTTCGTGGCGTTCGGTCGCCAGCACGAACAATCCGCCCGCGGCCTTCACCGCCTCGCGCTCGGCGGCGACTTCGGCCTGGATGCGTTCGACCGCGGCGTCGCGATCGG
>QFPJ01000125.1 GCA_003241685.1 Sphingopyxis macrogoltabida
GCGTAGATTCTTGCGGTGCAGCATTGCCATTCTCGGCGCCGCATGGTTGTTTAAGCCTAACCATGCACTCAGCAGATATCTGTGCGTCTGCTGGACGGCGGTAAGCGCGTCGTAGTCTTAGTTAAAACCGCCGACCAGATTGTCCTATCTCGCATAGATTGCATCGCGGGTGTGATCTTCTGGGAACGGTGTCGCCAGGAAAAGGCGATACCGCGTTATCTGGGCTAGAGCATTTCTTTACGTTGTCCTAAAGGGACGCCGTTCAATTGGAGGGAGCAATCATGGCTTCTAACCGCATACGCGCCTTGACCCTGGGCGCCATCATGGCGATTGCCCCGCTTTCCGTGGGCCCGACGACCCTGTTGTCGGTCGCGAACGCCGCCGCGCCGACGCGGGCGGAAGTTCGCGCTCAGATCGCCAAGGCCGTGACCGACGCGACCAAGTCGCAGGCGTTCCTTGATGCTCAGAAGGAAGGCGTCGACGCTCAGGTCGCCCTGGATGCGCTCCCGCCGACCGCCACCGCCACCGAGAAAAAGGCGGCTCAGGATAAGGTGGACGCCGCCAAGGCCAAACAGTCCGCTATCCTTCAAGCCGCCGTCGCCGCCGCCATGCAGGCGGCGATCACGGCGGGAGCGTCGGCGGCCATCGTCAGCGCCGCCCTCAACGACGCGGTTGCTGCGGGCGCCGTGCCGTCGGCGGTCGGGATCGCCGTCGCCCAGCAGGTCAACGCCATCATTACCGCGTCGACCGCGGCGGGCGACACGCCCAGCCTCGTCAACCCGCCGAACGCGAATCCTCCCGGTTCGAGCGCGCCGACGGGGAACGGCGCGACGTTCGACCCCTGCGCGGGCGTGATCGCGACCTACTGCGGCTAAGATTTAAATTCGGGCGGATTGGCGCGCCACGACGCGCGGCGACCGACCCTTGGTGGGGATTAAGCTATGCGACTTCTAACGTGCTCGGCCATTGCGGCCTGTATCGCGTTGACCGCGCCACAAGCTGTTCAGGCGCAGGATCTCGGTTCGAATTTCAAGCGCGACAAGAACGTCTCGGTTCGTCAGCGCCCGCGACCGGACTATGAGGCGACCGGCCAGAGGGCTGGCGGCTTCACCCTCTATCCGCGCGTGACCGTCGACCTCGAGCACAACGACAACATCTACGCCGTGGCGGCGGGCAAGATCGACGACAACATCTGGCGCGTGAAGCCGGAACTGGCCGTCCGTTCGAACTGGT
>QFPJ01000126.1 GCA_003241685.1 Sphingopyxis macrogoltabida
CAAGGTCATCCGCGACATGAAGCTGGCCGATCATGGCTATCGCGTGATCGAGCGGCCGATCAGCAATTTCCTGCCCCAGCCCGATGGCGGCTATCTGAAACTGGGCGGCGGGCTGGAGCGGACCCAGGCCGAATTTACCCGCTTCAGCGCGCGCGATGCCGCGACCCTGCCGGCCTATTATGACGCGCTGGAAGTGGTGGCCGATGTGCTGCGCGACCTGGTGCTCAAAAGCCCGCCCAACGTCGGCGATGGCCTGACCATGGTGGTCGAGGCGCTGAAACAGGGCCGCCGTGTCGCCGGGCTCGATATCGAGCAACAGCGTGACGTGCTGGACCTGTTCACCAAATCGGCCCGCAGCTTCCTGGACAGCTGGTTCGAGAGCGACGCGGTCAAGGCCGCCTTCGGCTTCGACGCGGTGGTCGGCAATTTCGCGTCTCCCGACACGCCGGGCAGCGCTTATGTCCTGCTGCACCATGTGTTCGGCGAGGTGAACGGCAAGAAGGGTGCCTGGGGCCATAGCGTCGGCGGCATGGGCACGATCACCCAGGCCATGGCGAAGGTCGTGCAGGCGATGGGGGGCGAAATCAGCCTGGAAGCGCCGGTTGACCATATATTGGTCGATGGCGACCGCGCCGTCGGCGTGAAGCTGGCCAGCGGCGAGGAAGTGATGGGCGCCAGCATCATCGCCAATGTCGGCCCCAAGCTGCTCTACGAGCGAATGATGCAACCGGCCGACCTGCCCACGGACTTTCTGAAGCGGATCAGGGCGTTCAAGGCGGGATCGGGCACCTTCCGCATGAATGTCGCACTCTCCGCCCTGCCCGACTTCACCTGCCTGCCCGGCATTGGCGAGCATCACCAGTCGGGCATCATCATCGCGCCGACACTCGACTATATGGACCGTGCCTATCTGGATGCGAAGCGCGACGGCTGGTCGAAGGCGCCGATCGTCGAGATGCTGATCCCGTCGACCATCGACGACAGCCTGGCGCCCGAGGGATGCCATGTCGCCAGCCTCTTCTGCCAGCAATTCGCGCCCGAACTGCCCGATGGGCGAAGCTGGGACGATGAGCGCGAGGCCGCGGCCGACCATATCATCGCCACGGTCGAGGCGCAGGCGCCGGGCTTCGCAGAGAGCGTGATCGCCCGCCAGATCCATTCGCCGCTCGACCTGGAACGCAAGTTCGGCCTGGTCGGCGGCGACATCATGCATGGCAATCTGACGCTGGACC
>QFPJ01000127.1 GCA_003241685.1 Sphingopyxis macrogoltabida
GTGGAGCCGGAGGTGTAGAGCAGGAACAGCGGGTCTTCCGCCTTCATCACCTCGGCCGGGCAATCGGGTGCGACGCCGGCCATCGCCTCGTCATACCAGCTGTCGCGGCCCGGCTGCATCGCCACCGCCCCGCCGGTCGCGCGCACCACCAGCACGCGGCGCACGCTGGTGCAATGGTCGAGCGCCAGCGCCGCGTCGACATTCGCCTTGAGCGGCACCCGCTTGCCGCCGCGTCGGCCCTCGTCGGCGGTGACGACGATGCTGGAATCGCAATCGGTGATGCGGCCGGCCAGCGCCTCGGGCGAAAAGCCGCCGAACACGACGCTGTGGATCGCGCCGATCCGCGCACATGCGAGCAGCGCTACCGCTGCCTCCGGGATCATCGGCATATAGATGGTGATGCGGTCGCCGCGCCGCGCGCCGGCGTCCTTGAGCACATTGGCGAAGCGGCAGACCTCGGCATGGAGTTCGCGATAGGTCAGGCTGCGCGGGGCGTCCGCCGGGTCATCGGGTTCCCAGAGGATCGCGGTGACATCGCCTCGCTCGGCCAGATGCCGGTCGAGACAATTGGCCGACACGTTGAGCGTGCCGTCGGCGAACCATTGGATACCGAAATTCGCTTCGTCGAAGCTGCTGTCCGACGCGCGGGTCGGCGGCGTGATCCAGTCCAGCCGCTGCGCCTGCTCCAGCCAATAGGCATCACCGTCATCAAGCGACCGGCGATAATCGGCGGCGCGGGCCGCCTGGTTCATGCGGGCATGGGCCGCCCAGTCGGCAGGTATCGGAAACAGGTCTTCGGACATGATGGCTCCCTTCATTGGCCGAACCGCACGCCGATCCAGAGCGTCCTGGGCGTGCCCAGATCGATCGATCCACCGGCATTGCGGGTGACGATATCCTCGTCGAACAGATTTTCCCCGCGCGCGACCAGGCTGATGCCATGGCCGATCGGCAGGCGGGCGATGGCGTCGAGCGTCAGTGCATCGGGCAGCACATCGCTCTGCAGGTCATCCTCATATTGTTTGGCCGTGTAGCGCAGCGTCGCCGACAGCTCCGGCCCGGCCTTGGGCGCCCAGGCCAGCGTCGCGCTGGCCGAGTGACGCGGCACCTGCGCCGGCGCGAAGCCATCGAACGCCATGCCCGGCGCATCGACCTTGCTGCGGCTATAGGCATAGGAGGCGAGCAGCGAGAAATCGGCCGGCAGCTGCGCGCTGGCGGTCAGCTC
>QFPJ01000128.1 GCA_003241685.1 Sphingopyxis macrogoltabida
ATAGCGGCCTCATAACGGTCGGCCACGATCAGTCCACAGCAATGTGGGCGGAAATGCTCCGTCTCGAAGGGCGACAAATCGAAACCACCGGGAACGGCCCAGAAGAAACGGTCGCAATAGTCGAGATAGTCGGGCCATTTGCCGTCGCCCAGCAAATCCGCACGCGACACCTTGATCTCGACGATGGTGATGCAACCGCGCGCGTCGATCGCCATCATGTCGGCGCGCCTGCCGTTGCCGAGCGGAACCTCCAGCAGCGGAGTCATCTCGGCCTGCAGGAAGAGACGCGCGACCCCGCGCGCAACATCCTGCGCCACCGCTGGTGCATGGGCGACATCGATCGATAGACAAGGCTCGGCCATGCCGCAGTCTAGAACAATTAGGGAACGGGATAAAGCCCCGCTCAGGGGGCGAAGCGGCGCGACAGGCCGTGATAGAGTTTTTCGGGCGACACCGCCCGCGCGACGAAGTCCGCCACCAGCGCGGCGGCAAGGAGTGGCAACAGCATCGCCCGGCTGCCGGTCGTCTCGGACACGATGATGACGGCTGTCAGCGGCGCCCGCACGACGCCGGTAAAATAGGCGGTCATGCCGAGCAATGCGACGGCACCGCCCGGGTCGTCGGGGAATATATAGCGGAGCAATTGTCCCAGACCGGCACCAGTCGACAGCGACGGGGCGAAGATTCCGCCCGGCAGCCCCGAGAGCGCGGTCGCCAATGTCGCCACGAATTTTGCGGGACCATACCACCAGGGGGCAGTGCCGCCGGAGATGATCGACCGGGCTGTTTCATAGCCGGTCCCCCAACTGAGCCCGCTGGCGACGCCGACAAGCGCGACAATCAGCCCGCACAGTCCCGCCGTCGCCATGGGATGATTGCGCGCCCAACCCAGCGGGCCGGTGCCGACCCTGCCGAAGGCCAGCATGAACCGTGCAAACAGGGCTCCCGCGAGCCCGCCGAGCAGCCCCGCCAGCGGCGCCACGAGCATCGCCCGTGTCGGCGCGAGCTTCTGCGTGACCAGGCCGAAATAGACATAGTCGCCGGCGATGCCGAGACTGACCATGCCGGCGATCAACACGGCCGCCATGACCAGCAACGTCACCCGCTGCTCATAGGCTGCGGCCAGTTCCTCGATCGCGAAGGCGACCCCGGCAAGCGGCGTGTTGAACGCCGCAGCCACGCCCGCCGCCCCCCCGGCGATGAACACCGACGCCCGCAACGG
>QFPJ01000129.1 GCA_003241685.1 Sphingopyxis macrogoltabida
CGGCGATATCAGCCGCTGGTTCGAATATCTGTTCCTGCTGGTGGTGATCCTGGCGCTGGCAAGCGCGCTGCGCTTCTATTTCGTGTCCTGGCTGGGCGAGCGGGTGGTCGCCGACATTCGCAGCGCGACCCAGGCCAATCTGCTGCGTCAGGCGCCCGCCTTCTTCGAGGAGAACAGGCCGTCGGAGATCGCGTCGCGCATGACGGCGGACACCGCGATCATCGATCAGGTGGTGGGATCGACCGTGTCGGTCGCGCTGCGCAACCTGGTTACCGGCATTGGCGGCCTCATCTATCTGTTCGTGCTTGCGCCCAAGCTCGCCGGCCTGCTGATCCTGGGCATACCGGTGATCGTCCTGACATTGGTGACGCTGGGCCGGCGGGTGCGCAAATTGTCGCGCGCCAGCCAGGATCGGCTGGCCGAAGTCGGCAGCGTCACCACCGAGGTGCTGGGCGCGATGAAGATCGTCCAGGGCTTTGGCCAGGAAGGGCGCGAGGCGGCCCGGTTCGACGCGACCGTCGCGAACGGCTTTGCCACCGCCCGGCAGCGCATATTGCTGCGCGCGGTGATGACCGCGATCGCCTTTGCCCTGGTGTTCGGATCGATCACCGGCGTGTTGTGGCTGGGCGCGATCGATGTCGCAGCTGGGCGCCTGTCAGGCGGCAGCATCGCCGCCTTCGTGCTGACCGGCGGGCTGGTGGCCGGTGCGTTCGGATCCTTGTCGGAAAGCTGGGGCGACCTGTTGCGCGGCGCCGGGGCGGCGAGCCGGCTGGACGAGCTGATGGCGGCCGAGCCGGCGATCGCCGCGCCAGCGGCGCCGGTCGCAATCCCCACGCTGCCGCAAGGCGCGCGGCTGCGCTTCGACAATGTCCACTTCCATTATCCCACCCGCCCCGACCAGGCAGCGCTGAACGGCGTCACGATCGACATTGCGCCGGGCGAGACGGTGGCGGTGGTCGGACCTTCGGGTGCCGGCAAGTCGACGCTGATCCAGCTGGCACTGCGCTTCTATGATCCCGACCAGGGCGAAGTGCAGCTGAACGATGTGCCGCTGCCGGCCGCCGATCCCGCAGCGCTGCGCGCAGCAATGGCGATGGTGCCGCAGGACAGCGTGATCTTCGCAGCCTCCGCTCGCGACAATCTGCGCTACGGCAAATGGGATGCGAGCGACGAGGAGATATGGGCAGCGGCGCGGGCGGCCAATGCCGAAGCCTTT
>QFPJ01000130.1 GCA_003241685.1 Sphingopyxis macrogoltabida
GCCTTGTCGGCGTCGCTCGGATCGGCTGGGACAATCGAGATACGGATATCGAGCGTCGCCGTCTCGATGATGCCTTCGTAGCCGTTGGCGGTGCGGAAGAAGCTGCCGATCTGCATGATGATCTCCTGTGGGTTGGCAGTTGGGAAAGCGGGTCAGCGCCAGGTGAGCGGCGCTTCGGGGTCGTCGCGGGTGAGGATCGGGATCGCGCGACCGAGCACGGTCGAGGCCGGCAACGGGCCGAAATAGCGGCCGTCCATGCTGTCGGCGTGATCGGGATTGAGCATCAACAGCTCGCCGGCGCGCAGCGTGCGGCAGCCCTGCCAGACGGGCAGCGGGCGGCCCATGCCGTCCCGGTCGCGAGCAACGACGACGGGCCGCGCATCGACGCTCACGACGGCGCCGATCCTGCACACCCGCTGCCCCGGTTTGGCGGCGACGTGCTTGAGGAGCGGCACGCGCTCGCCGAGATAGCCGCGCTCCGCCAGCCACCGCGCCAGCGGCGCGGGCGGCGTCACGGCGACCAGCGCGCCGTGCGGCGGATCGGACAACGGTTCGATCCGGTAGAGCCCGATCGGCGCGCTCGCGCTGGCGTTCCAGACGACGCGCGGGAGCGGGTCGAATACCGCCACGGCTGCGAACGAAACGCCAAATAGCGACGCGACAGAGACCGTCGCAATGGCCCATCCACGGCGCGTCATCCTTCGATCTCCCGGCGCTTTAGCCAGGCGCGATGACGCTCCAGCGTGTAGGGACGCGGCTGATGACCGGCGGCGATGCGGTTGTGGACGTGCCGCCAATGATCGGGCGCGGCGTCGCAGGGATCGACGCCGGCCGCCTCGGTCGCGTCGATCGCGGCGAGCACTTGGCTAACTTTGGGCCATCCCTCGATCTTGAGCAGGATGTCGCCGCCCGGCCGGACGAACGGCAGCGTCGTGAACGGCTCGCCGGCGCCGACCGCGCGCACGATGTCGATACGCGAGATGACCGTGCCGTAGTCGTTCGCCGCCCAGCGGACGAACGCGAAGGTTGCGCCGGGACGGAAGCGGACGATGCGGCGGCGGCGATCGACGATCTCGTCAATGGCGACGCGGCCGAACCTGATCCAATGCTCGACGCGCTTCTCGATCCAGGTCAGTTCGACGCGGGTCATGCCGTCCTCTGACGGCTGGCGGTGGCGCATGGGTGACGGCGGGAGGCTCATCGCCGGCTCCGCGC
>QFPJ01000030.1 GCA_003241685.1 Sphingopyxis macrogoltabida
GCGGTCGGCGACCGCGATCGCGGGAAAGCCCCGATCGCGCGCGGCCTTGGCAATCGCCTTGGGGTCGATCGCCCCTTCCAGCATGGTGAAACTGGAAAAGACGCGCAGGGGAACGAAGGGGCTGTAGGCCATGGGGGAGACGCTAACGCGGCGGCGGCGATTCGACCATGGCCGGTTTCACAAAAACGTCATTGCGAGGCGCCGAGGGCGGGTAAATCAGAACCGGCTCGAACGGCCCCGGATAATTTCGCTCGCGACGGCGAAATGCCGAGGGCTAAGCCAGCAATTCCTCAATCTCTTTGCGCAGTGCTTCGGGTTTCGTGGTCGGCGCGTGGCGCGACACGATCTTGCCGTCGCGATCGACCAGGAACTTGGTGAAATTCCACTTGATCGCGCTGCCGATCAGGCCGGTCTTTTCCTTCTTCAGATGCTTGAAAATCGGATCGGCATCGTCGCCATTGACGTCGATCTTCGCCATCACCGGAAAGGTCACGTCATAGGTCAGCGAACAGAAATTCTTGATTTCCTCGGCATCGCCCGGCTCCTGCGCGCCGAACTGGTTGCATGGAAAGGCGAGGATTTCGAACCCGCGATCCTTATAGTCGCGGTACAATTCCTCCAGCCCTTGATATTGCGGGGTAAAGCCGCATTTCGACGCCGTGTTGACGATCAGCAGCACCTTGCCGCGATAGTCTGCCAGCGATTGCGTGCCCCCGCCGGGCAGCTTCGCCGAAAGATCATATAATGCCATATCCCATCCCCTGTCCGGTCGCGTCAGCCTACGCCGCGATATGACCTTCGTGCAAGCGCAGCACGCGGTCCATCCGCGCCGCGAGCCGTTCATTGTGCGTCGCGACCAGCGCCGCGGAGCCATGGTCGCGCACCAGCTTGACGAACTGGTCGAACACCCGGTCCGCCGTGGCTTCGTCGAGGTTGCCAGTGGGCTCGTCGGCCAGCACCAGCAGCGGCCGGTTCGCCAGCGCGCGCGCCACCGCGACGCGCTGCTGCTCGCCACCCGACAGCTTGCTCGGCTTGTGGTGGAGGCGTTCAGCCAGGCCCAGCCGACCGAGCAGGTCAGCGGCGCGCTCCTCGGCCTCCTTCTGCCCCGCGCCGCGGATCAGCTGCGGCAGGACGACATTTTCGATCGCGGTGAAATCGGGCAGCAGATGGTGGAACTGATAGACGAAGCCGATCTTCTCGCGCCGAGTCTTGGTGCGCGCGCCCTGGTCGAAGCGCGTCACATCCTCGCCATCGATCCGGATCGAGCCGCCGAAACCGCCCTCCAGCAAGCCGACCGCCTGCAGCATCGTCGACTTGCCCGACCCCGACGGCCCGAGCAGCGCGACGATCTCCCCGCGTTTCAGCGCCGCATCGACGCCGCGCAGCACATGGATGGTGACATCGCCCTGCGTGAAGCTGCGCTCCAGCCCGGCGAGTTCCAGAATCACGTCATTCATAGCGCAGCACCTGGACCGGATCGGTATTCGCGGCCTTGTAGGCGGGATAGAGCGTCGCGAGGAAGCTGAACACCACGGCCATCACCGCGATGCCGACGATCTCGACCGGGTCGGGCTTCGACGGCAATTCGGTCAGAAAGCGGATCGACGGGTCCCACAAGGGCTGGCCGGTCACGAACTCGGCAGCGCGCAGCACGCCCTGCCGGAAATAGAGCAGGCCGAAACCGACGATCATGCCCACCGCGGTGCCCGCGATGCCGATCGACAGGCCGATCGCCATGAAGATGCGCATCACCGCGTCGCGCGGCGCCCCCATCGTCCGCAATATCGCCATGTCGCGCGTCTTCGCACGCACCAGCATGATCAGCGAGGAGATGATGTTGAACGAGGCAACCAGGATGATCAGCGACAGGATGACGAACATCGCGACGCGTTCGATCGACAGCGCTTCGAACAGGCTGGCGTTCATCGATCGCCAGTCGGACACGACCGCGCGCGCCGCGACCTTTTCGGCGAGCGGCTGCAATATCTGCCCGACCTTGTCGGGATCGGTCACCTTGACCTCGATCATCCCGACCTGATCGCCGGTCAGCAACAGCAGTTGCGCATCCTCCATCGGCATGACGACATAAGCCTTGTCGAAATCATAGACGCCGATCTCGAAGATCGCGGTCACGCGGTAGCTGATCTCGCGCGGCACGGTGCCGAAGGGGGTCGATCGTCCGGCCGGATTGATGATGGTGATCGTCGATCCGACATTCGCCCCAAGGTTACGGGCCAGTTCGCTGCCGATCGCGACATTGCCAGCATTGGGCGTCAGCGTGTCGAGCGCCCCCTGGAGCAGCTTGCCGCCCAGCGTTTCGTTGCGGCGGATGTCGGCGACGGTCATGCCGCGCACCAGCACCGCCTCGACGCGCCCGCTGAAAGTGGTCAGCAAAGGCTGTTCGATCAGCGGCGTCGCGGACACGACGCCAGGCGTCGCCTTCGCCTCTTTCAACAGGCCCTGCCAGTCGTCCAGGCGGCCGCCGAATCCCTGCACCACCGCATGGCCGTTCAGCCCGACGATCTTGTCGAACAGGTCGGACCGCACGCCGTTCATCACGCTCATCACGATCACCAGCGCGGCGACGCCCAGCATGACGGCGGTGAAGCTGAACGCGGCGGCGACGAAGATGAACCCTTCGCCCCGTTGCGGCAGCATATAGCGTTTGAAGATGGTGCGCTCATACGGACGCAGGATCATGGGGCGAGCGGCCTTTGCAGCGCATGTGAAATGACACGCATGCGGCGGCTTTACGGGGCATATCGGCCGCTGGCAATGGGCGGCGGCACGGTTGATTGTTGCGAGAGATTCGCAAAATATGTTGCCCATCGGCCACAGGCGGCGGCAAAGTGACGCGCCAGGTGCCGCGAGAGGGTGACAAGCCGGTCCACCCGCCCTAGCCCACACCCGCTGGTTCAACGCGGCCCAAAGGCCCGGCTCCAGGGAGTGCAGGTCAATCGCCTGGCCTGCGCATAAGGGGGATGGCGAGTGTTCGTCACAGGCGCCCGGGTCTCGATAGCGAGGCCCGGGCGTTGTGATTCGGGCTTTCGCGATGTTCATGCCGGTTTTGGAGTGGTGAGTGGATGGTTTTCCACCCACTATCGTCATTCCGGACTTGATCCGGAATCCACAGCCGCGCCCACGCCATGGACCCCGGATCACGTCCGGGGTGACGATGCTGTAAAAGTCGCCTTTCGGTCGTTTACGGACCATCCTCCCTGCGGCGAAGCCGTGGGGAGGGGGACCGCGCCCGCAGGGCGTGGTGGAGGGGCCGCGACGGCGGCAGCGCCATCGCCCCTCCGTCAGCGCTTCGCGCTGCCACCTCCCCATCGCTGCGCGACAGGGAGGATATATGTCCCCGACTGGTCGCTTACAGCCCTTCGTCATTGCGGACTTGATCCGGAATCCACAGCCGCGCCGCCGTCATGGACGCCGGATCGAGTCCGGAGTGACGACGCGCTATATGTCGCCGTTCGGCCGCTTGCCGGCGCCTCCAAAGTTCAGGAAAGTTCAGCCTGTTGCGCGTCCCGCATTAAACCTCTCCCATGGTGGACGCCGCGACCCGGCTGCATCTGACCCTGGGGGGCGACCGCCGTTATGCGCCGGTTTCAAAGAGCCGGGATGAAGGCTGGCACAGCCGGACAATGTAGGACAGCGCTTTTTTGAGCAGCAGAGGCCTGTCGAAAGCGGTCGCCGACGCGCGCCCTATCCTTCGCTTTCGCTGATGTCTTCCAGCATGGCGGCGTCGAGCACGCGCACGCGGCCCTGTTCGAGCGAGATCACGCCCGATTCTTCCCAGCTCCTGAGCTGGCGGTTGATATGTTCGCGGCTCATCCCCGCGAAATTGCCGAGTTCGGTCTGGCTGAGTTCGACGCGGTGCGTCGTTTCGGCGGCATCCTTGCGGATCAGGCGCTTCAGATAGCGGGCAAGGCGCGGGCCCGATGCATAGGCGCGGTCGCTTTCGATCGTCTGGTCGGCGGTCCGCAGGCGCCGCGCGAGCTGCTGCATCAGCGACCATGTGAATTCGGGATGGCTCGCGGCGAAATCCTTGAGCGCGTTGCGGCCGAGTTGCAGCGCGCTGCCCGCGCTGGTCGCGGTGACCGACGCGGTGCGCTCGCCGCCGTCGAGCAGCGCGATCTCGCCCAGCACCGCGCCCGGCTCGGCATAGGCGAGCACGATCTCGCGCCCGCCGGCGGTCAGCATCGACACGCGCGCGGTTCCTTCGGTCAGGATGAGCATCATGTCGCCGGGATCGCCCTGGACCAGCAGTTCCTTGCCCTTGGCGAAGTTGATCAGCACCGCGCGGCTGGCGATTTCCATCCAGTCCTCGACCGACAGGCCGGCAAATATGCTCTCGGGCCCCTGAAGTTCGGCGAGTTTCGCGTGATCCATGCCCTTGATGCCCCTTTTCCGGTCAGACGAGCCGGCTCTGCTTTACCGCGGCTTCGATGAACCCCTTGAACAAGGGATGCGGATCGAAGGGTTTGGATTTCAGCTCGGGGTGGAATTGCACCCCGATGAACCATGGATGGTCCGGCCGTTCGACGATTTCGGGTAACATGCCGTCGGGCGACATGCCAGAAAAGACGAGGCCGCCCTTTTCCAGATTGTCGCGATAGGCGCCGTTGACTTCATAACGGTGGCGATGACGCTCGCTGATGTCGTTCGCGCCATAGACGGCCGCGACATGGCTGTTGGGCGACAGTTTCGCTTCATAGGCGCCCAGGCGCATCGTCCCGCCAAGGTCGGTGTTCGCCCCGCGCTGTTGCAAGCCCTCGGCGCTCATCCATTCGGTGATCAGGCCGACGACGGGTTCGTCCGTTGCGCCGAACTCCGTGCTCGACGCCGCGGCGATGCCGCTGGTGTTCCGCGCCCCTTCGATGCACGCCATCTGCATGCCTAGGCAGATGCCGAAGAAAGGCACGCCGCGCTCGCGCGCGAATTTCACGCTGGCGATCTTGCCTTCCGACCCGCGTTCGCCGAACCCGCCGGGAACCAATATGCCGTGCATCGGCTCCAGCTTGGCGGCGAGATCGCCGTCCTGTTCGAACATTTCGGCGTCGAGCCAGCGGATATTGACCTTCACCCGGTTCGCCATGCCGCCGTGAACCAGCGCTTCGTTCAGCGATTTATAGGCATCGGGCAGCGAGACATATTTGCCGACGACGCCGATCGTAACCTCCCCTTCGGGATGCTGCTTGCGATCCATGATGTCGTACCAGCGCGTCAGGTCGGGGTCGGGCGCGTCATGGATGCCGAAGGCGCGCAGCACTTCGCCGTCCAGCCCCTCGCCATGATATTGGACCGGCACCGAATAGATGGAGTCGGCGTCGAGCGCCGGGATCACCGCTTCCTTCCGCACGTTGCAGAATTGCGCGATCTTCGCGCGCTCGCCCTCGGGCAGCGGCTTTTCGCAGCGGCAGAGCAAGATGTCGGGCTGAACCCCCAGCGAGGCGAGTTCGCGCACGCTGTGCTGCGTCGGCTTGGTCTTCAATTCGCCGGCGGCGGCGATGTAGGGGACCAGTGTGACATGGACCGACAGCGTCTTGTCGCGGCCTTCCTCGTTCCGGAGCTGGCGGATCGCCTCGATGAATGGCAGCGATTCGATGTCGCCGACCGTGCCGCCAATCTCGCACAGCACGAAATCGAGATCGTCGGTTTCGGCGCGCGCGAACGCCTTGATCGCGTCGGTGACGTGCGGGATCACCTGAACCGTCGCGCCGAGGTAATCGCCGCGCCGTTCCTTGGTGATGATCTGCTGATAGATGCGGCCCGAGGTGACATTGTCGCTCTGTCGCGCCGCGACCCCGGTAAAGCGTTCGTAATGGCCCAGATCGAGGTCGGTCTCCGCCCCGTCGTCGGTCACATAGACCTCGCCATGCTGATAGGGCGACATCGTCCCCGGATCGACGTTCAGATAGGGATCGAACTTCCGGATACGGACGCGATAGCCGCGCGCTTGCAACAAGGCGGCGAGACTGGCCGCCATCAAACCCTTGCCAAGCGAGGAGACCACGCCGCCGGTGATAAAAATGAACCGCGCCATGGGAGGAAAGACTTACTCAACCGGAGGGGGACGGCGCAAGCCGTCGAATCGCGCCCATGGAAAAAATTCCGCGGCGCGGGACGAAGCCGGTGGCCGAAGCCGCCGTTATTTCTTTGCGGGAGCCGGGGCAGGCGCCTGAGCCGGGGTTTCCTGCGCCGTCGCGGCGGCGGCTGCCGCGGCGAGCGGATCGTCGCTGGGGATGACCTGTGCCGGGGCCTGACCGCCCTGCGGCGCGGGCTGCGCCGGGGCGGTGATCGATCCCGCGGCGCCCTGCTGCGGCTGCGCCGATTTCGACAGCGAGGTGTCGATCGTCGAACCGCTCTGCCCCGCCGCCGCCATCGCGGCGAGCACAATCGACAGGCCGACGAACAGGCACGCCAGGATCGTCGTCGCGCGCGTCATGAAATCGGCCGCACCGCGGGCCGACAACAGGCCCGCCGGGCTGCCGCCGACGCCCAGACCGCCGCCTTCCGACTTCTGCATCAGGATGACGCCGATCATCGCGGCGGCGACAAGCGCCTGCACGACGAGCAGGAAGGTGAAGAGGTTGGACATGCGATTTTCCCGAACTTGCGCCGGCCCGAACCGGCCGCGCCCGCCGCGCACATAGAGAGGAAGGCGCGCCGCTTCAAGGCCAAGCTCTCGCGGCGCGGCGTCCCCGGCCCGCCGCTTCCGCGCGCGGGACGCGAAACGGAATGGCGATCAAAGTGCGGCGGCGGCCTCGACGATGGGCAGGAATTTCGCCGCCGTCAGGCTGGCGCCGCCAACCAGCGCCCCGTCGACGTCGCCGGCATCCAGCAGTTCCGCGGCATTGTCGCCGTTCACCGATCCGCCGTAAAGGATGCGCAGGTCGGCCGCCCCCGCGTCGATGCGTTCGGTCAACGCGGCCCGGATCGCTCCGTGCATCGCGGCGACATCCGCGATCGTGGGGACCAGTCCGGTGCCGATCGCCCAGATCGGTTCATAGGCGATCGCCAGCCGCGCCGGATCGCAGGCGCCGGGCAGCGATTCCCGGACCTGTTTCAGCACATGGTCGATCGCGCCGCCCGATTCGCGAACCGCGCGCGGTTCGCCGACGCACAGGATGACCGACAGGCCGCCGGCCAGCGCCGCTTCCGCCTTCGCCTTCACATCGGCGTCGCTTTCGCCGAAGCCGTCGCGGCGTTCGCTGTGCCCGACGATCACCAGCGTCGCGCCGGCATCGGCCAGCATCGGCGCCGACACCGATCCGGTAAAGGCGCCGCTGTCGGATGCGTGGCAGTCCTGCCCGCCGACCGCCGCACCGGGCGCGGCGGCGTGCATGGCGCCGATCAGCGTGAAAGGCGGGCACAGCGCGACGTCGACCGACGGATGGGCCCGCGCCGCCGAAAAGATCGCGGCCGCTTCGGGAAGCGCGGACGCCAGCCCGTTCATCTTCCAGTTGCCGACCACATATTTGCGCCGTGCCATTGCCGTCATCCCTTTCCCTGCCAAAGCCGTTGCCGTGCCCTAGCGGTCAGTTGGGCCGGTAGGCAAGTGTGCCCATTCCCGCCTTGATGCCGTGCCGCCGCGCGCCTAAAGCAGCCCGCAACCGCGCGCTCCCCGCGTCGCGACCAGAGCCTTTGCAAAGAGAATGCCCCTTTCATGATCACCGCCATTCGCCGCCTTTTCGGTTCCACGCTGGGCAAGGTCATCGCCCTCGGCTTCGTGCTGCTCGTCGGCGTCGCCTTTGCGCTCAGCGACGTGACCGGCAGCTCGACCTTCGGCGGCATCGGCGGGGGCAATGCCGCCAAGGTGGGCGATACCGAAATCGGGCTGGGCGAACTGCGCGACCGCGTCCGCATGGCCTATGACCGCGAACGGCAGGAACAGCCGGGGCTGACCATGGCGGCCTTCGTCGAAGCGGGCGGGCTCGACCGCGTGCTCGACCAGCTGGTCGAGGGATTGGCGTTCGACCAATATGCCACCGAACTCGGTTTCGGCGCCAGCAAGCGGCTGGTCGACGGCCGGATTGCCGACCTGCCCGTCTTTGCCGGCGTGTCGGGCAATTTCGACCAGACGCGCTTCGAAACCTTTCTGCGTCAGAACGGCATGACCGAGGCACAGCTTCGCCGCGACCTGCGCCAGCAATTGCTGATCGAGCAGCTGGCGATGCCCGTCGGCACCCTGCCCCGCATTTCGCCGGGCCTGGCGCGCCCCTATGCGGCGCTGCTGCTTGAACAGCGGCGCGGTCAGGCGGTCTTCATTCCCGCCAGCACCTTTGCCCCGTCCAACGACCCCGGCGACGCGGCGCTGCGCGATTTCCTGAACAAGAACAAGGCGCGCTTCACCGTTCCCGAACGCCGGGTGATCCAATATGCGCTGTTCGACACCAGCGCGGTGCCGGTTCCGGCGGTCGCCGATGCCGAGGTCGCCGAATATTACAAGACCAACGCCGCGCGCTACGCCGCCAGCCAGACGCGCCGCTTTTCCCAGGTCGTCGTCCCCGATCAGGCGGCGGCGAACGCCCTGGCCGCGAAAGTGCGCGGTGGCACATCGCTGACCGCCGCGGCGCAGGCCGATGGGCTGGCCCCCGTGACCACCAGCGACGTGACCGAAACCGCTTATGCCGGCACCACCTCCGCCGCAGCCGCCAAGGCGGCTTTCGCCGCGCAGACCGGGGCCGTCGTCGGTCCGTTCCAGACCGGCCTCGGCTGGATCGTCATCCGCGTCGAGGATGTGACCGGCCGGCCCGCCCGCACGCTGGAACAGGCAACGCCCGAGATTCGCGCCGAACTGCAAAAGAACAAGGCGAACGAGGCGATCGTCGATTATTACAACAAGCTGCAGGACGCGGTGAACGGCGGCGCGTCGATCGAGGAAGTCGCCGCCGATCGCAAGCTGACGCTGGCCGAAACCCCGGCGCTGCTGCCGAACGGCGCGCCGGCCGGGCCGTCCGATTATCGCCTGCCGCCCGAACTGGCGCCCATCATGGCGCAGGCGTTTCAGGCCAATGAGGGCGAAGGCCAGATCGCGACGGTCGTCGAAAACGAAAAATTCGCCGTCTTCGCGGTCAAGTCGATCGTCGCCGCCGCGCCGCCGCCCTTCGCGCAGATCCGTGGCGGCCTGCTGGCCGAATGGCGCTTCGCCGAAGGGCAGAAGATCGCCCGCGACAAGGCGCGGGCCGTCGTCAAGGCGGTCGAGGGCGGCCAGAGCCTGACCGATGCCAGCCGGACGGCCGGCCCGAATATCGGCAGCGTCCAGACGATCGGCGGCCGCCGCGCCGAACTCGGCCAGAATGGCCAGCCGGTCCCGCCCGAAATGTCGCTGCTCTTCTCGATGGCGGAAAAGAGCGTGAAGACGCTGGAAGTCCCCGGGAACCGCGGCTGGATGGTGATCGCGCTCGATGAAGTCGACCGCCCCGATCCCAAGGCGATCGACGCCGCGCGCGTGTCCGCGATTGCCCAGCCGCTCGGCCCGGCGATGGGCAATGAACTGGTCGAACAGCTCGCCGGCGAGGCCAAGCGCCGCGTCAAGGTGACGATCAACAAGAAGCTGGTCGACCAGCTGCGCGCCGAACTGACGGGCAACGCCCCGATCGTGCAATAAGGGTGCCGCTGGAGGGGAAAGCCGCGGCGCTCGAGGCGCTGGCGCAGGGGCGCGGCGCGGTCGTGTGGCAGCGACTGATCGCCGACATCGAAACCCCCGTGTCGGCCGCGCTCAAGCTGATCGAGCCGGGCCGCGGCGACTGGGTGCTCGAATCGGTCGAAAGCGGCGAAACGCGGGGCCGTTACAGCATGATCGGGCTGGACCCCGACCTGATGTTCGAAGCATCGGGCGAGGCCGCGCGCATCAACCGCGACTGGCGCCGCGACCGGGAAGCGTTCACGGCGCTGGACACCCCGGCGCTGACGGCGCTGCGCGATCTTGTCGCCGAATGCCGGTTCGACGTGCCCGAAGGGCTGCCCAAGGCGCTGACCACCCTTGTCGGCTTCTTCGCCTATGAGACCATCGGACTGGTCGAGCGAATTCCGCGCGCGCCGGGCGCGGGTCTTGGCCTGCCCGACATGATCTTCGTGCGCCCGACCGTCATTCTGGTGTTCGACCGGCTGGCCGACGAACTCTTCCTGATCGCGCCGATCTGGCCCGACCCCGCGGGCGCCATCGACCGGATGATCGACGCGGCGCAGGAACGGATCGACAGCATCGCCGCCCGGCTGACGAGCGGTAGCGCCCTTGCGCCGCGCGCCGCGACCGACACGCTGCCCGAAGCGATCGCCGCAACCCCGGCGACCAGCCCCGCCCGCTTTGCCGAGATGGTCGCCGCGGCGAAGGATTATATCGCGGCGGGCGATATTTTTCAGGTCGTGCTGTCGCAGCGGTTCTCGACCCCGTTCGACCTGCCGCCCTTTGACCTTTATCGCGCGCTCAGGCGGATCAATCCGTCGCCCTTCCTCTACTTCCTCGACCTGCCGGGCTTCGCGCTGATCGGATCGTCGCCGGAGATATTGGTGCGGGTCCGCGATGGCGAGATCACCATCCGCCCGATCGCGGGAACCCGGCCGCGCGGCCGGACCAGCGCCGAGGACGCCGAAAACCGCGAATCGCTGCTCGCCGATCCCAAGGAACGCGCCGAACATCTGATGCTGCTCGACCTTGGCCGCAACGATGTCGGCCGAGCGGCGGAGGGTGGCAGCGTGACCGTCACCGACAGCTATACGGTCGAATTCTACAGCCATGTCATGCACATCGTGTCGAACGTCATCGGCCGCATCGCCCCCGACAAGGATGCGATCGACGCGCTGTTCGCGGGCTTTCCCGCCGGCACGGTCAGCGGCGCGCCGAAGGTGCGCGCGTGCCAGATCATCGCCGAACTGGAAGCGGACGCGCGCGGGCCCTATGCGGGCGGCGTCGGCTATTTCGCGCCCGACGGCAATATGGACAGCTGCATCGTGCTGCGCACCGCGATCGTCAAGGACGGCGAAATGCATGTGCAGGCCGGCGCCGGCATCGTCGCCGACAGCGACGCCGCCTATGAACAGCGCGAATGCGAGGCAAAGGCCGGCGCGCTGTTCGCGGCGGCGCGCGAAGCGGTGCGGCTTGCCGGCACACCGGGTTACGGGCAGTAGGGCGACGCCATGATCCTCGTCATCGACAATTACGACAGCTTCACCTTCAACCTCGTTCATTATCTGATCGAGCTGGGGGCCGATGTGCGCGTCGAGCGCAACGATGCGCTGAGCGCCGCCGATGCGCTGGCAAGCGGGGCCGATGCGATCCTGATCTCGCCCGGCCCGTGCACGCCGAATGAGGCGGGCATCAGTCTCAACCTGGTCGCGGCCTGCGCCGAAGCGCGCCGCCCGCTGCTCGGCGTCTGCCTGGGGCATCAGGCGATCGGCCAGCATTTCGGCGGCGTCGTGCAGCGCGGCCATCTGATGCACGGCAAGACGTCGCCGGTCTGCCACGACGGCACGGGACTGTTCGCCGGACTGCCCTCGCCGCTTACCGCGACGCGCTACCACAGCCTGGAGGTGGTCGAGATTCCCGACGTGCTCGCGATCAACGCGACCAGCGACGACGGCGCCGTGATGGGCTTTCGCCACACCGATCTGCCGATTCACGGCGTCCAGTTCCACCCCGAAAGCATCGCGACCGAGCATGGCCATGCGATGCTCGCCAATTTCCTGAGGATCGCGGGACTGCCAGTCGGCGAACGGCAGGCGGCATGAGCCGCTTCGGCCCGTTTCCCGACCCCGCCAACCTCCTCGGCGACGACGAGGCAGCGCACGCATTTGCGACGATGCTCGACGGCGGCGGCAGCGACGAACAGGTCGCGGCCTTTCTAATCGCCTTGTCCGATCGCGGCGAAACCATGGTCGAAATCGCCGCCGCGGCGCAGGCGATGCGCGACCGGATGATCCCCATCGAGGCGCCCGCGGGCGCGATCGACGTGTGCGGCACCGGCGGCGACGGCCATCACACGCTCAACGTCTCGACCGCCGTGTCGATTGTTGTCGCGGCGTGCGAAGTTCCGGTTGCAAAGCACGGAAATCGTGCCGCTTCATCCAAGTCGGGCGCCGCCGATACGCTGGAAGCGCTCGGTCTCGACATGAACCGCGCCGCCGCGATGGCGGAGGCGCAGCTCGCCGACCTGGGCATCTGCTTCCTGTTCGCGGCGCATCATCATCCGGCGATGAAGCGCATCATGCCGATCCGCAAGGCGGTCGGCCGCCGCACCATCTTCAACCTGATGGGTCCGCTCGCCAACCCGGCGCGCGTCACGCGCCAGCTGATCGGCATCGCGCGCCCCGCCTATGTCCCCGTCTATGCCGGGGCGCTGCACCGGCTGGGGACCGATCATTCGCGCGTGATTTCGGGCGACGAAGGGCTCGACGAACTGTCGCTGGCGGGCGGTAACGAGGTCGCCGTCGTGACGCGCGAAGGCGTCAGGATGCAGCGCAGCACCGCCGCCGACGCGGGCCTGCCGACGCATGCCGTCGCGGCGATCCGCGGCGGCGATGCGGCGCATAACGCCGGGGCGCTGCGCGCCTTGCTGATGGGCGAACCGGGCGCCTATCGCGACGCCGTGCTCTATAATGCGGCGGAAGCGCTGGTCGTCGCCGGTGCCGCCGCCACGCTGGTCGAGGGCGTCGAGGAAGCGGCGGAAGCGATCGACAAGGGGCTTGCCAACGCGCTGCTCAATTGCTGGATCGCCTATCAATGAACAAGCTCACCGAAATCCTCGCCACCAAGGCCGAAGAAGTCGCCGCGCGCCGGACCGCGCACAGCGTCGCCGCGCTGGACGGCATCGACGCCGGCCCGGTGCGCGGCTTCGCCGCCGCGCTGGCGGCAAAGATCGACGCGGGCGGCTTTGGCCTGATCGCTGAAATCAAGAAAGCTTCGCCATCCAAAGGATTGATTCGCAGCGATTTCAATCCTGCCGGCCACGCCCGGGCTTATGAAGCCGGCGGCGCGGCCTGCCTGTCGGTGCTGACCGATGCGCCCTATTTTCAGGGGCATGAGGATTATCTGGTCGCCGCCCGCGCCGCCTGCGCCCTGCCCGTGCTGCGCAAGGATTTCATGATTGATCCGTGGCAGGTGGCCGAGGCGCGCGCGATCGGCGCCGACGCGATCCTGATCATCGTCGCCGCGCTCGACGACGGCGCGATGCAGGAGATCGAGGCAGCCGCGATCGAGCGCGGCATGGACGTGCTGGTCGAGGTGCATGACGAGACCGAACTCGAACGGGCGCTGACGAACCTGCGGTCGCGCCTGATCGGCGTCAACAACCGCGACCTCAAAAGCTTCCGGACCGACCTTTCCGTCACCGAGCGCATCGCGAAGCGCGTGCCGCCCGGCACATTGCTCGTCGGCGAAAGCGGTATCGCATCCCACGCCGACTGCCTGCGACTGGCGCAAGGCGGGGTCCGCGCCTTCCTCGTCGGCGAAAGCCTGATGCGGCAGGACGATGTGACGGCAGCAACGAAGGCGTTGCTCGACGGTTGAGCAGCCGCGCCCGCGAACGGGCAATGTCCGGGCCGACCTGTTGCTATCCAGCGGAATTTCCTGAATAACCCTTCCGGCATCCGCGCGGAGAAGATTTCATGCCTGGCAGCCGGTCACGCCACATCCTGTTCGCTTGCATCCTCTCGCTCGTCCCGGTCGCCGGCCACGCCCAGATGCAGCCGATACAGGGGATACCCTGTGCCCAGGGGCTCCCCTGCACCGCTCCGCCGCCGCAGGTTTTGGACCAGATGCATGGCGGCCATGCCGCACCGCCGGGTCAGATTCTCCCTGTCCGGGAGGAGGTGCGCGGCGGCTATATGGTCAATAGTTTCGCGGCGATCGCCTTCTGGCGCTCGGCATCGGGCCAGCCCGGGTACAGCTATGGCGCGCTTCGCGGCGACCGGCGCGAGCAGGCCGAACAATATGCGATGGACGCCTGCCGCTCCGCAGGCGGCCGCGACTGCGTCATCGGGCTTTGGGGCGCCAATGGTCATTTCGTGATCGGCCGCGACAGCGATGGCGAATATCGCGCGGCCTTTGCCGGAACCCCGAATGCGGCAAGGCGGGAGTTGATGAAAAGCTGCAAGAATGCCGGCACCAAGTGCAAGGTGGTCGAAACGCTGGAAAGCATGCCCTATTATTTCACCTTCTGACCCGCCGGTCTTCCTGTCGCTTTTGCGGCGGCGCGGGTTGACCTCCCAATCTCCTTGCCTTTCCGTGCCCGCATTGCTTCGCTCTGCGCCATGACGACCAAACCGACTCACCTCGACGACAGCGGCGCCGCGCATATGGTCGATGTCGGCGCCAAGCCCGCGACCGCGCGCCGCGCCGTCGCGGGCGGGCGCATCGCCATGTCGGCGGGGGCGCTGGCCGCTATCCGGGACGGCAATGCCCCCAAGGGAGACGTGCTGTCGACCGCCCGCATCGCCGGGATCATGGCCGCCAAGCGCACGGCGGAGTTGATCCCGCTCTGCCACCCCCTCGCGCTGAGCAAGGTCGGCGTCGATTTCGACTGGCTGGACGACGGCATCGCCGTCACCGCGACCGCCGCGACGACCGGCCCGACGGGCGTGGAGATGGAGGCGCTGACCGCCGCGTCGGTCGCCCTCCTCACCCTCTATGACATGGCCAAGGCACTCGACCGGGCGATGGTGATCGGCGACGTCCGCCTGCTGGAAAAGAGCGGCGGCCGGTCGGGCGACTGGCGCGCGCCATGACCGCGCTGTTGCCGGTCGAGGAAGCGCAGGCCCGCCTGGTTGCGCTTCATGCGCCGCTGGATACCGAAAAATCCTATCTGAACGAAGCCATTGGCCGGTATCTTTCAGAGGATGTCACGGCCGAACGCAACCAGCCTGCCGCACCGCTTTCCGCCATGGACGGCTATGCGATCCGCTTTGCCGACCTGCCCGGCCCGTGGACGGTCGCGGCGGCCATTCGCGCGGGCGAGGCGCCGCAAGACAGGCTGGCCGCGCAGCAGGCGATGCGGATCTTCACCGGCGGCCTGTTGCCGGAGGGCGCCGACACCATCCTGATTCAGGAGGATGCCCGGATCGACGACCGGACCCTGCATCTGTCGGGCGACGCTCCGGCGGCGCGCGGCGCTTTCGTGCGCGGCGCCGGCGCCGATTTCACCGCCGGGGCCATGCTCGCCGCGGCGGGCGAGCGCGTCACCCCCGGCGTCATGGCCGCCGCCATCATGGGCGGCGCGGCGCAACTGGCGGTGCGGCGGCGCCCGCGCGTCGCGATTCTGTCGACCGGCGACGAACTGGTCGCGCCCGGCCGGCCGCTCGCGGCCGGGCAAATTCCCGACAGCAACGGCGCCATGCTCGCGGCGATGCTCGGCTGCGAGGTGGCGGACGTCACCCTTCCCCTGCGCGTGCGCGACGACCGGGCGACTTTGGCCAATGTCCTCAGCGACATGGCGCGGCGGCATGACGTCATCGTCACCGTGGGCGGCGCATCGGTCGGCGACCATGATCATGTGCGCGGCGCCATCGCCGATGCCGGCGGGCGGATTGATTTCTGGCGCATCGCGATGCGGCCGGGCAAGCCGCTGCTCGCCGGAACGATCGGCGACACGGTGGTGCTCGGCCTGCCCGGCAATCCCGCCTCCGCCTTCGTCACCGCGACGCTGTTCCTGCTGCCGCTCGTCCGCCATCTTGCCGGGGCCGCCGCGCCCTGGCCGATACCGCTGCGCGCGCCGCTGGCGGTCGATCTGGCGGGCGGCGACGCCCGCCGCGACTATCTGCGCGCGCGCCTGACGGATGGCGCGCTGACACCCTTCGTCGGACAGGACAGCGGTCGCACCGCGCCGCTGGCCGCCGCCAATGCGCTGCTGATCCGCGCCGTCGACGCGCCGCCCCGCCGCGCGGGCGATCTGGCGGATTATATCGCCATCGCTTGACAAGTTCCGATCTGTTCCACTATCGTTCCCCTTATGTCCGATACGGCATCATGGAGAACGACCGATGTTGACCGCCAAGCAGCATGAACTGCTTCACTTCATTCAGGACCGGCTCGACGCCAGCGGCATCTCGCCCTCGTTCGAGGAGATGAAGGAGGCGCTCGGGCTCAAGTCGAAATCGGGCATCCACCGGCTGATCAGTGCGCTGGAGGAACGCGGCTTCCTGCGCCGTCTGCCCAATCGCGCCCGCGCGCTCGAGGTGCTGAAGGTGCCCGAAGGCGCGAAGCCCCCCGCGACGGCGAAGCCCGACAATATCGTCCCGCTGCGGCGCCCCGCCCCCGCGCCGAAACCGATCGCCGCCAACGACATCATCGAAGTGCCGCTGCACGGCAAGATCGCCGCCGGCGTCCCGATCGAAGCGTTCGAGGATCACAACCAGCTCGCAGTGCCCGCCGCGCTGCTCGGCTCGGGCGAACATTATGCGCTGGAAGTGTCGGGCGACTCGATGGTCGAGGCGGGCATCTTCGACGGCGATTATGCCCTGATCCAGAAGGCGAGCACCGCGCGCGAGGGCGATATCGTCGTCGCGCTGGTCGACGGTCAGGATGCAACGCTCAAATATTTCCGCCGCGAAGGACCGATGATCCGCCTCGATCCCGCCAACAGCGCCTATGAACCGCAACGCTACGAAGCGAACCGCGTCATCGTGCAAGGTCGGCTGTCGGGACTGCTTCGTCGTTACCACTGACCTGCGGCGGCCGGCGCCACGGATGATCGTCGCCGGGATGCAGCGTCGCGATGACACGCGGTGCCGCCCCCAGGTAAAAGGCCATTCCGCCGCTCTGCGTCAGGCTGTCACGGTCGATCGTCAACCAGCGGCCGGCGCATTCGCGCGGTAGCCAGCGGTCGCTGATCACGATGTCGGCGGCGGCGCAGGCGGGCGCCATGACGGCGCCGTCGATCCGGTCGCGCCCGCGCGCGATCAGAATGACCCGCTGTTGCGCGCCCTGTCGCCAGCGACACAGATCGCGGTTGCAGGTCACATGGGCAAGGTCGGCGAGCACGGCGAAATCGCCGTCCACCCCCGCCGCTTCCGCCAGCGTATCACGCACATAATCGCCCGCCCGCGCGCGCAGCAGGGCATAGCGCCCGCCCGGCACTGCCGCCGCGACATGGCGCCCGTCGCCGGTGACGAGCAGGTCGGGGCGCGGCTGGGCGAGCAGGACCGCAAAGCCCGCCGCCACCCCCGCCAGCCCCCACCAGCGCCAGCCGGTGCGCCACAGCAGCACCCACAGGCCGCCGGCGATGGCGATGCCGAATGCCCAGGCCGGGAACAGCGGCAGCATTGCGACCGATCCCGGCGCATCGGCCACCAGATGCGCCAGGCCGATCAACAGGCGCAGCGCCTGTTCGGCCGCCCACCAGAAGGGCGCGCCCAGTCCGATGCCGTCGAAGAGCAGCGCCAGCGCCTCGAGCGGCATGACGACGAAGGTGGTCAGCGGGATGGCGACGACATTGGCGAGCGCGCCGTAAAGGCCGGCCTTGTGAAAATGAAACAGCGCGATCGGCGCCAGCGCGACCTCCACCACCAGCCCGGTCAGCACCAGACCCGCGATCCCCCGCGCCATGCGCCTGGCCCGCGATTCGTCGCGGCGGGCGAGAAACGCCTGCATCCGGCGATTTTCATGCAGCGCGATGATCGCGGTAACCGCGGCGAAACTCAGTTGAAAGCTCGGCCCCGCCAACGCTTCGGGCCGCCACAGCAGCACGATCAGCGCCCCCGCCGCGACAAGCCGCAGCGTCACCGCCTCGCGCCCGAGCAGAATGGCGGCGAGGACCAGCAGCGCGGCGATGAACGAGCGCAGCGTCGGCACTTCCGCCCCCGCGAGCAGCGTATAGCCGCCGCCCGCCAGCGCCGCGGCCGCCGCTGCGGCGGGCAGCACCAGTCCGCGCAGCGCGAGCCGCCGGCTGAGCGCCAGCAGCCGCATCGCGAACAGCATCGCGAAACCGACGACGGCGGTCACGTGCAGCCCGCTGATCGACAGGAGATGCGCCAGGCCGCTGCGCCGCAGCGCCTCGTCGTCGGCTTCGGAAATCGCACCCCGATCGCCGGTGACCAGCGCCGCCGCGATGCCGCCCGCCGATCCGTCGACCTGTTCCTGAATATGCGCGGTCAGCCGCGTCCGCAGCCGCGCGGGCGCACGCCCCGCATCGGGCGCGAGCCCGACTTCGCCCAGCACCGTCCCGACCGCGCCGATGCCGTCGAACCACGCGCGCTGCGCGAAATCATAGCCGCCGGGCAGGCTTGCGACCGGGGGCGGCATCAGCCGCGCCCGCACGCCGATGGCCTCGCCCTCCGCGATCCGTCCGGCCTGCCCGGTGCGCAGCGTCAACCGCAAGCGCGGCGGCAGATCCGTTCGGTGATACGGCCGCACGATCAGCCGCACCTGATCGCGCGCCGGGCGCGGTTCGACACGCTCGACCAGCGCCGAAAAGTCGGTGGTGACGGGTGCGGCCAGTACCGGCGCCGCGACCCACAGCGCGCGCCCCCAGATCAGCAGCATACCGAAGGCGGCCGCCGCGCAGGCGACGACGATCACGCGCCCCGCGCGCCGCCGCCAGCCGCCGACGACGCCGATCAGCGCGCCCGCCCCCGTCAGGCACAGGAAGCCGATCCAGTGGGCAGCGGTGGGCAATGTCAGCCACGCCGTGATGCCAAGGCCCAAAGCGACAGGCAGCCATAATGCGATACGCTCGCGTTCCGCCTCGAGCCGCATTTCCAGGGCATCGGCCAGCCGCCGCGCCCCTTCGGCGGCGCGCAGGCCAATGGGCGTTTGAAGCTGCCTTGTCGCCATGCTAGGGGCTGCCCCGAAATCCGCCCGGCCCCCGTGCCGGGCCCATAAATTGCGTGAAAGAGGCCATAGTGGCAACCGAAAACCCCAATGATCCGGCGCCGGCCGTGTCCGCCGAAGCGACCGGCACCGACGTCGTCACCCGCTTCGCCCCGTCGCCGACCGGCTTCCTCCATATCGGCGGCGCGCGCACCGCGCTGTTCAACTGGCTGTTCGCGCGCCATCATGGCGGCAAATTCCTGCTGCGGATCGAGGATACCGACCGCGCCCGGTCGACCGACGCCGCAATCGACGCGATCCTCGACGGGATGCGCTGGCTCGACCTCGATTGGGACGGCGAAACGGTGTTCCAGTTCGCGCGCGCGCCGCGCCATGCCGCCGTCGCGCAGGACCTGCTGGCGAAGGGCGCCGCCTATCGCTGCTATCTGACTCAGGACGAACTCGCCGCGATGCGGGCCGAGGCGCAGGAAAAGCGCATCCCGTTCCGCGTCCGCAGCCCGTGGCGCGACCGCGACGACGGCGACCCGGCGCTGCCCCATGTCATCCGGCTGCGCGCGCCGCAGGACGGCGCCGTGACGATCCGCGATCGCGTGCAGGGCGACGTGACGGTGCAGAATGCCGAACTCGACGATTTCATCCTGCTGCGCAGCGACGGCACACCGACCTATATGCTCAGCGTCGTCGTCGACGACAATGACATGGGCATCACCCATGTGATCCGCGGCGACGACCATCTGAACAACGCGTTTCGCCAGCTCGCGCTGATCCGCGCCATGGACTGGCGCGAACCCATCTATGCCCATGTGCCGCTGATCCACGGTGCCGACGGCGCGAAACTGTCGAAACGCCACGGCGCGCTGGGCGTCGATGCCTATCGCGACGACCTCGGCTATCTGCCCGAAGCGGTGAACAATTATCTGCTGCGGCTCGGCTGGGGCCATGGCGATGCCGAAATCATCAGCCGCGACCAGGCGATCGAATGGTTCGACCTGGCCCATGTCGGCCGCTCGCCCTCGCGGTTCGATTTCAAGAAGCTGGAAAATCTCAACGGTCATTATATCCGCGAAGCCGACGATGCCCGGCTCGCCGCGCTGGTCGCGCCGCGCGTCGAACGGATCGTCGGCCGCGCGCTGGACGACGCCAACCGCGCGCTGCTGGCCCGCGCGATGGAGGCGTTGAAGCCGCGCGCGCGGACGCTGGATGAAATCGCCGACGGCGCGACATTCCTGTTTCTGGGCGATCCGTTGCCGGTGGACGACAAGGCGGGCGAAGTGCTAAAGGCCGCGCCGGACGGCTTGCTCGCCGCGGTGACGACGCGGCTTCGCGGGCTGGACGATTGGACGACAGAAGAGCTGGAAGCGGCCGTGCGCGCCGAAGCCGAAGCCGCCGAACTGGGGCTTGGCAAGCTGGCGCAGCCTTTGCGTGCCGCCCTGACCGGCCGGACGGTTTCCCCGGGAATTTTCGACGTGCTGCTGTTGCTCGGGCGCGATACCAGCCTTGCGCGACTTGACGCAGCGCAACATTATCCGGCAGGGGCGTAACCACACTCTCTCCCGCCGTCAGAACAGGGGAATAAGATGACCGACCAGACTGCGAAAATCACCCTGGGCGACACCAGTGTCGACAGTCCCATTCTCAAGGGAACCGTAGGGCCCGACGTCGTCGACATCCGCAAATTCTATGGCCAGACCGGCGCCTTCACCTATGATCCCGGCTTCACCTCGACCGCGAGTTGCGAGTCGAAGCTGACCTATATCGACGGCGACGAAGGCGTGCTGCTCCACCGCGGTTATGCCATCGGCGATCTTGCCGAAAATTCGACCTTCATGGAGGTCGCCTACCTGCTCCTCAACGGCGAATTGCCGAACGCCGGAGAACTGGCGACGTTCGACAACACGATCACGCGGCACACGATGCTGCACGAACAGCTCGCGACCTTCTATCGCGGGTTCCGCCGCGACGCGCACCCGATGGCGATCATGTGCGGCGTGGTCGGCGCGCTGTCGGCCTTCTATCACGACTCGACCGAAATCCACGACCCGCACCAGCGGATGATCGCCAGCCACCGGCTGATCGCGAAAATGCCGACCATCGCGGCGATGGCGTATAAATATTCGGTGGGTCAGCCGTTCGTCTATCCGCGCAACGACCTGTCCTACACCGGCAATTTCCTGCGCATGACCTTCGGCGTTCCGGCCGAGGAATATGAGGTCGTCCCCGCCGTCGAACGCGCGCTGGACCGCATCTTCATCCTGCATGCCGACCATGAACAGAATGCATCGACATCGACCGTTCGCCTTGCCGGTTCGTCGGGGGCCAACCCCTTCGCCTGCATCGCGGCGGGCATCGCCTGCCTGTGGGGCCCGGCGCATGGCGGCGCGAACGAAGCCGCGCTGAACATGCTGCGCGAGATCGGCCGCCCGGAACGCATCCCCGAATATATCGCGCGCGCGAAGGACAAGGACGACCCGTTCCGCCTGATGGGCTTCGGCCACCGCGTCTACAAGAATTACGACCCCCGCGCGACCGTCATGCAAAAGACGGTGCGCGAGGTGTTCGAGGCGCTGAAGGTCGACGATCCGGTGTTCGAGGTGGCGCTTCAGCTGGAGGAAATGGCACTGAACGACAGCTATTTCGTCGAAAAGAAGCTGTTCCCGAACGTCGATTTCTACTCGGGCGTGATCCTGTCGGCGATCGGTTTCCCGACGACGATGTTCACCGCCCTCTTCGCGCTCGCCCGCACCGTGGGCTGGGTCGCGCAGTGGAACGAAATGATCTCCGACCCCGCGCAGAAGATCGGCCGTCCGCGCCAGCTCTACACTGGCCCGACCCAGCGCGCCTATGTCCCCGTCGACAAGCGGTAAGCCGGGACGGCATTAAAACGAAAGAGGGGCCGTTTTCGCGGCCCCTTTTTTTTGGCATTATCGCCGATGAGCTCGTTATTTCTCCGTCATCCCCGACTTGATCGGCAAGCCAAGCCTATGGGTTCCCGCACAGGCAGGGGTCCATCTCGGACGAGCGCAAACTCGCGCCGACGGAAGATGGGCTCCCGCCTTCGCGGGAGCACGCAGCTTAGCGGGGACGGAGGTTAGCCAGGACCAGGGGGTTAGCCAGGACAGGGGTTAGCGAGCACAGGGGTTAGCGGGGCCATGAGGATTGGTTGCTCAAAGGTGAGCGCACTCCAGCAGCACCCCGATAACCGCCCGCTCTCAATCGCGCCGTTGCAGGCTCACCACGGCATGGATGGGCAGTTCCGCATAGATATGCGGGAACAGGTCGCCGCCGCGCGCTTCTTCCCATCGCACCGCGTCGCCAAGGCACGTCAGATCGACCTCGGCGATCATCAGGCGCGATTCGCCAGCGAAATATTTCGCGATCGTGGCGTCGAGCTGCCCGGCGGTCGACAGGTGGATATAACCGTCGGCGATATCCACCGGCGCCCCGCGGAACACGCGTTCCCGTTCGAAATCCGCCCATTGCTGTTGGGTCAGCACCTTGAAGGCGGTCTTTTCGGTCATTCCGAGGGGGTTTCCGCCGCCGGCGCCTCGGGAGCCGCTTCGACGCCCTCGCCGCCGGCATCGGTCTCGATCTCGCCTTCTTCGGCCTCTTCGATCAGCGCGGCGGACACGACATGCTCGTCCTTCGCGACGTCGAACAGGCGGACGCCCGCGCTGCCGCGGCCGATGACGCGCAGGCTGTCCAGCCCCATGCGGATCAGCTTCGCCTGATCGGTGACCAGCATCAACTGGTGCGCCTGCGTAGCGGGGAAGCTGGCGACCACCGGGCCGTTGCGGCCGATATTGTCGATGTTGGTGATCCCCTGCCCGCCGCGGCCGGTGCGCCGATATTCATAGGCCGACGACAGCTTGCCATAGCCGTTGGCGCAGACGGTCAGGATGAATTGTTCGCGCGCCGCCAGTTCGGCCATGCGATCGCCGTCCAGCGTCGGCGCATTCTCATTGTCCTTCCATGGCGCGGCGCGCAGATAGGCTTCGCGTTCCTCGCCGTTGGTGCCGACGCGGTGCAGGATCGACAGCGAGATGACCGCATCGCCGTCGGCCAGGCGCATGCCGCGCACGCCGGTCGAATTGCGGCTCTGGAACTCGCGCACATCGTCGCCGGCAAAGCGGATCGCCTTGCCCTGCCGCGTGGCGAGCAGCACATCGTCGCTTTCGTCGAGCAGGGCGACGCCGATCAGCCGGTCGTCCTCATCCTCTCCTTCGAACTTCATCGCGATCTTGCCGTTCGAGGGCACGTTGGTGAAAGCGTCCATGCTGTTACGACGCACACTGCCCTTCGCGGTTGCGAACATGACGTGCAGCTTGCCCCATTCGGACTCATCTTCCGGCAGCGGCAGCACGGTCGAAATGGTTTCGCCCTGCGCCAGCGGCAGCAGATTAACCATCGGCCGGCCGCGCGTCGCCGGCCCGCCTTCGGGCAGGCGCCACACCTTCATCCGATAGACCTTGCCCACCGTCGAGAAGAACAGCACCGGCGTGTGCGTCGAGGTGACGAACAATTCGCTGACGACATCCTCGTCCTTCGTCGCCATGCCGGCGCGGCCCTTGCCGCCGCGGCGCTGGGCGCGGAAGGTGTCGAGCGGGGTGCGCTTGATATAGCCGTCGAGAGTGACGGTGACGACCATCTCCTCGCGCTCGATCAGATCCTCGTCCTCGATGCCGTCGGCCGCGGGGGCGAGCAGCGTCTTGCGCGGCGTCGCAAATTCGTCGCGCACCGCGACCAGTTCCTCGCGCATCACCGCATAAAGTTTGGCGCGGTCGGCCAGGATCGACAACAGCTCCTCAATCTCGCTCGCCAGGATCTTGAGTTCGTTACCGATCTCGTCACGGCCCAGCGCGGTCAGGCGGTGCAGGCGCAGGTCGAGGATCGCCTTCACCTGCGTTTCGGACAGGCGATAGGTGGCGGATTCCTCCATCTCGCCCTCGATCGCTTCGACGAGCCGGATATAGGGTGCGATCTCGCCGATCGGCCATTCGCGGGCGAGCAGCGCCTCGCGCGCCAGCGCGGGGCTGGCCGAGCCGCGGATGATGCGGACGACCTCGTCCAGATTGCTGACCGCGACGACCAGGCCGAGCAAGATGTGCGCGCGGTCGCGCGCCTTCGCCAGCTCATATTTGCAGCGGCGGGTGATGACCTCTTCGCGAAAGGTAATGAAGGCGGTGAGAATATCCTTCAGGCCCAGCATTTCCGGGCGACCGCCGCGGATCGCGAGCATATTGGCCGGAAAACTCGACTGCGCCGGCGTATGGCGCCACAGCTGGTTCAGCACGACGTCGGGCGTCGCGTCGCGCTTCAGGTCGACGACGATCCGCACGCCTTCGCGGCTCGATTCGTCGCGGATGTCGGCGACCCCCTCGATGCGCTTGTCGCGTGCCGCCTCGGCGATCTTTTCGACCAGGCCCGACTTGCCGACCTGATAGGGGATCGCCGTCAGCACGATCGAGCGGCGGTCGCCGCGCCCTTCCTCGACATCGAACGTCGACCGCATCATGATCGACCCGCGCCCGGTGGCATAAGCGTTGCGCGCGCCCCCCTGGCCCAGAATCGTCGCGCCGGTCGGAAAATCGGGACCGGGGACGATGCCCATCAGTTCTTCCAGCGTGATCGCTGGATTGTCGATCGTAGCCAGCGTCGCATTGATGATCTCGCCCAGATTGTGCGGCGGGATGTTGGTCGCCATGCCGACCGCGATACCGCCCGCCCCGTTGACGAGCAGATTGGGAAAGCGCGCCGGCAGCACCTGCGGCTCGTCCCGGCTCGCGTCATAGTTGGGCTGAAAATCGACCGTATCCTTGTCGAGATCGTTCAGCAGCACCATCGCGACCTTGGCCAGCCGCGCCTCGGTATAGCGCATCGACGCCGGCGGATCGGGGTCCATCGACCCGAAATTGCCCTGCCCGTCGATCAGCGGCACGCGCAGCGACCAGTCCTGCGCCATGCGGGCGAGCGCGTCATAGATCGCGCTGTCGCCGTGGGGGTGATAGTTACCCATGACGTCGCCGACGATCTTCGCCGATTTCTTGTACGGGCGGCCGGGAATGAAGCCGCCTTCCTGCGCGGCGAACAGGATGCGGCGGTGCACCGGCTTCAACCCGTCGCGCACGTCGGGGAGCGCGCGGCTGACGATCACGCTCATCGCGTAATCGAGGTAGCTCGTCTTCATCTCGTCGACGATATTGATCGGCGAGATGCCGTCGTCCGACGGCTGCATAGGCGAATTTTCTTCGGTCAAGACCCGGCCTTTTTTCTGCTTATCGGGAGATGAATTTGGCCTAGCCCATGGGCGGTCGAAACGCCAGCGATTCGGACGTTTTTCGCCCGATTTTTTCGCCGTCCCATCCCGCCGTCACGGTGCCGCCGGCCGCCGTGCGCGGCGCGCCATAATGGCGGCACAAGCGGCTTGCCAATCGGGCCTTCCGCCCTAAAGCTTTGCGGCGATGACCGTTGCTGTTTCCGGGGGGCGCCGATGGCCCTGATCGCGCTGGTGGGCGCCAGCGAAAGCGTGCCCGACGGGGGTCTGCGCGCGCTTGTGACGGTGGCGGGCGAAACGCTGATCGAGCGGCAGGCGGCCCGGCTGGCCGATGTCGGGGTGACGCAGATCGCGGTCGCGGTGGGGCCCGTCCCCGCCGAACTGCTGGCGACCTGCGACCGCATCCGCCGCCGCGGGATGACCGTTACGCCGGTGCGCGAGGCGGCGGACCTGATGGCGCTGGTGTCCGACGACGACCGCATCCTGCTGGTCGCCGACGGCCTGCGCGCGGGGGGCACCCATTATGGCGCGATCGCGCGGCCGGGATCGCCCGCGATCCTCGTCACCGGCGACACCGTGCTGACGCAGGGGTTCGAACGGATCGACGCGACGCGGCGCTGGGGCGGCCTTGCCTGCCTGTCGCCGGCGATGGTGGCCGAACTGGCCGCGATGCCGGGCGAATGGGACATGATGCTGACGCTGCTGCGCCTGGCCGTGCAATCGGGCGCGCGGCGGCTCTATTGCGAACCGGCGCTGTTCGAACAGGGCGAGATCGCGATCGTCACCGATCGGCCGACCGCGGCGCTGATCGAACAATCGAGCCTGCAACAGGTCGAATATGGCGGCATGGGGCTGGGGCGCTCGGCCGTGATGATGCCGCTGGTGCGGCTTGCCGGACCGCTGCTCGTCAAATCGCCATCGACCGCCCGCATCCTGCCCTACATCACCGCCCTGCTGTGGGTCATCGTCGGCCTGCTCGGCGCGACGGGGCTGGCCGCGGCGGCGGCGCTAGTCGCCATCCTCGGCGGCCTGGGGCTGGCGGCGATGCGATTCCTGTCCGCCTTTCGCGCCGAAAGCGCGGCGCAGGACCGCGCGCGCGCCGCGATCCGCAGCTTCGCGCTGCTCCTGCTCGCGATGTTCCCCTGGCTGCTGTCGATCGCCGGCCCCGATGGGCAGATGCCGCCCTTCGCCGAGGCGGCGCTGGCCCCCTGCCTGGCCGCCGCCGTCCTGCTGGCGCGGGCGCTCTATGAGGATTCGGGCGAAAAGCGGCGCTTTCACTGGTTGCTTCCCGACGCGGATCAGGCGTGGATCATGCTGGCGCCCGCCCTGCTCTTCGGCTTTGCGCCGCTGATGTTCGCGATCCTCCCCCTACTCGCGCTGTTCCAGATCTTGCTGTGGCTGCGCCTCGCGCGGCGGCCGGAAACACGGTAAAACAAAGCGCTTCAAGGTTTAGCGCGCATTAACGCCATCCTGCTATTGGCGGGGAAGCATGACGGAATCCTCCTCTCTGCCCGACCGCGAATCGCCGTCGTCGACGCTGTCCGCGCGCCTGCGCGAACTGGGCGCCTTTCTGTCGGCGCCCTCGTCTGGCGGCCTGACCGAACAGCAGCGGGCGCTGTCGCTCGGTGTCGCGCGGCGGCTGATCGTGGACGCGGCGCGGCGCGTCGATCCCGCGATCGACACCGGCCGGCTGTGGGATGCGTGGCTGGCGAACGGCATTCCAGGCGCCGAACGGATCGCGGCGCTGTGCTTCGGGCGCGGCGAGGAACATCGCTGGCGCGACCAATCGGCGCGCCGGGCGGGGCGCCTGCCCGTGAAGGACGCCGGGACCGACGCGATCGCGGACCCCGCCGCCATGGTGAACGAAATCCCGACCCCTCTGGAACGCGCGGAACTCGCGCTGCGAATAGCCGATCGCCGCCGTTTCGACGCGCGCGGCAATCCCGCCGTGGCGATCGCCGATGTCGATCCCGATATTCTCAGCGGCCTGATGCTCGACATCGCCGCATGGCGCCTGCTCGATGGTGCCGAAGGCGCCGAAGACGCAGCGATGGCCAAGGCACTCGGCGACGCGGTGCGCGCGGCGCTTGCGGATCAGCCGCGCGAGGATGGAATCGACGCCGCCGGGGCGGCGCTGCATTCCCTGCTGACGAGCGAAGGGCGAGTCACCGATGCCGCCGCCGACGCGATCGAACGCCACGACTGGCCGACGCTGGCGGCGCTCGCCGCGGCGGCGCACCGCCGCCGCCATGACGCGATGATGCTGGCGCTGCTGACCGCCGAAGCGGCAAGCCTGCCGGCCCTGCTGGCGCCGCTGCGGCTCGACCATGCCGCGCTGGCGCCGCTGGAGGCATCGCTGGCGATGTTGCCCGCGCGCGCGGTCGGCGGGGACGGAACGCCATGATCGCCGAACGCATCATTCGCGGGCGCATCGACCCGTCGGGCGCGCTGATCAGCGCCGACGCCCCGCTGCTGCGCCTGCAACAGCGCGCGGGCGCCGGGCTGGGCAAGCCGCTAGCCCTGCCCCACCTCGCGCGGCTCGTCGCGCTGGCGCAGCGGCTTCAGCGCGATATCAGCCGCCCGCTCTATGCCGCCGACGACCATAGCGACATCCACGCGCTGGTCCGCATCATGCCCGATGCCGACGGCGCCAGTCTGGAGATCAGCGACTGGCGTGCGGCGCCGACGGCGGACGCGCTGGCACCGTCCGACGGCGATGTCGATCCCGACCCGCGCGGCTGGGGGTGGGAATGCGATCCGCAGCTTCGCCTGGTCGCGCTGCGCGCCGGCGCCGATGCGCCGCCGGTCCCGGCGGGATGGGAAGCGCGCTCGCTGTCCGAACTGTTCGAACTTCAGCCCGATACCGAGGGGCATTTCCCCGTCCTGCGCGCCCTGGCGCTGCAAGTGGCGTTCGACGGCCAGCGCGCGCGCGTCGATGGCGGGACTGCAATCACCTTGTCGGGCGATCCGCTGTTCGACGTCGCGGGCCGGTTGACGGGCTTTCGCGGCGCGGCGGTGCCCGCCGACGCGGCCGATCATCAAAGCGCGGGTCCCGACCCCGTTTTCGGATCGCTGCCGCTGTCGGACCCGCAATTCGGCCGCCGCATCGACGGCGCGCTGCGCGGGCCGCTGAGCCGCATCATCGCGACGGCCGAGACGATTTCAGGACAATTCGACGGCCCGATCCGGGCCGATTATGCCCGCTATGCCGGCGACATCGCCCATGCCGGACGCCACCTGCTGGGACTGGTCGACGACCTTGCCGACCTTCAGAATATCGAACGGCCGGGGTTCAAGGCGGCACGCGACGAGATCGACCTGGGCGACCTGTCCCGGCGCGCGGTCGGCTTGCTGGGCATGAAGGCGGAGGAAAAGGGCATTCGGATCGACGCCCCGCGCGTCGGCGACGCCGCCCCCGCCTATGGCGAATTCCGCCGCGTCCTGCAGGTGCTGCTCAACCTCCTCGGCAATGCGATCCGCTATTCGCCCGACCATTCGCAAATCTGGATTCGCGTCGATCGCGATGGTGATCGCGCCAGCGTGACCGTGGCGGATCAGGGACAGGGAATCGACAGCGACCAGCAGCGCGTGGTGTTCGAAAAATTCGAACGGCTCGGCCGCACCGACAGCGGCGGGTCGGGCCTTGGCCTCTATATCGCCCGGCGGCTGGCGCGGGCGATGGACGGCGACCTGACGGTGGAAAGCGCCCCCGGACAGGGCGCCCGCTTCACGCTGACCCTGCCGGCGCGCGATGTGCCGTCGCCGCCGGCCTGATCCGCGCTTCGCCGTCGCCTGCGCCGCCTTGCCGCAAGCGCCGATGTGATCGCGCGCATTGCAACGCATATATCTGACGTTAAACGGGAAATCCCGAATGCCCCGTTCGCGAAAGACATTGCCATGCGCCTCGCCCTGATCGCCGCCCTTCCCTTCGCCGCGCTGCTCACCGGCGGCGCGGCGCCCGAACGCCTGCGCCTTCCCTTCGATGGGACGTGGATGCACTGCGAAACCTATCGCGGTGCGAGCATCTGCGCCTACAAGGTCATGGCCCAGCGCGGAACGCGCGTCTGCGGCGTACAGCGCGACTTTGCGACCAACGCCTATTACACCCAGCGTTTCGTCGCGACGGCGGACAAAAGCACCGCGCGCATCGACAAAATCTGCGGCGATCCGGGGTCGGAAACCGACACCTACTGCGCGGGTCAGGCGCCCACGTCCGGCGCAAAATCGGGCTGGGGACCATCGGAACGCACGCTCCACAGTTGCGGGAACGGGCTGTTCAGCGCCGAAAGCGGCACCCCCTTCACCTGCGCCGGGGCACGGCCGGAAACCGGCCTGCCCCGCGTCGTATCGCTGAAGGACGAAGGGCCGGACAGCGACGATGCGGCCTGGATCGCGTCATGCATCAAGGGCGCGGAAGGCTGAAACGGGCGCGCCGCTCTTATCCGCGCGCGTTTTCCTGCGACAGCGTCCTGACGACGCCCCATGCGATCAGCGCCTGCCCGGCGAAATAGAGCGGCCATATGAGCCAGGGGGTGACGTCGCCGGGCAGCACCCCGCCGACGCCCGCGAAAATGAACAGGTCGCTCGCCAGGAACAACATCGCGCCGATGCCGGTGCGATAGCGCGGGAATCGGCTGGTCCACGCCGCCGCGGCCATCGCCGCGACGAACAGCGAGTAGAGGGCGGCGTGCCACCACCCCGGCTGCGGGCTGAGCATCGCCCACACGATCACCAGCGTCGCGGGCATCACCAGCCAGCCGAGCAGCCGCTGCGACGGCGTCGTCCGCGCGCGCCGGTTCATCCGATACAGGGCGATCGCGATCAGGTGGCCGACCACGAAGGCGACCGCGCCGGTCTCCAGCCCTTTCGCATCGAGCAGATAATCGCCCAGCGCCCCGAAACCGAGCGCCGCCGCGATCATCCAGCCGTGCTTTTCGCGCGCATTCGCCGCCGCCCAAAGCGCCAGAAAGGCGACCCCCGTCGTCTTCCACGCCCAGATCGGCGGCCCTTCCAGCCGCTGAAGCACCGCGACGAAAAAGCTGATCCCGCCGGCGAGCGCGAGCCACCAAAGCCATCGTGCGCGATCCCAGTTCCGTTCTGCGCCCATATGCCGCCCCTTTGCATCTTCTCTCCAACCCGCCTACTGCGCGGCGCATGGGTGGCAAGTCAACGGACACGGTAAATGACGCACGACATACACATCATCGGCGGCGGCCTCGCCGGGTCGGAGGCGGCGTGGCAACTGGCCGAAGCCGGGTATCGCGTCCGCCTGTCCGAGATGCGCGGGGGCGGCGACATGACCCCGGCGCACCAGGGCGATGCGCTGGCCGAAATGGTGTGTTCGAACAGCTTTCGCAGCGATGACGGCGACAGCAATGCCGTCGGCCTCCTCCACCGCGAGATGCGCGCGCTCGGTTCGCTGATTCTGCGCGAGGCCGATGCGACGAAGGTTCCCGCCGGCTCCGCGCTGGCGGTCGACCGCGACCTGTTTTCAGGCGGCGTGACCCGGGCGCTCGCCGATCATCCGGGCGTCACCATCGTGCGCGAACGCATCGACACGCTGCCGGCGGCAGGCCCGACGATCGTCGCCACCGGCCCGCTGACCGCGGCGGCGCTGGCGGACAGCATCGGCACCGCGACGGGCAAGGACGCGCTGGCCTTTTTCGACGCGATCGCGCCGATCGTCTACCGCGACAGCATCGACATGGACATCGCCTGGATGGCCAGCCGCTGGGACAAGGTCGGCCCGATCGGCGACGGCAAGGATTATATCAACTGCCCGATGGACAGGGACCAATATTACGCCTTCGTCCAGGGGCTGATCGACGGCGACAAGACCGACTTCAAGGACTGGGAAAAGAACACGCCCTATTTCGAGGGCTGCATGCCGATCGAGGTGATGGCCGAACGCGGCGTCGAAACGCTGCGCTTCGGGCCGATGAAGGGCGTCGGCCTCGACAATCCGCGCACCGGGCGCTGGCCCTATGCGGTGGTCCAGTTGCGGCAGGACAATGCGCTGGGCACGCTGTGGAACATGGTCGGTTTCCAGACCAAGCTGAAGCATGGCGCGCAGGTCGAGCTGTTCCGGACCATTCCCGGCCTGGAAAACGCCGAATTCGCGCGCCTCGGCGGCCTGCACCGCAACAGCTTCATACGCTCGCCCGAACTGCTCGACGACCAGCTTCGTCTGAAATCGGCGCCACATATCCGCTTCGCCGGACAGATCACGGGGTGCGAGGGCTATGTCGAAAGCGCCGCCATCGGCCTGGTCGCCGCGCGCTTCGCGATCGCCGAACTGGCGGGGCGCCGCCTGTCCGCTCCCCCGCCCGAAACCGCGCTCGGCGCGCTGCTCGGCCATATCACGGGCGGCGCCGATGCCGCCAGCTACCAGCCGATGAACGTCAATTTCGGCCTTTTCCCGCCGCTCGCCGAAGATGTCCGCAAGAAGGACCGCAAGCTCGGCTACACCCGCCGCGCGGGCGAAGCGCTCCAGAGCTGGATCAAGGCGGCGGAAGGCGTCGCGGCCTGACCCCACCGTCATTGCGAGGAGCCAAAGGCGACGCGGCGATCCACAGCGATCGGGCTTGCAGGACGGCGGATTGGGGGTGGAAAGCAGACGTTTTCCACCCACTATCGTCATTCCGGACTTGATCCGGAAACCACTACACCGCCGCCGTCATGGACCCCGGATCGAGTCCGGGGTGACGATGCTAAAAACGTCCGCGATGCGGTCGGTTCCGGTCGTTCCCCTTATCCGCGAAGTCGAGACACCCATCGACCTCACGCCATGCCGAGGGGCATCTCGACTTCGGCCAAAGGTCGAAGTTTATCCTGAGCGCCTGCCAAGGCAGTCGAAGGGCTCGATGCTAACGGGGTTAGGTAGGGCCGCTTGCGGCCTATTCCCGTCGCCCCGCCTATCGGACCTCAGCATTTGCACTTCGGCGCCGCCGTCCGCTTCGGCGCGGTCGTCGCGAACTCGGCGCGTGTCAGATCGCCCGACTTGTCGGCGTCGGCGGTGGCAAAGCGGTCGCCCGTCGCCGCCGCCCATTCCTCGAAGGTCAGCAGATTGTCGCCGTTGCGGTCGAGCTTGCGAAAGGCCGCGGTGCGCGTCGACAGCATTTCGACGCGGCTGATCCTCTCGTTGCGGTCGCGGTCGTAGCGGTTGAAGCGGCGTTCCTCGCGCGAGGCTTCTTTCGCGACTGGCAGTTCGGGCGGCGCGGCCCCGCGCTTCGGCGCATTCGGTCCCGCCACCGGAATCGCCGGGAGCGCGGGCGGCGGCTCGGGCAGCACCGCCTCGTCGGCGATCTGCGAATAGCCTTTCCACATGAACAATCCGCCGGTCAGGAGCAGCGCGCTGGCCACGCCGCCGATCAGGAATCGCGAAACCGCCATCAACGCCTCCCCAGCCTTTCCGCACACCTATCATGGCCATCCCGCCGCCAGCAACAAAGGCCGCCATCAAGGCGGCGAAAAATTATCGAGAAGATTGTTTAAGAATCGGAAATCGATTGCCATATTCGATCAATGCACAACTACCTCCCCTCGCTCAAGCAGATGCAATATCTGGTCGCGCTCCACGAACATGGCCATTTCGGGCGCGCCGCCGACGCCTGCAACGTCACGCAGTCAACACTGTCGGCGGGCATCCGCGAGTTGGAAACCCTGCTCGGCCAGACGCTGGTCGAACGCACCCGGCGCGTCGTCCGCTTCACGATGCTCGGCAATGCGATCGTCGAGAAGGCGCACCGCGTGCTGCGCGAGGCCGAGGAGCTGGCCGATATGGCGGCCGCCGCATCGGCGCCTCTGGTCGGCGAACTGCGGATGAGCGTCATCCCGACCATCGCGCCCTTTCTGCTGCCCGACCTGCTGCCCCGGCTGCGCAAGGAACGCCCGTCGCTGAAGCTGTTCCTGCGCGAAGAGCCGAGCGCGCAGGCGTGCGAGTCGCTTCACCACGGCGCCGTCGACTGCGTCCTGCTGGCGCTGCCCTATGCCTGCGGCGACGTGGAAGCCGAAAATCTGTTCGATGACGCGCTGTTCGTCGCCTTCCCCGGCGACCAGTCCGAAGACCTGCCCGCGATGGTCAGCGCCGACCAGATCGACCCCGCACAGATGCTGATGCTGGAGGACGGCCATTGCCTGAAGGATCATGCGCTGGCCGCCTGCAACCGTCCCGAGCTGCGCGCCGGGGCACGGATGATGGGCACCTCGCTGCACACGCTGGTCCAGATGGTCGACAACGGGCTTGGCATCACGATGCTGCCGCAGATGGCGATCGAGGCCGGCATATTGGACCATACCGATATCGACACGCGCCCGCTCGATTCGGACCATGACTGGCGGACGATCGCTCTCGTCTGGCGCAAGGGCAGCCCGCGCGCCGACGAGTTCCGGATGCTCGCCGACATCTTTCGCAAGCATCGGGCGAACTGATCCCTGAAACTTTGTCGCCCCGGACATGATCCGGCAGTACGAAGGTGGCGGGTCAGCGACCCGGAGTCAGGACCCTAAATCCACCGTTCCGCGCGCACCGCGTCGCCCTCGCGCGGCTCGACCCAGCGCAAGCGTCCGTCGGCAAAACGTTCGCGCTTCCACAGCATCACGTCGGTCTTCAGACGGTCGATCAGAAATTCACACGCCGCCAGCGCCTCGGCGCGGTGCGGACTGCTCGCGAGCACGAGCACGATCGTTTCGCCCGGCACCAGCGCACCGACGCGGTGAATCAGCGTCAGGGCGGACAGCGTCCATCGCGATGCCGCGTTTTGGGCCAGCGCCTCCATCCCCGCCGCCGTCATCGCCGGATGATGCTCGAGAAACAGTTCGGCCAGCCCGTCGTCGCTGCGAACGCGGCCGACGAAGCTGGCGCTCGCGCCGTGCCCGCCCGCATCGTGCGCCGCCAGTTCGCCCGCGACGTCGATCGCGCCCGCCTGAACCCCGACGCGGATCATCCGCCCGTCACCGGCGGGAACAGTGCCACCTCGCCGACGCCCGCCAGCGGCGCATCGGCCGGGGCCAGCGTCCCGTCGATCGCGGCGCGAATGCGGGACGGGTCGCCAAAGGCCGCCGCGCCGCGTTCGTCGCGTGCCGCCAGCCAACCGATCAGCGACCCGACGCTTGCCACGTCGCGGGGAATGTCCGCCAGTTCATCGGCGACGCCCATCGCTTCGCGAACCCAGGCGAAATAGACGATACGCAGCTGCATCGGTTCAATCCATATGCTTCAGACCGACGCGCAGATAATCCCAGCCGGTGATCAGCGTCAGCAGCGCCGCGCCCCACAATGTCGCGAGGCCGACGGTCTTGATCCATTCCTGTCCCGGCAACGCGCCCGCGAGGATCAGCGCGCCGAAGGAAACGAGCTGAAAGGTCGTCTTCCATTTCGCGAGTTCGGTGACGGGCATCGATACCTGCAATGTCGCCAGAAATTCGCGCAGGCCCGACACGATGATCTCGCGCAGCAGGATCACCAGCGCGGCGATGACATGATAGCCCTCGATATCGCGGGTAAAGACCAGCAGCAGGATAACCGCCGCGATCATGATCTTGTCGGCGATCGGATCGAGGAAAATGCCCAGCCGCGACACGGTGCCCCGCGCCCGCGCAACATAACCGTCAAAATAGTCGGTAATGCCCATCAGGCAATAAAGGCCGAAGGCGAGCGCATAATCGATCGCCAGCGGCTGATGCGCGCCGATCCGCACGCCCGGCCACAGGAGAAACAACAGGATGGGAACCGCCAGAATGCGCGACAAGGTCAGGATGTTCGGAAGGCTCAGCATGACCCTTGTTTGCCTGATAGTGGAAAAATCGGCTTTGACCCCATTCCCCCTAGCCGATAAGCCCCCCCGGCGACAACCGTCTTGGCCCCGTGGGGCGCGGCTGTCGATATGTGGGATTGCCAGAATGGATCATCGATGACCGGTTCCTTTGCGCTGATGAAGCAGCGCCGGTTCCTGCCCCTCTTCGCGACGCAGTTTCTCAACGCCTTCAACGACAATTTCTACAAGATGGCGATGGTGATTCTCGTCACCTTCACCATCTACAAGGACCCGGAGACCGAGGCGTGGTTCAACGCGCTGGCGGGCGGGTTGTTCATCCTGCCCTTCTTCCTTTTTTCGGCGCTGGCGGGGCAATTGGCCGACCGCGGCGACAAGACCAAGATCATCCGCATCGTCAAGACCGCCGAGATCGGCATCATGCTGGTCGGCGCGGCGGGCATCTGGCTCCACAATGTGCCGCTCATGCTGCTCGCGCTCTTTTCGATGGGGGTGCATTCGACCTTCTTCGGGCCGATCAAATATGCCATCCTGCCGCAGCATCTGGAAGACGATGAGGTGCTTGCCGGCACCGGCTGGGTCGAGGCCGGCACCTATATCGCGATCCTGGGCGGCACGATCGTCGGCGGGTTGACGCCCCCGCATTTCGCGATGATCGGGATCGTCATCGTCGCCCTGATCGGCCGCTTCACGGCGACGCTCGTGCCCGCGGCGCCGCCCGAAAAAGAGGCGGAAAACCTGATCATCGATCATAATATCCTGCGATCCTCGTGGCAGATCGTCAATTCGACGATGCACATCCCGCGCCTGTTCCTCGCCATCGTGTCGATCAGTTTTTTCTGGGCGATCGGCGCCATATTGGCCGCGCAGTTTCCGCCGCTGGTCAAGAATGCGCTGGGCGCCGACAATACGGTCGCGACGCTGTTCACCGCCATTTTTTCGGTCGGCGTCGCGATCGGGTCGATCGTCGTCAACCGGCTTTTGAAGGGTCAGGTCTCGGCACGCTATTCGCCCGGATCGGTGATCGTCATGGGCCTGTTCGTGCTCGACCTGTGGTGGTCGGTAAAGGGGTGGAAACATATCGACGGCAGCCTGATGGACTGGCGCGAATTTCTGTCGCTGACCGCCGGCGACCGCATCATCGTCGACCTGTTGGGCATCGCCATCGCCGGGGGCATGTTCGTCGTCCCGCTCTATGCCTTCCTGACCACCACCGTCGCCAAGTCGCAGACGGCGCGAACGGTCGCGGCGAACAATATCGTGAATTCGGGCTTCATGGTCGCCGCCACGCTGCTGCTCAGCGTCCTCATCGGCTTCGGGCTGACGATCGACGACACGCTGCTGATGGTCGCCGTCATGTGCCTCGTCTCCGCCTTGCTGGCGCACAAATTGCACAAGGCCTGCGACTGACACGGGCCGACCGCTTTGGGGTGGGGAGTAGACGTTCGTCTGCTCTCTGTCGTCATCCCGGACTTGATCCGGGATCCACCGCAGCGCTGACGTCATGGACCCCGGATCAAGTCCGGGGTGACGATGCTAAAAACGTCCGCAATCGGTCGTTTGCGGCCAATCCTCCCTGCGGCGCA
>QFPJ01000131.1 GCA_003241685.1 Sphingopyxis macrogoltabida
CTGGCCCGTCTGGGCGGCGGATCGGCCGACCCGGCGATGGTGACCAAGCTGGACGCCTATGCGACCCAGTATCTGACGCCGGAATCGCGCAAGGTGGTCGATCGCTCGATCGCCGCGATCAAGACCCGGATCGAGACGCGCAGCCGCCTGAAGGCACCGACCGCGGCCTGGTTCGCGGCGAAGAAGTAAGGGCATGGGGCGGCGGAGCGATTAGCCGCCCTTCTCTCATGGGGGAAGCATGATCCAGACAGAGCCACGGGTCGGATGCGGCGCGGCGATCCTGCGCGACGGCAAGCTGCTGCTGGTGCAGCGACGGCGGGAACCGGAAGCGGGGCATTGGGGCCTGCCGGGCGGCAAGGTCGACCTGTTCGAGACGATGGCCGCCGCGGCCGAGCGCGAGATTTTTGAGGAGCTGGGCCTGACGATCAGGGCGCGTGAATTGCTGTGCCTGACCGACCAGATCGATGCGGAGCGCGGTACCCACTGGGTCGCGCCAGTCTATCTGGTCGAGGACGCGCAGGGCGATCCGGTGGTGCGGGAGCCGGAGGCGCTGGCGGCATGCGGCTGGTTTGCGCTGGATGCGCTGCCGCAGCCGCTGACCCTGTCGACACAGGCGGCGTTGGCTACCCTGAAAGCGCGGTAGAGTAAGGAAGGGCGGCATCGCTGCCGCCCTTGCCGGTGTTTCGATCAGTTCGGCAGGCCCAATGCCTTGGCAATGTCATCCCAGGCGACCAGCTTGAAATTCTGCGCCGCCGCCGCGTTATGGCCGTCCTGCGCGATGAACAGGCCGCCGGGATAGGCCGGGCCGAAATCGCCCCGCATCAGTTCGATGCCGTCGGTTTCCTCCGACCCGCCAATGGCGCCATCGACGACGCGGAAGCGACCGACATAGGCGTTGTCGGACAGGCGATAGGCGACATAGGCATTGTCACCCTGGCTGGAGACGAGGACATAGCCGTCCTTCGCGCCGATCGCGGCGATGGCGACGCCTTCGGCATCCATCACCAGATTCTTGCCGTCGGCCGCCGCGATTTTCGTGGGCGTGGTGGCGCCGGTTGCGCGCGCGTCGAAGCGCCACAGGCCGACATCTTCCTCCGCGACATAGAGGATGCCGGTGCGGTCATCCACGGCGCAGCCTTCCGACTGGGTGCCAAGCTTCATGCTGCGGACGATCCGGCCGGTCGGCGTCGCGCCGGAGGCATCGAGC
>QFPJ01000132.1 GCA_003241685.1 Sphingopyxis macrogoltabida
TAGCCGCGCCGCGGACGCGGCGCGGAGCGCGCAAGAGGTCGGCGATTATAGCAACCGCGTCCGGCGCCGACCGGCGGCGGGCCCCGGCGCGGGCGGTGGTTCCGGCGGTCCGGGGGGAATTGGCTCCGTGCGCATGGGCCCACCAGGCCATTGCGACCGGCCGCATGGGGGCAGCGGCCCGTTGCGGCAGGGCCGCATGGGCGCAGCGGACACCGCTGCATCGCCGCAGCCGGCCAAGCCGACCTGTCGCCGACCCGGCATCATCCATGCCAGAATCGCGCCGTGCCGAAAGGCACCCCGCCCGCGCCCCGCGCCGGCGCGGCATCAGCACCGCACAAGCACACACCCTCCGGCCCCGTAGCTCAGCTGGATAGAGCGTCCCCCTCCTAAGGGGAAGGTCGTACGTTCGAATCGTATCGGGGCCGCCATTCAAAAATGCTGAAATTACTGCGGTTTTTCGGCCTTTTTCGTCTCGCGAACCCCCTTCGGTCATCCGGGCGGAAACAGGCCGAAACAGCCCAAAATGGGGCAAGATTTTCCCCAGATTTTCCCCGCCGCGGCGGGTAGGCTGGCCCCTCGATTGCGAGGAACCCCATGGGTGCAACGCTCGACCTCCTGCGTGAGATGTTCCCCGGCAAGGCCATGCTGACGGCCGAGGACGTTGCGAGAGTCTTGGGGCGCGAAAGCAACCGGGCGGGACGCGAGGCAGTGGCTGCGGGCCTGCGGCGCGGCGACCTATTGCCGGGGCTGCGGAAGGTCATGGGGCGCTGGCTGGTGCCAATCACGGCTCTTGCCGATTGGATCGACGGCTTGGCTGAGTCGGCCAAGACTTCGGGGCCGCAGGTTGGTCCGGCTCGACGGAGCGTCGTCCCGAACTCTCAGCAAGCCGCCGATGAGCCGCGCCGCGGTCGGCTGCCCAACAAGTTGCGAGAGGCCCAGCGCCGGGCGCGGGCGAATCACTTCATGGGCGAAGTGATCGCTTTGCTTGACTACGACGCTTTCGTTAAAGAGTTGGCCCCAGGTGGCGGGTAAAAGCGGTCGAGGTCAATTGCCGCTGGCGTACTGCGTAGACTTAAGACAGCGGAAGTCTTAGATCAAAGTTGCTGTGCTGCAAGCGAGGCATCGTACAGATAAGATCCGAATGTACTATTTCGAGGCGACGCTCCGATCGCAGATGCAGTG
>QFPJ01000133.1 GCA_003241685.1 Sphingopyxis macrogoltabida
GCCGCCCCATCAGGAAGTCATGGGTGGTGGGCGCGGCGAAATAGCGATCGGTGCGATAGGGGCCGAGCGACTGGAACCAGGAGGAGGCATCGGCGATGCTGCCAGGTGAGCAGCGCCGATATGTCGAGATCGGGTTGTGGCACGATCCGCGCGATCAGGCGCAGTCCCGATATGTCGTCGTCATTGACGTTGCGCGCGCCGGTGCGGACATTGTCGACATAGCCGCCCGCGCGGCTGGCATAGGCGGTCGCGCGCAGGGCAGCGCGCTCGCCCAGCGGGATATTGAGCGTGGAGGAGGCCGACAGGTCGGGCTCGCCGCCCTGCTGCATGCCAAGGCCCAGGCTGGCGCCGCCGCCCCATTGGCCCAGATGCGGTTCTTCCGGCGCGATCTCGATCTCGCCGGCAAGCGCGCCGACGCCATGTTCGGCGCTGCGTGCGGTGCGGGCGATGCGGACCTGCGCGACGTCCACCAGCGACAGGTCGCTGGTCGTGCGCGCGGCGTCGCTGCCGGTGCCCGACGGGCCGGCGATCGGCACGTCGCCGAAATAGACCAGGGTGGTCGATTCCCCCGCCATGCCGACGCCGCGCACGACCAGCGCGCGCTGGCCGGCATTGCCCGGTTCGCTGCTGATGCCGGGACTGGCTTCGACCAAAGCGGCAATACCCGCCGCGCTGGGGCGCAGCCGCAGGTCGCCGGCAAAGCTGACCGGATCGGTGCGACGCTGCGCGGTGACGATCAGCGGGCGGGCCAGGGGCAGGGGGGATGGAGAGGCGGCGGCGGCAATGTCGGTCGTGCTGCGGACCGGGGAGGCCGGTTCGATCAGGATGACATGGGCATCCGTCTCCCGAAAGGTCAGGCCGCTGCCCTTGAGCAGCCGCCGCAGCGCGCTCGAAAAGGGCATGGTGCCCGATAGCCGGTGCGATGTGGTCGAACCGGCAAGGGCGGAGGGGAAGACGATCTGCCGGCCGGCCTGCAAGGCGAGCTGCTGGATCGCGGTTTCCAGCTTCTGACGGGGTATATCGAAGGAGGTGTCAGTGCCATTGCGGGCGAATGCCGGGGCGGGCACGATGGACAGGGCCACGAATAGGGGCGCGCCGATTGTCGCGATCCGGCGCAGCGCATGCCGCCCCGGCCGCGCGACACCGGCTCTTCTGCACCTTCGTATCACGGACACGCCTTA
>QFPJ01000031.1 GCA_003241685.1 Sphingopyxis macrogoltabida
CCGGACGTTAACGTAAACGTCAAGTGGAATTGACGTTACGGCGGTCTGGCGATGATTCGCGATCGCTGCTAGCGGCGACGGGCTGCGGGCCGACAGGCCGACTAGACGAAAGGGAGAATGATGGCTTTCAAGACGCGGATTACCGAGATGCTGGGGATCGAGCATCCGATCGTGCAGGGCGGGATGCAGTCGGTGGGAACCGCCGACATGGCGAGCGCGGTGTCGAATGCCGGCGGGCTTGGAATCATCACCGCGCTGACCCAGCCGTCGCCGCAGGCGCTGCGCGATGAAATCGAACGTTGCCGGTCGCTGACCGACAAGCCTTTCGGCGTCAACCTGACCGTCTTTCCGACGATCAATGCCCCCGATTATAACGCCTATGCCGACGTCGTGGTCGAAAGCGGCGTTCGGATCATGGAAACCGCCGGCACCCCGGCGGTGCGCGAAATATGGGGCCGGGTGAAGCCGCATGGCGTCACCATCCTGCATAAATGCACCGCGGTGCGCCACGCGCTGTCGGCCGAAAAGGCGGGCTGCGACATCATCTCGATCGACGGTTTCGAATGCGCTGGACACCCCGGCGAGGACGATATCCCCGGCCTGATCCTGATTCCCGCCGCCGCCGACAAGGTGAAAATCCCGATGCTGGCGTCGGGCGGCTTCGGCGATGGCCGCGGCCTCGTCGCGGCACTGAGCCTTGGCGCCGAGGGAATCAACATGGGCACGCGCTTCTGCGCGACGAAGGAAGCGCCGATCCACGACAATGTGAAGCAGGCCTATATCGAGAATGACGAGCGCGGCAGCTTCCTGATCTTTCGCAATTTCAAGAATACCGCGCGCGTCGGCCGCAGCGCGGTCAGCGAGGAAGTGGTGCGCCGCTTGTCGCAGCCGGACGCGCAGTTCAGCGACGTGCAGGAACTGGTCGCGGGCAGCGCGGGCCGCGAGCTTCTGCAGACCGGCGATCTGACCAAGGGGGTGTTCTGGGCCGGCATGATTCAGGGGCTGATCCACGACATCCCGACCTGCAAGGAACTGATCGACCGGATCATCGCCGATGCCGAAGCGATCATCGACCAGCGGCTTGCGGGCTTCCGCGCCTGACGATCAAGTCCCGGGCCTCGACGCGGCGCGTCGAGGCCATTAGGGCTAGAGGTTCAAGGCCACGGCGTGGCGGCAGCAAGGGTTCGGGAATGAGCGTCGTCGAATATCGCGGTTTCGCGGGTGTCCGCCTGGAAGCGGATGTGACGGGCGCCGACGACGACCCGGCCGTGCTGCTGGTTCATGGTGCGGGCCAGACGCGCGCCGTGTGGGCGACCGTCGCCGAGGCGCTGGAGCAGGCGGGGCGGCGCGTCATCAGCCTCGACCTGCGCGGCCATGGCGGTAGCGAGTGGCCGGAGGACGGCCGCTATGATTTCACGGCGATGGTCGAGGATCTGCGCGCGGTGCTGGCGCAGCTGGGCTCGCGGCCGGTCGTCGTCGCGGCGATGCTGGGCGGCTGGGTAGCGAGCGCCGCGCTGGAACGCGATGCCGCCGTGCTGGCGTCGGGACTGGTGCTGGTCGACCTGCCGATCGATGTCGCGGGCGGCGTGCCGAACGGCGTTGACGCCGCGCCGCGCGAAGCATCGGCGCTCGCGCCCGGACAAGCGGATTGGGATGCGCGCCTGCCCGACGCGTTCGGCAGAGGCGCGTTCGCCCAGCGGTTTGCCGGCGTGCCCGCCGCCATCGCGCTGCCGACGCTCTATGTCCGCGGGGCGATGAGCGACTTGGTCGCAAAGGCCGATGCCGCCGCTTTCGTGGCGCAGCTTCCCGACGGTGAACTGGCCGAGGTCGAGGCGCGGTCGCTGGTCGCCGCCGAGGACCGCGTCGATGCGCTGTGCGCCTATCTGATCGACTTTCTCGAGCGCCGCGCGCCGCGCGCCTCGCCCGAATATCGGGCGGGGTCCGATGCGCGCACCTTCCGCGATGCGCTGGGCTGTTTCGCGACCGGGGTGACAGTGGTGACCGCCATCGGTTCCGACGGCCAGCCGATCGGCCTGACCGCCAACAGCTTCACGTCGGTGTCGCTCGACCCGCCGCTGCTGCTCGTGTGCATCGCCAATACGTCGACCAGCGCGTCCGCCCTGCGCGCGGTCGATCGCTTTGCCGTCAATGTCCTCCAGATCGGCCAGCAGCCGACGTCGAACCGCTTTGCGGGGCGCGACGAGGAACGCTTTGCCGCGACGCCGTGGGCGCTTGGCGAGTTCGGCACGCCCGTGCTGACGGGATCGCTCAGCAGCTTCGAATGCGCCCGCGACGCGGTGCACGACGGCGGCGATCATTTCATTCTGGTCGGCCGGGTGTTGCGGGCGATTTTCGAGCCGCGCCGCGATCCGCTGCTCTATTTTCGCGGCAAATATCGCAAGCTGCACTTCGCCTGACCCGGCGACCTGTCACGCGCGCCAGTTGGAGCGCGGCCCCGACACCGGGCATGACGGCGGCAGGAAGCGAAAGAAGGGGAGAGGCATGACCGCGATTGACCTGCCGATGGACGCGGCGCAGACGATGCTGCTGGATAGCGTCCAGCGTTTTCTGACCGACAATCCCCGTCCGCGCTGGCGTCAACTGGTCGATACGTTGGGATTGGGCGGCGTTGCCGTGGCGGAACGCTCCGGCGGTTTCGGCGGCGGCGCGCGCGATATCGCCCTGGTGATGGCCGAGCTTGGCCCGGCACTGGCGGGGGCCGACTGGCTGTCGCACGCGGTGGCGGCGATGCTTCTGTCGCGGGTCGACCCCGATCATGCGATGCTGCCCGGCCTGGCCGCTGGCGAATGGCGCGCGGCGATCGTCTGTCCGGCATCGACCGCCGCCATGCCGATCGTCGAGCGGGGCGAAGCCGGTTGGATCGTGCGCGGCGCGGCATCACTGGTCGCGGGCGGCGCAGAAGCCGAACTGCTTGTCGTTGCCGACGCCAGGGCGTTGATCGCCTTTGCCGCCGATCATCGGCAGATCGAGCAGCGGCACCGCATCATGCACGACGGCAGTGCAACGTCGGACATCCTGTTTGCACAGGGCGCAGGCGAGGTGACGCCGCTGGCGACCGGCGCGGATGCGGCCCGGCTGGCCGAGCTTGCCAATGATATGATGCTCGTCGGCCGCTGTGCCGAGGCGGCGGGGCTGATGCGGCGGATGATCGCGGACAGCGTCGATTATCTGGGCCAGCGGCGGCAGTTCGGGACTCCGATCGGGTCGTTTCAGGTCCTGCGTCACCGCATCGCCGACATGCAATTGGCGCGGATGAAGGCGGCGGCGCTGACCGAGTTGGCGGTTCTGGCGCTGGATGAGGGCGGCGACCGCGGCGCCGCGGTCGCCGCGGCCTGTGTCGAGGTGCGCGACGCGGTGCGGGTCGTGGGCGAAGGGGCGGTGCAGTTGCATGGCGCGATGGGATTGACCGACGAACTGGCGCTGGGCCGCCATTTCAAGCGTGCGATGGCGATCGCGGCGATGCTGGGTCCGCAGGCGAGGCATCTGCGCCGTTTTGCCGACACGGCGGCGTGACGCGCGTCAGCCGAGCAAAGTGCGGGCGATCAGATCGCGCTGAATCTCGTTCGACCCGGCATAGATGCTCGCCGCGCGGTCGTTCAGATAGCGCGGGACGGCGATGGCCGCTTCGGCGTCGGCCTGACCATCCGCCTCCGCCCAGGCCGCATAGCCCGCAACCTCGCACGCCAGCCTGTCGATGCGCTGCGCAGTTTCGGTTCCCAATATCTTGAGCACCGAGGCATAGAGCACCGCGTCGCCGCCGATGCCCTGCATCGCCTTCATCTCGAGCGCCTGAAGCGCGCGCAGCGTCACCGCTTCGCGATCGAGTGCTGCGCGGAGTGCCGGATCGACGCCGTCGCGGCGGCGGAGCCGGTTCAGCCGGCCGATCAGCGCGGGGGCATAGCGTCCACCGCGTTCAAAGGTCAGCAGATGCTTGGCGACCGACCAGCCGGCATTTTCCGCGCCCAGCCGGTTCGCCTGCGGCACCCGTACATCGTCGAAAAAGACCTGGTTGAGTTCATGGTCGCCGGCCAGCGTGCGGATTGGTTCGACCGTGATGCCCCGGCTGGCCATATCGAGCAGCAGAAAGCTGATCCCGGCCTGCGGCTTGCCCGCGGTCGAGGAGCGGACGAGGCAGAACATGCGATTGGCGAAATGGGCGTGCGTGGTCCAGATCTTCGATCCCGTCAGCACATAATCTTCGCCGTCCGCCACCGCGCGCAATTGCAGCGACGCCAGATCCGATCCGGCACCGGGTTCCGAAAAGCCCTGGCACCAGTAATCCGCGCCCGACAGGATGCGCGGCAGATAATGAGCGCGCTGCTGCGGCGTACCGAAATGCATGATGACCGGCGCCACCATCTTCAGCCCCATCGGCGCCAGATTGGGGGCCCCGGCGCGCGCGCATTCGGCGGCGAAGATATAGCGTTGCAGATCGTTCCAGCCGGGCCCGCCGTGGTCGGCTGGCCAGTCGGGCGCCGCCCAGCCCCGCGCGTTCAGGATGCGTTGCCACGGCAGCGACACGGCGGGATCGATGAACACGCTGGTCGCGCGGGCGGCCGCATCGCGCAGATCGTCGGGCAGGTTCGCCGCGATGAAATCGCGAACTTCGCTTTGGAAGGCAGTCAGGGCGGGATCGTTCAACATCTCCATGCTCCGGTCATGCGCGGCCGCGGCCGGCGCGCCAAGCTGGCGAAAGCGTCAGGACGCACGCGCGCCGACATAGCCGAGCCCGGCGGCCACCTGAATCGATTGGGCGCGGCCGGTCGCGCCCAGCTTTGCCGCCGCATTGCGCAGGTGAAAACGCACCGTTGATATCGACAGCGACAGGATTATGCCGATCTCACCGTCGGTTTTTCCGGCGGCCGCCCAGCGCAGACACTGAACCTCGCGGCGCGTCAGCGCTAGCGGTGCGTCGGTCCGGCGCGGGTGGCCGCGTGCCTCGTTGTGCGTGGCGACGAGTCGCAGCGCCAGATTATGCAGCGCGCCGGCGTGGTCATCGAACAGGCGGCGCACGCCGACCGGCTCGCGCGAACACCAGAACACCGTGCCGACCAGCCCGCGCGGCAGATGGACGGGGGCGATGATCGCCTCGCCGAAATGGGGCGACGCGCGCGCCTGGCCGCAATCGACCGATTCGAGCAGCCGCGTCGTTCGCCAGCCGTGCAGGGCGCCCTCGCTATAATAGAAGGGCTCGGCGGTCAGCCGCGTCGCGGTCAGAAAGGCGAGATGGAGCGCCAGCTTGCGATCGCGCCAATAGGCATGATCCGGATCGACCCAGCGGAAGCTGGTTTCGGCGTAAGGACGGCCGTCGCGATCGGCCATCGGTTCCGGATCGCCAAGGTCGGCCTGGGCCGCGATATAGGGCAGGCCGATCCGATCGCCGATTGCCTGTACCTCTGCGATCAGGCCGGGCATCCGTTCCCAGCAAAGCGCCTGAACATCCGTCACGTCATCCTCTCCGCCGCCCGTACTGCCATGGATGCCAGCTTGCGGGAATGGCCGCAATCCCATCATCTGACAGGGTGCTGTGATGGCGGCCGAAGGGAAAATATCGCTGGTCGGCGCGACCGCGCGGTGTCAATGTCGTCCGGCTTTCCCGGATGAAATTCGAGCTAGGGGCGGTTCGCCTCGAACGAACGGGAGCAAGCAGGCATGAAGCACGGTCGTCAGGGCACGACGATCGGCCTTACCTCTCCCGCCGGTTCGCCGGTCCTGCTTGCGCCCGACGATGTGCCGTGCGTCGCTTTCATGGACCGAAAGCAAACGCCTGTTCCCAGCATGGCGAGCCTGTTGTAACCCGTCGGCGTGACCGACTGTTCATCCTGCATCGTGCGCAACCGCGCCATCTGTGCCGGGCTCGATCCCGACGAACTGCTGCTGCTCGGCAGGATGGGGCGCAAGCAGCGTCTGGGGGCTGGCGAGACCTTGTTCTGGGAAGGCGACGATGCGCCGGTCGTGGCCAATGTTCTGGACGGCGTGCTGAAGCTGGTTGTCGCGACTGCGGACGGGCGCGAGCAGATCGTCGGGATCGTCTTTCCGTCGGATTTCATCGGCCGGCCGTTCGGCAGCGAAAGTCCGTATAGCGTGACCGCGATGACCGATGCCGAAGCGTGCGTTTTCCATCGCAAAAGCTTCGATGAATTTGCCGGCCATCACCCCGATTTGCAGCAGCGGCTGCTGCGCCGCACGCTGGACGAACTTGACCGGGCGCGCCACTGGATGATGCTGCTCGGGCGCAAGTCGGCGAGCGAGAAGGTCGCGTCCTTCCTGCTCGAAATGTCCGAACGCCTGGCGGGGCAGGGATGCCATGCCGATACGCAGGCCGCGTTCGAGCTGCCGTTCGGTCGCCAGCAGATCGCCGACATCCTGGGGCTGACGATCGAGACGACGAGCCGCCAGTTGACGAAGATGCGCGGCGACGGCGTTATCGATCTGCCGTCGCGCCGCGAAATCGTCATCAAGGATCGCGCGGCGATGGAGGATATGGCGGGTTAGCGAGCCTGATGCTTTGGGCCGGGGCCGTTCAATCGCGAATCAGGCCGGCGTTTCGGCGCTGAGGCCCAGCCCGGGGATGCCGATCGATCGGCGGCCGCCGAAGTCGGACCGGACGACGATCGTCCCCATGCGCTCCATATAGTCGACCAGCCGGCGGACGCGGCCCGGCGAGCGCGTGCCATAGGCGTGACCCAGCTGATCGTCATCGGGGCAAGGCGTCCCGTCCATCGCGGCGCGCGCGATCAGCAGGAAGGGGGCGAGCATATCGTCGGGCAGGTTGGCGGCGGCGTCGAGCGCGGGCCGCCAGCGCGGGTCGGCGGGGTCCAGCAGGCCGCCCTTCGCCATCGCGAACCGGCGGCGAAAGGCCGCGATGTCGAGCGGCACCGGCATCATCCGGCGCATCCGGCACCGCACCGAAAAATCCTGGTAGAGCGCGCTATCGGGCTGAAAGGCGCTGGCGGTGTCGGCCAGCATGTCGGCCAGCACCGCAGCGACCTGCGCTTCGCGTTCCGCCGCCCGGTCGCGCTCGTCCGCCGCGGTGTCGGCATCGTCGGGCAGCGCATCGCCGTCGTCCGGTTCCGCCGTCTGCTCCGACAGGCGCTCCAAAAGCTGGGCGACGACGACGGGGGGGCGTTCGGCGACGATTGCCGCGGGCGCCGGGACGGTGTCGAGATCGCCGAACAGCGTTGCCTGCATATCGCCATCGCCGGCGTCGGGTAGGGGGATCAGGCCGTGCGCGCCCGAGCGCGCGTGCGTGCTGGTCGCCCCGATGCGGATCGACACCGGGCGGCGGGTGATGGCAGGGCCCAGACCCAGGAAGCAGCCGCGTTCGAGGTCGCGGATCTGTTCGGCCTGCCGCCGCTCCATCCCCAGCAGGTCGGCGGCGCGCGCCATGTCGATGTCCAGGAAGGTGCGGCCCATCAGGAAATTGCTGGCCTCCGCCGCGACATTCTTGGCCAGCTTGGCCAGCCGCTGCGTCGCGATGGCGCCCGCCAGGCCGCGCTTGCGGCCGCGGCACATCAGGTTGGTCATCGCCGACAGGCTGGCGCGGCGGACAGTGTCGGACACGTCGCCCGACGCGCTGGGTGCGAACATCTGCGCTTCGTCGACGACGACCAGCGCGGGATACCAATGGTCGCGCGGCGCATCGAACAGGGCATTCAGAAAGATGGCGGCGCAATTCATCTGCGCCTCGATCTCCAGCGTGTCGAGCGCCAGGATCACCGACGCGCGGTGGGCGCGGATACGCGCGCCGATCGCCGCGATCTCGCGCTCGCTATAGTCGCCGGCATTGACGACGACATGATGATAGCGGTCCGCCAGCGTTACGAAATCGCCCTCGGGATCGATGACGACCTGCTGTACCAATCCGGCGCTTTCCTCCAGCAGCCGACGCAGCAGGTGCGACTTGCCCGACCCGGAATTGCCCTGCACCAGCAGGCGGGTCGCAAGCAGTTCCTGAATGTTCACCTGAACGGCTTTGCCGCCGGAATCGGTGCCGATTTCGATGCTGTTGTTCACGTCCGCCGCCCTATCGGTCCGCTGCGCGATTGACAACCAAGGGGCGGAGGCGCGAAGCGTTGGTCATGGACCTGGACGACCAACTGTATCAATATTTCGGGACGCGCGACCTTGCGGACCTGTCCCCCGAGGCGCTTGCCGCCGGCAGCGAGCGGATGCGGGTCGATTTCGGATTGGAAACCAACCGCGGGCGCCGCTTTGCCCTGTGGACGCTGATGTACATGATCGGTGTCGCGCCCGACATCGACGTTGCGTTCGAGGACGCGGCCGACCGCGAATCGGCGCGTGACTTCATGGATATGGCGGACCGGCTGGGCAGCGGCTGAACGCTGGCGAAGGACGCCGCTTATTTGTCCAGCAGCGGCGCCAGATATTGCCCGGTAAAGCTGCGCTTTTCCTGCACCACCTGTTCCGGCGTGCCCGCCGCGACGATTTCGCCGCCCTTGACGCCGCCTTCGGGTCCCAGATCGACGATCCAGTCGGCGGTCTTGATGACGTCCAGATTATGTTCGATCACCACGACGCTGTTGCCCTGATCGACCAGCGCCTGCAGCACCTCCAACAATTTACGGACGTCCTCGAAATGCAGACCCGTCGTCGGTTCGTCGAGGATGTAGAGCGTCTGCCCGGTCGAGCGGCGCGACAGTTCCTTGGCCAGCTTCACCCGCTGCGCCTCACCGCCCGACAGTGTCGTCGCCTGTTGTCCGACCTTGATATAGCCGAGCCCGACGCGCACCAGCATCGCCATCTTGTCGCGGATCGCGGGCACTGCCTTGAAGAAGTCCGCCGCATCCTCGACCGTCATGTCCAACACGTCGGCGATGCTCATCCCCTTGAACTTCACCTCCAGCGTTTCGCGGTTGTAGCGTTTGCCGTGGCACGTCTCGCACGTCACATAGACGTCGGGCAGGAAATGCATCTCGATCTTGATCAGCCCGTCGCCGGTGCAGGTTTCGCAGCGCCCGCCCTTGACGTTGAAGCTGAAGCGGCCGGGTTTGTAGCCGCGCGCCTGCGCCTCGGGCAGCCCCGCGAACCAGTCGCGGATCGTCGTGAAGGCGCCGGTGTACGTCGCCGGGTTCGAACGCGGGGTGCGGCCGATCGGCGACTGGTCGATGTCGATCACCTTGTCGCAATGTTCGAGGCCGGTCAGGCTGTCGTGCGGCCCCGCGACCAGCCGGGCGCCGTTCAGCGTCCGCGCCGCGCCGGCATAGAGCGTATCGATGATCAGGCTGGACTTGCCCGATCCCGACAGGCCGGTGACGCAGGTGAAGGTGCCGAGCGGGATTTTCGCGGTGACGTTCCGCAGGTTGTTCGCGCGCGCGCCCTTCAGCACCAGGTCGAAGCCGTTGCCGGGACGGCGGTGCGCGGGAACCTCGATCTTCTTCGCGCCGGTCAAATAGGCGGCGGTCAGGCTCTTCTTGTTCCCCAGCACCTGTTTCAACGTGCCTTCGGCGACGATTTCCCCGCCATGGACGCCCGCGCCGGGGCCCATGTCGACGACATAGTCCGCGGTGCGTATCGCATCCTCGTCATGCTCGACGACGATCACCGTATTGCCCAGATCGCGCAGCCGCTTCAGCGTCGCGAGCAGCCGGTCGTTGTCGCGCTGGTGCAGGCCGATGCTGGGTTCGTCGAGAACATACAGCACGCCCGACAGGCCCGAGCCGATCTGGCTGGCAAGGCGGATGCGCTGGCTCTCGCCCCCGGACAGGGTGCCTGATGTCCGGTTGAGGTTGAGGTAGTCGAGCCCGACATTGTTAAGGAAGCCGAGCCGTTCGTTGATTTCCTTCAGGATCGCCTTCGCGATCTGCCGCTGCTGCTCGTTCAGTTTTTCGTCGAGCGTGCTGAACCATGCCAGCGCGTCGGCAACCGACCGCTGCGCCGACAGGCTGATGTTCTCGCCCGCGATCTTCACCGCCAGCGGTTCGGGACGCAGGCGCGCGCCGTGGCAGGTCTCGCACGGCTGAGCGGTCTGATACTTGCCCAGTTCCTCGCGCATCCACGCGCTTTCGGTTTGCAGCATCCGGCGATTGAGGTTGCCGATGACGCCCTCGAACGCCTTGTGCGTCGAGTAGGTGCGCTTGCCGTCCTTGAAAGTCAGTTCGACGGGCATTCCGCCCGTGCCGTGCAGGATGATTTCCTGCACCCCGCCGGGCAAGTCCTGCCACGGCGTGTCGAGGCCGAAGTCATAGGCTTTGCCCAGGCTTTCGAGCACCTGCATATAATAGGGCGAGGGCGGGTTGGATTTCGCCCACGGCACCACCGCGCCTTTCTTCAGGCTGAGCGCGTGGTTCGGCACCACCAGTTCGGGATCGAATTCGAGCCGCTCGCCCAAGCCATCGCATGCGGGGCAGGCGCCCTGCGGCGCATTGAAGCTGAACAGCCGGGGTTCGATTTCGGCGATGGTGAAGCCGGAGACAGGACAGGCGAATTTTTCCGAGAAGATCATGCGGTTCACGGGAATGCCCGCGCCCTTCATCTTTTGTTCCTGGCCCGTGCCGCTCTCTTCGTCCTCGCGTCCCGGCACGACGCCGTCGGCGAGGTCGACATAGGCAAGCCCCTCGGCCAGTTTCAGTGCGGTTTCGAAACTGTCGGCGAGGCGGGTTTCAATGCCGTCGCGCACCACGATGCGGTCGACGACGACCTCGATGTCATGCTTGTATTTCTTGTCGAGCACGGGCGCGTCCTCGATCTCGTAAAATTCGCCGTCGATGCGGACGCGGGTGAAGCCTTCCTTCTGCCACTGCGCAAGTTCCTTCCGATACTCGCCCTTGCGGCCGCGCACGACCGGCGCGAGGAGGTAGGCGCGCGTGCCTTCGGGCAGGGCACGGACGCGGTCGACCATCTGGCTGACCGTTTGGGCGCTGATCGGTTCGCCGGTTGCGGGCGAATAGGGAATGCCGACGCGCGCCCACAGCAGGCGCATATAGTCGTAGATTTCGGTGACCGTCGCGACGGTTGATCGCGGATTGCGGCTGGTCGTTTTCTGTTCGATGCTGATCGCCGGCGACAGGCCGTCGATATGTTCGACGTCGGGCTTCTGCATCATTTCGAGGAACTGACGGGCATAGGCCGACAGGCTCTCGACATAGCGGCGCTGCCCCTCGGCATAGATGGTGTCGAAGGCGAGGCTGGATTTGCCGCTGCCCGACAGGCCGGTGATGACGATCAGCGCATCGCGCGGCAGGTCGACGTCGACCCCTTTCAGATTATGTTCGCGCGCGCCGCGCACCGAAATATGGGTGAGACTCATGGGAGGGGTGTGTTCCAGATTTGTTCCTGGCGCGCAAGGGGCGCCGGTGCGTCGATACGACAAAAATAGGGAAGCGGCCGCCGACCTGCAATGGCGGCCGCCGGCGCCGCGCGCGCGGGGCGCCGCTTATGATAGGGGCTGGCGTGGGAACGCCCGTTGCGGCAAGGCGTTAACGGGCAGGTTTGCCGATCGAAGGAGATGCTGTGATGACCAGGATATTGCTAGCCGCGACCGCGGCGGTCGCGCTGTTCGGTGCGGGGCAGGCGGCAGCCTGGCAGACGACGAACGAAAACCCCGCGGCGACGGCCGAGGCGAAAAAGAAGCAGGCCGACGGGACGACCCCGGAGGAGCGGTCGAACACCGCACGGTTGAACGCCGAGCAGGCCGCGCGCGCGAAACAGGAAAATGTGACCTATCAGCAGGAGGTTTCGGCCGCCGAGCAACAGGTCGCCGCCGATCAGGCGACATTTGTCGAGGAAACCGCAGCCTATGAAGAGGAAAAGGCGCGGCTGGCCACGCTGTCGGCCGAGGAGCGGATCAAATATGAGGCCGATGTGGCGGCCTGGAAAGCCGATGTCGAAGCCTGCAAGGCGGGGCATCGCAGCCGCTGTGCCAAAGAAAAGCCCGCCCTGCCGCCGCAGCCCCAGCCTTAATTGGCGATATTGTCCCGATCGGGCGCCCGCGCGCCGGTGATCTCGTCGATCCCGGTCTGTTCGGGCTGATCGGGCGACGATACCGCGTCTGGCAGCTTCGGAATGGCAATTTTTGCCGCCTTCTTTTGTGCCGACGCGGACGGCGACCGCGTTTCGGCGCCGTCCCCCGGCGCGGCATCGGGAAAACGCCCGCCATAGCGATAGCCGTCGTCGGGCGGTTCCTGCGACCGCGGCGCCGCCGGAAGATCGGCGCCAGCCTCCACGACGCCCAGTTCGCGGAAGGCGGCATCCATGCGCGCCTTGCGCTCCGCGCGCATCCTGACCGCGACGGCATAGCTGTCGCGGCAGTCGAGGCAGGGCGCGACTGTGTCCATGCTTCCCGTCGTCGCGGCATCGGGGTTCGCGCTGCGCGCCGCCGGACTGGCCGCGATGCCGTCCGGCTGTCGCCCGAGTTCGCTGACGGTCATCTCCGCGAGCGCGATGCCGGCGAGGACGCCAGCCGCGCCAAGCCCCGCCAGCCACAGCCAGCGCCGCTGACGCCGCGCGCGAGTCGCGGGAGGCGGTGCATCGCTCGTCATGCCCCTAAATGGCCCCGCCACGCCGTCACTTGCAACCCCCGCCCGACCCGGCGTTCGCCCGTTGGTCGATCCGCGGAGGACATTCGTCTGCCGATCGAGTGAGGATTCGAGCCCGTCGAACGGCCCGCGCGGAGCGGTCCCATGCGTGACATTCGGTGGTTGCGGGATACGGAAGCGATGGTCTCCCCGGTCCAAGGTTTCGTATCCCGCATCTGTGACATCCCCCCGGTTATGGAGAGTCCCCCATGGTAAAATTGTCCCTTGCCCTGCTGTCCGCGCCGCTCGCGCTGGCGGCGATCGCCGCACCGGTTGCCGCCAGTGCCGACGAAACGCGCAGTGTGGTCGTGCGCTACGACGACCTCGACCTGGCCAATCCGTCGGGACGCGAACGCCTGACCACGCGCGTCGCCAACGCGGTCAAGAATGTGTGCGGCACGAAGACGTTCAACCGTCAAATGCTGGCCGAGCGCGCGAGCGCGAAGCGATGCGAAGCCGAGACGCGCGTTCGCATGGACGGGCAACTCGCCAGTCTGTTCGACGGCGCGGTCCAGGTCGCCGACAGCGGCGGCATCGCCGTTGCGGCGCGATGACGACGGCCGATCGATGGTAATGCGACAAAGGCGGTCATGCCCCGGCATGGCCGCCTTTCCCATCATCAGCCGTGCATGATCGCCTTGACGTCGTGAAGATAGGTGCGGCCGATGCGATGCAGGCCGCCTTCGCCCAGATCGACGCTCCACGCGCCGTCGCCATGATGCTTCAGCCCGATAATGCCGTTGCGGCGGACCATCTTTGACCGGTGGATGCGCATGAACATGTCGGGATCCATCCGCGCCTCCAGCGACTTGATCGTCTGGTGGATCAGCCAACTGCGCGCGCCGAGGTGTAGCCGCATATAGTCGCGCTCGGCCTCGATCAGATCGACCTGCGCCGCGTCGATGCGCAGCATCTCGCCGCGATTCTGGACCCAGAATTCGGTGATCCATTTGCCTTTTGCCGGCGGGCCGCGATCGCCCGCATTCCATTCGCGAACACGCGCCAGCGCGCGCGCCAGCCGGTCGGGCGACACGGGCTTGAGCAGATAGTCGACCGCTGCGACATCGAAGGCGGCGACGGCATATTGGTCGAAGGCGGTGACGAAGACGACCGCCGGCGGATTGTCGAGCCGTTCGATCGCGGCGGCGACTTCCAGTCCGTTGAGGTCGGGCATCGCGATGTCGCACAGCACCAGGTCGGGCGACAGCGCCTCCACCATGCGCAGCGCCGATGCCCCGTCGCTCGCGGTGCCGACGAGCGCGATCCCGTCTTGCTGCCCCGTCAGTATCTGAAGCCGTTCGATCGCCAGCGGTTCGTCGTCGACGATCAGCGTTCGCAGCGTCTGTATCATGTCAGCACCCCTCGAGCGACAACGGCAGCCACAGCGACACGAAGAAGCCGCCATCGTCGGCGGCGCCCCAGTCGCAGCCCGCCGTGGGGCCATAGCGCGTGAGCAGCCGTTCGCGGACGTTCCGCAGGCCAAGCCCGGTGCCCGCCGCGGGGGCCATCGCCTTGTGATCCACGTCATTTTCGATCCGCAGCACCAGCAGGCCATATTCGCTGGTCGCGGTCAGGCGTACCGCGATCCGCCCCTTGCTGGGCGCAACGCCGTATTTGATCGCATTTTCGATGATCGGTTGCAGGATCAGGACCGGCACGCACGCCTTTTCCAGATTGTCGGGCATCGCGACTTCGACCTGCAGCCGGTCGGGAAAACGCGCCTGTTCGATGTCGAGATACAGGCGCTGGAGCGCGATCTCTTCGCCTAGGCTGACCAGTTGTTCGGGATCGACCGCCAGACTGGAACGGAGGAAGGACGAGAGGTTCATGATCATCGATTCCGCCTCCATCTTCGATCCGCGCATCACCAGCGTCGACAGCGAGTTGAGCGTGTTGAACAGGAAGTGCGGATTGACCTGATAGTGAAGCGCGCGCAGCTGGGCGTTCTTGGCCTCCAGCCGGTAATTGTTCGCGCGGCGTTCGACGGCGCGCATCTCGTTCGCATAGCCGAGCGCGACATAGAGCGCCGCCCACACCGCGAAGAAGAAATACCAGCGGATCGAACTGTCGACGATCAGGACGATTTCCCATGCGACCGGGAATTTCGACTGGACCTCTTCGATCACGCGCTGCGTGTCGGGCGCCGGGAACCAATAGAAGAAGACGAGCAGGTTGACGGAGGCATAGACCATGACCAGCGGAACCGCCGCGCCCATCGCGGCCGCCAGGCGCGCACCGAAGCTTTGCGGCTGGACCCGCTGGAGCAATTGATAAAGCACGAAGGTGCACAGGATGCCGGCGACGACGACGATCGCGCGGCGCCCGACAAAGGCCAGTTGGTCAGGCGCCCCGGTCAGCACCGCGAGGCCGGTCGTGATCAGAAAATAGATCAGCCACATCGCGAGGATCGATCCGATGGCGACGCGCGGATTGACGCGCGCATCGGAGGCGCGCCAGTCGGGCGCCGCCGCGAGCATCCGGGCGCGCTGATCGCGCAGCGCATCGTCACGAGGGGTCATTTTCATTGCGGTCGCTTTAGCGCCAAAATCGCCGGCCTGGCCAGTGCCCGCCGGGCCGCCAGTCGAAGCCGCGGACGCTTTGGTCGAAAGCCGCGCCGCCCTACGCCGCATCGGGGCGCGGCATGGTCCGGCGCCAGCCGCCGTGACGATAGGCCGCCCAGGCCAGGGCCAGCGACGCCACCGAGGAAAGCGGAAAGCTCCACCAGATCGCATCGCCGCCCAGCGCAGGGTAGGCGAAATAATAGATGCCGAGGCGGATGGGGAACATCGCGACGAACAGGATGATGAGTGGCGGCACGACCGATCCGTTGGCGCGCATCGTCCCGATCAGCACGATCGTCGTGCCAAAGGGCAGGAAGGTCCATGTCGCCAGATACTGTATATGCCTTGCCACCGCGATCGCCGGGCTGTCGGGGCCGAGGAACAGCGCGAGCGCGGCGCGGTCGAACAGCAGCAACAGCGCGATCAGCACCCCGGTCATCGCCAGGTTGATGCTCACGCCGCTGCCCGTCACGCGCGCGACCCGGTCCCAGCGCCCGGCGCCGATATTCTGCGCGACCATCGCGCTGACCGCCGCACCGATCGCCAGCGCGGGCATCTGGATATAGTTCCACAATTGCAGCGTGGCGCCATAGGCGGCGGCGGTGACCAGCCCTTCGCGATTGACCAGGCCGACCATAATCAGCCCGGCGCCGGAAATGACCAGCATCTGCGCGCCCATCGGCACGCCCTTGGCGATGATGAAGCGCAGTTCGCGCAGGTCGGGCCGCAGATAGGCGAGTTCGCGTCCGCGCAGGCGCAGCACATGGTCCTTCGCATAGAACCAGCCGATCATCGCGATCAGGCTGACCGTTCCGCCGATCGCCGTCGCCAGCGCGCTGCCCGCAATGCCGAGCCGCGGAAACGGGCCGACGCCGAGGATCAGCAGCGGATTGAGGATGATGTCGAGCACCACGGTGAGGATCATGAAGCGCAGGGGGGTGACCGCGTCCCCCGCGCCGCGCGATGCCATCATCAGCGTCACCATCAACATGCTGGCGGGAATCGCGATGAAGGTGACGCGCAGATAATCATGCGCGAGTGCGAAGGCTTCGGCAGGGGTTTCGAGCAGGCGGAGAATCGCATCGGACGCGAACCAGCCCGTGACCGCGATGGCGAGCGAAAAGATCATCGCGAGGCCGACGACGCCGCCGGCGGCGCGGCGTGCTGCGTCGATATCGCCGCGTCCGATGGCCTGGCCGATCAGCACCGTCGCGGCCATGCCGAAGCCGAAGAAGGTCGCGAACATCAGGAACATGATGATGTTCGCATTGGCGGTGGCCGCCAGCGCGCTTTCGCCCAGAAAGCGGCCGACCCAGATCGAATTGACCGAACCCGACAGCGTCTGGAGGATGTTCGATGCCAGCGTCGGCAGCGCGAAGACGATCAGCGTTTTGGCGATCGGCCCGTTGGTCAGGTCGACCCCGCCGCCGCGCGCGGTCTGGCGTGGCGGCACCGGACCCGCGGCGGGATCGGCAGCCGCCGCAACCGGCGTGACGGCGATCTTGTCGCTCACCCCAACCGCGCCAGTGCGGCGGTCAGGCGATCGGCCTCCGCTTCCTTGACGGCATGGTCGGCGCGCGCCTTGTCCACGGCTTCGGGTTTCGCGCGCTCGACAAAGGACGGATTGTTCAGGCGGCCTGCAAGGCTGTCGCGCTCCTTCGTCGCCGCGGCGAGTGCCTTACCCAGCCGCTCGCGTTCGGCGGCGATGTCGATCACGCCTTCGAGTGGGACGGTGATCGTTTCGCCTTCGACTACCAGTTGCGCCGACGCGCCTTCGGGAGCATGGTCGAAACGGACCGCTTCGAGGCGTGCGAGGCGGTCGAGCTGCGCCGCGAGCTTGTCGGCGCGCGCTTTCAGCGACGCCGGGAAATGCGCGGTCAGGCGCGCGCCCGGCGGCAGGCCGAGTTCGGCCTTGGCGCCGCGCAATTCGCCGACCAGCCTGATCAGCCAATCGATGTCGGCGCTGGCCTCGCCGTCGCGCGCCGCCTGGGGATCGGGCCATTTGGCGGTGATCAGCGGATAATCGGCGCGTTCGCCCAGGCCGGTCCACAGCTCTTCGGTGATGAAGGGCATGAAGGGGTGGAGCATGACGAGGATCTGGTCGAGCACCCAGCCCGCGACGGCCTTTGTTTCCTCGTCGATGGCGCCTTTGATCAGTTCCAGATACCAGTCGCAGAAACGGTCCCAGGCAAAGCTGTAGATCGCGTTGGCGGCGTCGTCGAAGCGATAAGCGGCAAAGGCCCTGTCGATCGCGGCGACGGTGTCGGCGACCTCGCCGATGATCCAGCGGTTGACGGGCAGCGTCGCGGGCGGCGCGGCGATGCTGGTCGATGCCGATATGCCGTTCGCTTCGCAGAAGCGCGCCGCGTTCCACAGCTTGGTCGCGAAATTGCGATAACCGGCCAGCCGTGCGTCATCCATCTTGATGTCGCGGCCCTGGCTTTCCATCGCCGACATGAAGAAGCGCAGCGCGTCGGCGCCATATTGGTCGATCAGGCCGAGCGGATCGACGACATTGCCCTTCGACTTCGACATTTTCTGACCGTCGGGCGCGCGGACCAGGCCGTGGAGATAGAGAGTCTTCCACGGCACATCGTTCAGGAAGTGCATCCCCTGCATCGCCATGCGCGCATCCCAGAAAAAGAGGATGTCGAAGCCGGAGATCAGCACGTCATTGGGATAGTGTCGCTGAAGCAGGTCGGTGTCGTCGGGCCAGCCGAGCGTCGCGAACGGCCAGAGCGCGGAGGAGAACCAGGTGTCGAGGACGTCAGGGTCACGGTATAGATAGATGTCCGCCGTGTTGCCTGTCGTAATCCCGTCGGTGAACTCGATTTTTTTTTCGGAGCCGTAATACTCGCGCGCCTGATCGAGCACTTCGGTCTCGTCGTTGCCAACGAAAACTTGCTGGCCGCTATAAAAGGTCTGCTCGCGCTCCGGCTTGCGGGCGTCGATTATAACCGCCTTCGGCTGGTCTTTGCCCGGCCCATACCACGCGGGAATCCGGTGTCCCCACCAGAGCTGGCGCGACACGCACCAGGGCTGGATATTCTCCATCCAGTTGAAGAAGGTCTTTTCCCACGTCTTGGGGACGATGTCGATGCGGCCGTCGCGGACCGCTTGCATCGGCGGCTGTGCGAGCGTTTCGGCATCGACGTACCATTGGTCGGTCAGCCAGGGTTCGATTACCACGCCGCCGCGGTCGCCGAACGGCGTCTGGATCGTGCGCGGTTCGGCGTCATGTTCGCCGCCGTCCTTATCGATGTGCGGGATCAGAAAGCCGCCGTCCTTCATGCGCGCCACGACCAGTTCGCGTGCGCCGTCGACGCCGTCGCGCCGGAAGCGGTGGAGGCCCAGATAGTCGGTCGGGATCAGCCCGTCGGCCGTCTGGACGACATTCGCCTCGGCATCGAACATGTTGAGCATCTCGGCGGGCTTGAAACCCGCGCGCTTGCCGACCTCGAAATCGTTGAAATCATGCCCCGGCGTGATCTTTACCGCGCCCGACCCCAGTTCGGGGTCGGCATGGTCGTCGGCGACGATCCTGAAGCGGCGGCCGGTGATCGGCTGCAATATGTCCTTGCCGATCACGCTTTTGTAGCGCGCGTCGTCGGGGTGCACCGCGACCGCCATGTCGGCGAGCATCGTTTCGGGGCGCGTCGTCGCGACCTCGATATAATCGCGCCCGTCATCGAGCGTCACGCCGTCGGCGAGCGGATATTTGAAGTGCCAGAAACCGCCCTGAAGCTCGACCATTTCGACCTCCAGATCGGAAATCGCGGTCTTCAGCTTGGGGTCCCAGTTCACCAGCCTTTTGTCGCGATAGATCAGCCCCTGCCGGTGCAGGTCGACGAAGACCTTGACCACGGCCCGCGTGAAATGCGGGTCCATCGTGAACTGTTCGCGCGACCAGTCCATCGAGCAGCCGAGGCGGCGAAGCTGGCGGGTGATCTGGCCACCGCTTTCCGCCTTCCACTGCCAGACCTTGTCGACAAAATCTTCGCGGCTGTAATTGGTGCGCTTGTCCTGCCGCGCCTCCAACTGGCGCTCGACCACCATCTGCGTCGCGATCCCGGCATGGTCGGTGCCGACCACCCATAGCGCGTCCTTGCCGCGCAGCCGCTCGTAGCGGACCAGCACATCCTGCAACGTATTGTCGAGCGCATGGCCGATGTGCAGCGCGCCGGTGACGTTCGGCGGCGGGTTGACGATGGTGAAGGGCTGGGCGTCCGGGCGGGCGGGGCGGAACAGCCCGCGGCTTTCCCAGGCCTCGGCCCATTTCGCCTCGATTGCGGCGGGATCGAATGTTTTTTCCATCGGCATAGCCGCGCGCCTTTGCCAGTCGGGGCGCAAGGCGGCAAGGGGGAACCCTTACTTCCCCGTGATGCCGGACTTGATCCCGATTGCCTTCGCCGCCGTTTCGTCCTTGCGAGGAGCGGAGCGACGAAGCCATCTCCAGCGGTCGACAAGGCGGAACGATGGCTGGAGATTGCTTCCCCCGGCTTTCGCCGGGCTCGCAATGACGATATTGAGAAATCTCGCCTATTTCTTCAGATGCTTGCCCAGCCAGCCGAACACCGTCTGATACCATTGGACGCTGTTCTGGCCCTTCAATATCCAGTGGTTTTCGTCGGGGTAGATCAGCAGTTCGCCCTCGATACCCTGTCGCTGCAATGCGTGGAAGGCGGCGAGGCTCTGGCTGTAGGGGATGCGGAAATCCTTTTCGCCGTGGATGACCAGCATCGGCGTCTTCCACTTGGTCACATGGTTCACCGGGTTCCACTTTTCGGCGTCGGTGCGTTTCCACCACGGGCCGCCATGATCCCATTCGTCGAACCACAGCTCTTCGGTCTCGAACGCCATCGCGCGCAGGTCGAACACCCCGGCGTGGGTGACCAGGCATTTGAAGCCGTCGGGCCAGTTGCCCGCGATCCAGTTCATCATATAGCCGCCATAGGAGCCGCCGAGCGCACAGGCGTTGGCGACGTCGATCCCGGCGTCCTGCTTACCGGCCGCGGCAAGGCCCAGCTTCAGATCCTCCAGCGGCTTGCCGCCCCAATCCTTGTTGATGCTGTCGGTGAAGGCCTGACCGTAACCCGTCGAGCCGTGGAAATCGATCATCACGGCGGCATAGCCGGGAGCGGAAAACAGGCGCGGGTTCCAGCGCGTCGACCAACTGTTACCGAAGCTTGATTGCGGTCCGCCGTGGACCAGGAAGGCGACGGGCAGCTTGCCCGCCGCGTTCGCGGGCTTGACGATCTGGCCCCAAACCGTGTCGCCGTTCGCGCCGGCGAAGCGCAGCCGTTCGACCTTCACCGGGTCGATTTCGGCCATCTGTTCGCGGTTGACGTCGGTCAGGCGGCTGATCTTGCCCTTTGCATCGCGCACCCAAAGGTCGGTCGGGACGGCAATGCTGTTGCGCGAAAAGAGCAGCGCGCCGCCGGGCAGCGGCGTGACGTCGCCGATATTGCCTTCATAGGCTTCGCTCGTCGCCTTCAGTCTCTCGACCTTGCCGGTCGCGGCGTCGACGCGGAACACCGGGTGGTCCAGCACGTCCTGCGCGGTGACGTAAAGCGATTTGCCGTCGGGTGCCCAGGCGATCGACCCGACCGAACGATCCCACGCCTCCGTCAGCTTCCGCGTCTCGCCATTGTCGAGATTGCGCAGCATCAGCACTTGCCGGTCGGCTTCGTAAGTCGGCCGCGCCATCGCCGCATAGGCCAGCCATTTGCCGTCGGGCGACGGTGTGGGCAGCGTGTCGGTCGCCTGATTGGCCTCGGTCAGATTGACCGGCGGCATCCGCGCGTCGACGAGCACGCGATAGATGTCGAGGTTGGTCGAGGTCGGCTCGTCCTTGTCGGCCTTGCGCAGCGTGAAATAGACGGTGCGGCTGTCGGGCCCCCACGCCAGTTCCTCGCCGCCGCCGAACGGCTTGGACGGCGTATCGCCGATCAGCGTCGCGTCGAGCGGACGCGCGACGCTGGCCTTGCCGCGTTCCAGATTGAATACGAACGGCCGGCTGTAGGTGCCGGGGGTCTCCCAGCTATCCCAGTGGCGCACGAAACCGGCGCCATCCTTGTAAAGCCGGCCGGTGCCGGGGCCGGGCAGTTCGCCCTTATCTTTCGCGTCGCAGCCGAAGTCGGTGCATTCGCGCGCGATGTCGCCCCATGCGAGCAGTTTCGCGCCGTCGGGCGAAATCTTGAAACCCGACACGTCGGCCCGGGTGTCGGTGACCTGCGTCGCGGCGGTCCCGGCCGTCACATCGACGCGCCAGACCTGGCTCTGGCCGCTGGCGTTGGAGAGGAAATAGAGGCTGCCATCAGGGTGGAAGGCGGGGGCGCTTTCATTCTTGTCGGGCGTGTCGGCGACGCGGACGGGCTGACTGCCCCCGGCATTGCGATCGACGATCCACAGGCCGGTCGACCGCTTGTAGCTGTCGGGCGCCGTTTCGGTCATCTGATAGACGACCCAGCGTCCGTCGGGCGAGGCGGCGGGCGCGGCGACGCGCTTCAGCGTCGCCAGGTCGACCTCGGTCATCGGACGGGCCAGGGCGGGGAAGGAAAGGACGGCGGCCAGCGCGGCGGCGCTGCAAAGCAGATGGTTACGCATGCAAGCGGTTTAGCGTCCGGACGCGGCTGTTCAACCCCGTTCATACGGTCGCCACCGAGAGCGATATTGCGGTGGGGCGCAGGCAGAGGCGGGAATAAGGTGCTGCTTTCCCCTCCCGTAAGCGGGAGGGGAGACCGATGTCCGCAACCGATCGTCAGCGCACCAGCGCGCCGCCCTTCATCACATGATCGATCGTTTCCAGCACGGTGATGTCGGCCAGCGGGTCGGCCTTGACCGCCACGAAATCGGCGAAGCGGCCGGGCACGATGGCGCCGACATCGTCGCGGCCCATTTCCTCGGCCGCGCGGCCTGTCGCGGACTGGATCGCCTGCATCGGCGTCATGCCATATTTGACCATGTTGCGGAACTGGCGCGCGTTGAGCCCGTGGGGATAGACGCCCGCGTCGGTGGCATAGCCGATGTTGACGCCCAGTTCGACCGCGCGGCGAAAGGCGGTGCGCTGGGTATCGGTGGTTTCGCGATTCTTGCGCAGATACTCCGCGGGCCAGCCTTCCTTCGTGCCCTCTTCATCGATGTAGGTGCCGTTGTAGATGTCCATGGCCAGCCAGGTGCCACGCGCCTTCGCCATTTGCAGCGCCTCTTCATCGGCGATGCTGGCATGTTCGATGCTGTCGACCCCGGCGCGGATCGCATTCTTGATCCCGGCGGCGCCATGGGCGTGCGCCGTGACCTTCTTGCCGCGGGCATGGGCGACCTTCACCACCGCGCGGAGCTGTTCTTCGGTCAGTTCGGGGGCGCCGGGCTCGGTGCCGATCGCCAGCACCGCGCCGGTCGCGATCGTCTTGATGAAATCGGCGCCATGATCGAGCAGAAAGCTGGCCTTTCCCGCCGCCTCTTCGGGCGTCGCGGCGACGCCGAGTCGCATGTCGGGTGGCAGCTGGTCGTTCGGCACCACGCCGTTCAGCTCTCCGCCGCCGCCGGGCAGGGTGATATAGGCGCCCGCGACCCACATGCGCGGGCCCGGCACGTCGCCGCGCTCGATCGCATTGCGCAGCGTCACGTCGGTCAGACCGCGATAGGTGCCGACATCGCGCACGCTGGTAAAGCCCGCCTCCAGCGTGACGCGGGCGTTGCGGGCGCCGACGAGCGCGGTTTCGGCCGGCGACGCCTTCATCGGCGCGGCCAGATCCGCGCTCTGGCCCAGGTCGGCAAGATGCGTGTGCAGGTCGATCAGGCCGGGCAGCACGGTGAAGGCCGACCAGTCGATCCGTCGCGCGCCCGCCGGCGTCGTACCGCACGCCGACACCGCGGCGATGCGCTCGTCCTTCACCGTGATGCACTGGCCCATGCGAACCGCGTCCGTCACGCCGTCGATCAGACGGCCCGCCTCGATGTAAAGCGTCTCGGCCGATGCCGGCGTCGCGGCGAAGAAAATCGCGGCGAGCGCCGCACTCAGATGGCGGTATCGAATGCGTTGCACTGGCGCGGATCCCCCGTCTGCAGGCCGCGGCGCAGCCAGGTCATGCGTTGCTCGCTCGTTCCATGGGTAAAGCTTTCGGGCACGGGGCGCTGGCCCGCCGACCGCATCAGCGTATCGTCGCCGATCGCGTTGGCGGCGCGCATTGCCTCTTCCATGTCGCCCGGCTCCATCACCGGCTGGCCCGCGCTGTTGCGCGCGCGCGCCGCCCAGACGCCGGCGTAGCAGTCGGCCTGCAATTCCATTCGGACCTGCAGCGCATTGCCTTCGGCCTGCGACCCGCGCGCCTGCGCCTGGCGAACCTGGTCGGAAATGCCGCTGATCGTCTGAATATGGTGGCCGACCTCGTGCGCGACGACATAGGCCTGCGCTGCGTCGCCCGCTGCGCCGAACTTCGTTTCCAGTTCGCGAAAGAAGCTGGTGTCGAGATAGACGCCCTGATCGGCCGGGCAATAGAAGGGGCCCATCGCGGCTTGCGCCGCGCCGCAACCCGACCGGTTCTGATCGGTGAAGAAGTTGAGCGTCGGCCGCTGGTAGCCGTTGATCAGGCTGCCCCAGACCTGATGCGTCGAACCGAAGACGTTGCAGGCAAAGCGTTCGGCGGCGGTGTCGCAGGCGACATTGGCGCCGCCGCGGCTGTCGGCCATCGGATCGGCGGTGCCGCTGCCGGTGCTGAGCATGTTGGCGCCGGGGCCCAGCAGGAAGAAGGCCGCGACGCCGAGGATCAGGATCGTGCCGCAGCCCATTTTCCGCCCGAGCAGCATCGGCAGCAGCCCGAACAACAGGCCCCCCATGCCGCCGCCTCCGCCGCCGCCGAAACCGCCGCCGCCGCGCCCAAGGTCGCGGATATCGTCGCCGGGATCATAATCGTCGAGGCGCATAGGCGGTCCTTCCAGCAGTTCGAGCCTTGTCTGCTTTCCGTGTTACAGCAGCAAACGGCAATTGGAAGGGGCTTCGGCCGGAAGAGGCTTGACCGGCTCCGGCGGCGCTTCGCCGCCACGGCGCTTGCAATCGGGCATTTTGCGGTGCACCAATTGGCCATGCCCCGCCGCGCCGCCCGAGCCGCCCTGCCATTGCCCGACCTTGTTGTCCTGGTGCTGCAGGGCGGCGGCGCGCTTGGCGCCTATCAGGCGGGCGTTTACGAGGCGCTGATCGACCTCGGCATCGAACTCGACTGGGTGGCGGGCATTTCGATCGGCGCGGTCAATGCCGCGATCATCGCCGGAAACGAACGCGATTCCGCGGTGAGCAAGATGCGCGAATTCTGGGATGGGCTGTCGTCGGCCCTGCCCGCACTGCCGCTTCCCGACAATGATCTGGCACGCGAATGGAGCCACCTTGCCGCCGCGGCGCAGGTCGCGACATTCGGCGTACCGGGCTTTTTCACCCCGCGCTGGCCGCCGCCGATGCTGGCGCAGCGGCAGACCCCCGCCGCGGTCAGCTTTTATGACACTGCGCCGCTGGTCGCGACGCTCGACCGGCTGGTCGACTGGGACCGGGTGAACGGCGGCAAGGTGCGGCTGTCGGTCGGGGCGGTCGCCGTCGAAACCGGGAATTTCCGCTATTTCGATACCAAGAGCGACACGATCGACGCGCGGCACATCCTGGCGTCGGGGGCGCTGCCGCCTGGGCTGCCGCCGATCGAGATCGACGGGCACTGGTATTGGGACGGCGGTCTGGTGTCCAATACGCCGCTGGAGCATGTCGTCGAAGCGGCGGACGAGGATATGCTGGTGTTTCAGGTCGACCTGTTCCCGGCGCGCGGGGAACGTCCGCACGATCTGGAAGAAGCCTGGTCGCGGGAAAAGGACATCCGCTATTCCAGCCGCACCCGGCGCATTTCCGACGGGCTGGTGCGGCGGCGCAAGGAGCATCGGCTGATCGACCGGATGCTCGACAAGCTGCCCGAGGAATATACCGATCTGGCAGAGGTGCGGGCGGTGCGCCGCATGGTCGATTGCAAGGCGCTGAACGTCGTCCAGCTGATCCACGAACCCCCGGCGTGGCAGACCGGCGCACGCGATTTCGAATTTTCGCGCGCAACGATGGAGGTCAACTGGGCGCTCGGCCGCGCCGCCGTCGAAGCGGCGATGAAGGACGGTCATCTGCTGGCCGACAGCATTGCCGAGGGGCGGTCGGAAAGTTTTGCCGTGCAATCGAATGCGCTGCGACCAAAGGTCGATCCCGGCGTTTCCTGAATCTCCCCCCACCGAAAGGATTCACGACCATGTTTCTGAAAGGCAAGACCGCCCTCGTCACCGGATCGACGTCGGGCATCGGCCTGGGCATCGCCAAGGCGCTGGCCGGCGAAGGCGCCAACATCGTCATCAACGGTTTCGGCGATGCCGATGCGATTGAGACCGAACGCAAGGGGCTGGAGGACATCAGCGGCGGCAAGGCGATGTACGACGGCGCCGATTTGACCAAGGTCGAGGCGATCGGCGCGATGTTCGAACGGATCGACGGCGATCTGGGCGGCGTCGATATCCTGATCAACAATGCTGGGATGCAGTTTGTGTCGCCGGTCGAGGATTTCCCGGTCGAGAAATGGGATCTGATCCTGGCGCTCAACCTCTCCAGCGCCTTTCACACCATCCGCCATGCGGTGCCGGGGATGCGGAAGAAGAAGTGGGGCCGGATCATCGGAACGGCGTCGGCCCACTCGCTGGTCGCGTCGCCCTTCAAATCGGCCTATGTTGCGGCGAAGCACGGATTGGCCGGCCTGACCAAGACGGTTGCGCTGGAGGTTGCCGACGCCGGCATCACCGCCAATTGCATCAGCCCCGGCTATGTCTGGACGCCGCTGGTCGAAAACCAGATTCCCGACACGATGAAGGCGCGCGGGATGACGCGCGAACAGGTGATCAATGACGTGCTGCTGGCGGGCCAGCCGACCAAGCAGTTCGTCACCGTCGATCAGGTTGCGGCGCTGACGCTGTTCCTGACCCGCGACGAGGCGGCGAACATCACCGGCGCCAATCTGAGCGTCGATGGCGGGTGGACGGCCGCGTGACGCGTTGCGGCCTTGAGCATTTTTCCTCGCGCTCCTAAGGTTAATCAAACCTTCCAGGAGAGACGGAATATGCGGGGTCGCCGATCATTGATTTCCACTATCGCGTTCGCGTGCGTGCTGGGCGCGTGCGGGACCGTGCCGGCCATGCCGCCGTCCGCCGCCGACGCGGTTCCAGCCCCGGCCGGCGACGGATCGTGGCGCGTGACTGCGACCGATCAGGATGAGGCGCGGATTCGCGGCTGGTACACCAGCTGGCAGAACGCGCTCGCCGACGCACGGGCGAAGGGGCATGGCGCGGAGGTCGAGCGGGAGGGCGTCCTGCTGCAACCGAATGCCGCCTTGCCCAACCCGCATCTGCCGGCGGGCAGCTATCGCTGCCGGACGATCAAGGTTGGCGCGCAGGGGCGCAGCACGCTGGGCTATGTCGCCTATGGCTGGTTCCGCTGTCAGGTGTCGGCCGAACAGGGCCTGTCGAGTCTGACCAAGTTGACCGGGTCGCAGCGGCCCGTCGGCCTGGTGTTTCCCGACAATCTGAAGCGGCAGATATTTCTGGGCACACTGGTGCTTGGCGACGAAACGATTCCGGTCAGCTATGGCAACGACCGGCTGCGCGATATGGCGGGGATCGTCGAGCGCATCGGCGACAATCACTGGCGACTGGTGTTGCCCGCGCCCGCCTATGAATCGTTGCTCGACGTGATCGAACTGGTTCCGGAAGCTTGAACGACAGGGGAATGACATGCGGATGATGTTGGCGGGCGCCGCGGCGCTGGTTCTGGCGCACACGGGGACGGCGTCGGCGCAGACGCTGGGCGACGAAGTGGGCCGGCAGATGCCGTCGCTGATGGAAATCTACAAGGATTTCCATGCCAATCCCGAACTCAGTTTCATGGAGGTGCGCTCGGCGGGCATATTGGCGGCCGAGGCGCGCAAGCTGGGGTTCCAGGTGACGGAGAAGGTCGGCGGAACCGGCATCGTCGCGGTGATGAAGAACGGTCCGGGGCCGGTCGTCCTGGTGCGCGCCGACATGGACGGGCTTCCCGTGACCGAACAGACCGGGCTGCCCGGCGCATCGAAGGTCCGGGTGACGACCGCCGAGGGTGTCGAGACCGGCGTCATGCACGCCTGTGGCCATGACACGCACATGACCGCCTGGGTCGGTGTTGCGCGGCTGATGGCCGCGAACAAGGCGAAATGGTCGGGGACGCTGGTGATGATCGGCCAGCCCGCCGAAGAGCGCGGCGCCGGGGCGCGGATGATGCTCGCCGACGGGCTCTACACGCGTTTTCCGAAGCCCGAATATGCGCTGGCCTTTCACGACGCGGCACAGTTTCCCGCGGGCATGATCGGCTATACGCCGGGCTATGCACTGGCCAATGTCGACAGCGTCGACATATGGGTCAAGGGGGTGGGTGGACATGGCGCCTATCCTCAGACGACCAAGGATCCGATCGTGCTGGCCAGTCGGATCGTCACCGCGCTCCAGACATTGGTCTCGCGCGAGATCAGCCCGCTCGACAGCGCGGTGGTTACGGTTGGCAGCTTTCACGCCGGGGCGAAGCACAATATCATCTCCGACGAGGCGCGGTTGCAGCTGACGGTGCGCAGCTATACCGACGAGGTGCGCGATCATCTGCTCGACGGCATCGCGCGGGTCGCGAAGGGCGAAGCGATCGCCGCCGGAATGCCGGAAGACCGGATGCCCGTCGTGACCGTGCAGCGCGACGAATATACGCCGTCCACCTTCAACACGCCCGATTTCACCGAGGAAATGGCGGCTTTTCTGAAACAGGAGATTGGCGAGGCCCGCGTGGTGCGGATGCCGCCGGTCATGGGCGGCGAGGATTTCGGCCGTTTCGCGCGCGAGGACAAGAGCATCAAGAGCATGATCTTCTGGGTCGGCGGGGTGCCGAAGGCCGAAATCGATGCCGCGAAGAAGGACGGACGGACATTGCCGAGCCTCCATTCGCCCTTCTGGGCGCCCGATGCGCCGGCGGTGATTTCCACCGCGACCGAGGCCCTGACGGCGATGGCGATGAAGCTGATGCCGAAGGGGTAGGGGACGGAAACGGCCGATTGCAGCCACAAGAATCATCGTCGCCCCGGATGTGATCCGGGGCTCATGACCTTAGCGTCGCTGTGAATCCCGGATCAGGTCCGGGATGGCGAAGGAAAGAGAATGGCCGCTTCCTGCCGCGAAGCCGGTGCCCCGATGAGGATTACCCCAGCGCCTCGACTTCTTCCGCCAGGGCCAGCCAGCGATCTTCGGCGGCGGCTTTTTCGGCGCGCAGTGAGTCGAGCTTCTCCGTCAGCGCGGTGAAGAGCGCGTTGTCGCGGGTGAAGAGGGTGCCATCCGACAGGTCGGTCTCGATGCCGGCCATTTCCGTCTCGATCGCCGTGATGCGGTCGGGGAGGAGGTCGTAGTCGCGCTGATCCTTGTAGGAGAGCTTCTTGCGCTGCTGCGGCGGAGGGGGCGGCGCGGCGGCGGTTCCGGATTTGGCTTTGGAGGCGGCGGGTTTGCTGCGCTTCGCCTCCCAGTCGGCATAGCCGCCGGCAACGATATCGACCTTGCCCGACCCGTCGAGGCCGAGCGTCACGGTGACGGTGCGGTCGAGGAAGTCGCGGTCGTGGCTGACGAGCAGCACGGTGCCGGCATAATCGGCGATCACTTCCTGAAGCAGATCGAGCGTTTCGAGGTCGAGGTCGTTGGTCGGCTCGTCGAGGACGAGGAGGTTCGATTCGCGGGCGAATTCGCGCGCAAGCAGCAGGCGCGACCGTTCGCCGCCCGACAGGGCGCTGACGCTGGCATCGGCGACGGACGGGTCGAACAGGAAATCCTTGAGGTAGCCCTGCACATGCTTGCGGACGCCGCGCACGTCGACCCAGTCGCCGCCGTCGGCCAGAATGTCGCGCACGCGCTTGTCGGGCGACAGCAGGCTGCGCTGCTGGTCGATGACGATGCCATCGAGGGTCGGGGCCAGCGTGATCCTGCCCTCGTCGGGATCGATCTCTCCGGTCAGCAGCTTGAGCAGCGTCGATTTGCCCGCGCCGTTTGCGCCGACGATGCCGATGCGGTCACCGCGCTGGACCCGGAAATCGAAATCGCGGATGATCGTGCGGTTGCCGAAACGCTTGGTGACGCCTTCGGCGACGATGACCGATTTCGAGCGCACATCGTCATTGGCGAGACCGAGCTTGGCCACGCCCGGGCCACCGATCATCGCGGCGCGCGTGGCGCGCATTTCCTTCAGTTTTTCGAGCCGCCCCTGGTTGCGCTTGCGGCGCGCGGTGACGCCGCGTTCGAGCCAGTGCGCCTCGAGCCGCAGTTTCGAATCGAGTTTCTGGGCGGCGCGCGCTTCCTCGGCAGCGACCGCGTCGCTCCATTCCTCGAAACCGCCGAAGCCGATTTCCTTGCGGCGGATGCTGCCGCGGTCGAGCCACAGCGTCTGGCGCGTCAGGCGGGTAAGGAAGGTCCGGTCGTGGCTGATCGCGACGAAGGCGCCGGTAAAGCGCGACAGCCAGCCTTCCAGCCAGTCGATCGCGGCGAGATCGAGATGGTTGGTCGGTTCGTCGAGCAGCAGTACGTCGGGATTTTGGGCGAGCGCGCGGGCGATGGCGGCGCGGCGGCGTTCGCCGCCCGACGCGCTGGCCGCCTGCCGTTCCATGTCGATGCCGAGCTGGTCGGCGATGGCGGCGACCTCATGGGCGGCGGGCGGGTTGGCGCCGCCGGTCGCATAGTCCATCAGCGTGGCATAGCCCGTGAAATCGGGTTCCTGCTCCAATATCACGACATGGGTGCCGGGGACGATCACCCGCTTGCCCTTGTCGGGATCGATGCGGCCGGCGAGCAGTTTGAGCAAGGTGGTCTTGCCCGCGCCGTTGCGGCCGATCAGCGCGAGGCGGTCGCGTGCCCCGACATAGATGTCGAGGTCCTGGAACAGCCAGCCGCTGCCCTGCACGAGACCGAGGCCTTCATAAGATAAGATGGGCGCTGCCATGATGAACGCCCCGCTACCGATGCGTTCAGCGTCATGCAAGCGGATCGCGCGCAAAGGGCGGAACGCACCTGCTCCGTCAGCGTTACGGGGCACAGGGCCAACGACCGGCGGGACCCCCGGTTTACAGGAGAATGACATGACGAAGCAGATGTTCACCGCTATGGCAGCCGGTATCGCGCTGGCGGCCGCCGCGACCCCCGCCATCGCCCAGCAAGGAGGCGCGACGGTGACGACAGCGACGGTGCAGGGACCGATCCTGAGCTTTTCGGTGAACGAAGAGGTGCGCTCGCGCCCCGATCAGGCAACCGTGGGCGCCGGCGTGCAGACCACCGCCCCGACCGCGGTCGAGGCGATGCGCCAGAACGCCGCCGCGATGGACAAGCTGATCGCCGCGGCGAAGGCGCGCGGGATCAAGGCCGAGGATATCCAGACGAGCGGCATCAACCTGTCGCCGCAATATGATTACAACAACCGCAGCGACGGCCAGCCGCCGCGCTTCATCGGCTATCAGGTGACGAACACGGTGCGCGCGACGACGGGCAGGATCGCCGATATCGGCCCGCTGCTCGACGCGCTGGTCGCCGCGGGCGGCACCAATATAGAGGGGCCGTGGTTCGGAATGAAGGATGCCGACGCGCAGCTTGTCGGCGCGCGCGGCGCGGCGATCAAAGCCGCCGAGGCGAAGGCGGCTGACTATGCGCGGCTCGCCGGCTATCGCGGCGCGGAACTGGTGTCGATCGGCGAGGGCAGCTTCGGCGGTCCGCAGCCGCCGATGCCGATGGTGCGCGCGCAAGCGATGGATGCCGCCGGCAAGGCGACGCCGGTCGAACCCGGGCAGGTTTCGAACACGCTGACGCTGAGTTTCCAGTACCGGCTGGTGCGGTAATGCCGGGACGCCCCCGCGAAAGCGGGGGCCGTTTCCGTCCTAGCCCAATTCCCCCTCCGCCCAAGGCCAGGGCCGTTCGCGGAACCATTTGGTGATGATGTATTTGCGGCCCTTGCGCACCTTCATCCCGTGATGGAGCGTGTCGGGGTTGGGCGTGCCGTCGGGGCGGACATTGTTCCACGCGAGCAGTTTGCCGGTTTCGGGCTGGTGCATCTTGCCCGTCGCGAGGAAACGCGTCGCGCCCCCCGCTCCCGGTTCGTTGAGATAGATCATCAGCGTCCAGCTTCGCTGGCCGGGCACCGCGCAGAAGGTTTCCCAGTCTGTGCCATGCGGATCGAAAAAGTCGGTGTGCGCCTTGAACTGTTCGCCGACGTCGTAGCGCTGGCCCTGCAACGGTTCGCCATAGGCGGCCGGAATGCCGGTCAGATCGTGGAGTTTCCGGTTCACCGCGACGACCAGCGGGTCGCGGTGGTCGAGGTCGCAGGTTGAACTGGTGCGAAACGCCTCGTCGCCGTTCGGATCGGCGATCGTCGACGGGCGCGCGTCGCCGTCGATCCGGGCGATCAGCGCGGCGCAGGTGTCGGCATCGAGGAAGCGTGCGAGCATGAACTGCTGAAGCTTTGACGTCGGCGCGCGGCGGATGCCGGGAACGGCGGCAAGCCGTTCGGCGACACGATCGGCGCCGGAGGCCTGCATATCGACATGTTCCTTGTCAGCCATGCCGCGCTTTTACCGGGGGTCGCCGACGCGAACAATGCTTGACGAAGGGGGTAGCCACGCCTATCGCCGCGCGCTGTCGGAGGCGGTTTCGCCCGGCATGTGGCGACCATAGCTCAGTTGGTTAGAGCGCCGGTTTGTGGTACCGGAGGTCGCGGGTTCGAACCCCGTTGGTCGCCCCATTTTCTCTATCCTCACGCATAGACGCTTTGGGGGTGACTCCCTTGACCTGTTGGATTATTACGTATCTACGTAATTTTCTAATGCGAGGATGATGCCATGTCCGCAGTGTGGGATTTCGCCGATTTCGACGATCACGAGCATGTCCACATGTTCCGCGATCGCGCCAGCGGGCTGACCGCGGTGATCGCGGTCCATTCGACCCACCTCGGCCCCGGCGCGGGCGGGGTGCGATACTGGCATTATCCGCAGCGCGCCGCCGCGATCACCGACGCGCTGCGCCTGTCGCGCGGCATGAGTTACAAGAATGCGATGGCCGGCCTGCCCATGGGTGGCGGCAAGGGCGTGATCCTGGCCGACGAAAAGGGCGCCAAGACGCCCGAACTGCTCGCGGCGTTCGGCCGCGCGGTGGACTCGCTGGGCGGCGCCTATGTCACCGCCGAAGACGTCGGCATCACCGACGCCGACATGGTCGAGATCGCGAAGCAGACGAAGCATGTCAGCGGCCTGCCCGTGGCGAGTGGCGAGGCGGGCGGCGACCCCGGCCCGCTGACCGCGCTGGGCGTCTATCTGGGCGTCAAGGCGGCGATCCGGCAGGGGCTGGGCACCGACAGCGCCAAGGATGTCCGCATCGCCATCCAGGGCGTCGGCAGCGTCGGCGGCGGCGTTGCGCGGCGACTGGCGACCGAAGGCGCGAAGCTGACGCTGGCGGACGTCAACCTAGCGCGCGCAAAGGCGCTGGCCGAGGAACTGGGCGCCGAGCTGGCCGATTCGGCGGCGATCATGGAGGTAGAGGCCGACGTGCTGAGCCCCAATGCGCTGGGCGCGATCCTGACCGAACGGAGCATCGAGAAGCTGAGGGTGCCGATCGTCGCGGGCGGCGCGAACAATCAACTGGCCACCGCGGCCGACGGCCAGCGCATCCATGATCGCGGCATCGTCTATGCCCCCGATTATGTCATCAACGCAGGCGGCATCATCAATGTCGCGCTGGAGTATCTCGGGCAGGGCAGCCGCGACGAGGTCGAAAGCCGCATCGCGCAAATCCCGGGCCGACTGGCCGAAATCTGGGCCGAAAGCGAGGCTAGTGGGACGCCGGCATCGGTCGTGGCCGACCGTATGGCGCAGAAGCTGATCGGGCGGGCGTAAACCCGCGCAAATCGCAGGGATGGCGACATTGGTGGCTGGTGCGGATACCGATTTGCGCTAAGCCAGCGGTGATGAAACGGCATTTCTATCTGGTCGCAGGATGGGCTTCGTTGGGACTGGGCGCCATCGGCGCCGTCCTGCCGCTGTTGCCGACCGTGCCGTTCGTCATATTGGCCGCCTTCTGCTTCGCACGATCGTCCCCCCGGCTGGAGGCGTGGCTGGTCGGGCACCCGACATTCGGCCCGCATATCGTCGCCTGGCGCGAGAAGGGCGCGATCAGCCGCAAGGGCAAATGGGCGGCGACCATCGCCTTTGCAGTCAGTATCGCGCTGGCCGCGATCCTTTCCCCATGGCCGTGGGTGATGGCGCCGGTGATCGCCGCCGCGGTGACGGGAAGCTGGATATGGACAAGGCCGGAAGCTTAGCCCCCGGCCTTGTCGGCTTTTGCGGAAAGCCGGCCTTTAGAAATCGACCGATACGCGCCCGTAGACGAAGCGGCCGCTGAAGCCGAACGGCGACTGCGACGAATAGGGCAGGAAGCTGTTGTTCAGGCCGAAGTTGAAACCGTCGACGGTGCCGAACGGCAAGCGGTCGGGATATTCGTCGAGCAGATTGTTCGCGCCCACCGCCAGCGTCACCGGGCCGGCCGGCTTCAGCCGGAGTTCCAGATCGAGCACCCATTTCGGCGACAGGGTGATGTCGCCCGGCGCCGAGCCTTTTGGCACCGTGATGTCGAGGCTGGGGCCGGGCAGGAATACGCTGCCATAGCGGTTGGCGCGCAACGTCGCCCCCGCAATGCCCGATTCCCAGTCGAGCCCGACATTCAGCTTGTTCGACGGCTGGCCATCGGTCAGGCGGAAGCTTTCGGGGCGTGCGAACAGGCGCTGCGCGGTGAAGCCGCTGAACGTCCGCCGATCGGTGATCTTGGTGTCGTTGAGATTATATCCCGCCGTGAAGGTCAGCCGCCCGATGCCGAAATCGGGGAAGCGATAGCTGCCCACGATGTCGATGCCCTGCGTCCGCGTGTCGATGCCGTTGACGAAGAAGCGCGCGGAGGTGCCGACGACGCCCGCGGCCTGCAGGATGGCGACGACGTCGGCGCCCTGAAGATTCTCGGTAAGCGTGATGCGATCGCGAATCTTGATCCGGTAATAATCGACGGTCAGGCTGAGACCCGGCACCATGTTGAAGGCGATGCCGCCACCGAAGTTCAGCGATTTTTCGGGTTCGAGCGGCTGTGCGCCCAGCGCGATCGCGATCGGCGAGGCAACGGGAAAGGTGCCGATTTCGATCAGCGTTCCGTTGACGTTGTTCGTCGAGGTCGTCGAGAAGAATTGCTGCGCCATGCCGGGCGCGCGGAAGCCGGTCGAGACCGAGCCGCGCAGCGCAAGGCCGTCGACGGGTTCGAACCGGGCCGCGACCTTGCCGTTGATCGTGTCGCCGAAATCCGAGAAATGTTCGTAGCGCCCCGCAAGCTGAACGTTGAACATTTCGCTGAGATCGGCGTCGAGTTCGACATAGCCCGCGAAACTGTCGCGCGATTCGTCGAT
>QFPJ01000134.1 GCA_003241685.1 Sphingopyxis macrogoltabida
AGCGCTTAGAGCCTGTTTGAAAAATCGCGAAAGGGCGATTTTCAGTACGGTTCCAGCCCACGCCCCCGCCCAACCACCCGACAGGATGACACTGGATCGGGTGGTTGGGCGGGGGCGCGGGCTGGAACCGGCTTTCTAAAACGGGCTCTTAGCTACCACCTGACCAAACAGGGAGATGTTCGTGCCGCCAACCATCCTCATCGCCACCGATCTGACCGCCCGCAGCGATCGTGCCTTTGACCGGGCCGTCGAACTGGCGACCGACCTTGGCGGCATGCTGCTGGTCGCCCATGCGCTGGACAAGGGCGATGCCGCCCATGTCGCCCGCGCCTCCGATCGCGCCAAACGGGTCATCGCGAAGCTGACCGAGGGGGTCGCCGCGCCGGTCGAACCGGTGCTGATCCAGGGCCGCGCGCCCGAAACCATCGCGGAACTGGGCAAGGAGAGGGGCAGCGCGGTGATCGTCGTCGGCCCGGCTCGCCACAATCATGTCGGCGACTTCATCCTGGGCACGGCGGTCGACTATATGGTCCGGCGTTCGCCCGTGCCGGTGCTGGTGGTCAAGGAACGGCCGCGCCATCCCTATCGGCGCATCCTGATCGCAACCGACTTTTCCGACTGTTCGCTCCATGCCGTGCAGATGACCGCGATGCTGTTTCCCAAGGCGCGGCTCGATCTGGTCCATGTCTATGATGGCGGCTTCCCGTCCCGCCTCGATCCCGACCAGACCTTGGCCTTCGCCCGGTCTGAAGCGGAACGGGAAAGCGCCGAATTTGCTGCGCGTCCGGAACTGGCCGGCCACGCCCGCCCCTTTCAGGTCGAACTGATCGAGGGTCGCGCCGGCGAGGTGCTGCCGACCCTGATCGCACAGCGCGATATCGACCTGCTGGTGCTGGGCGCCCATGGTCGCAGCGGCTTCGTCCATGCACTGATCGGCAGCCGCGCCTCCGAATTGCTCGAAGGCGCGCCCTGCGACGTGTTGATGGTGCGCGATTAGAAAGCGTCGATCTCCAGCGCCATGATCGACGCTTCACCGGCGGCGATCGTGGCGGCCAGGCCCTGCGCCTGCGGCAGGACACGCAGCGCGAAATAGTCGGCCAGCTTCAGCTTCGCCTGATGCAGCGGGCTGTCGCCCTGCGCGGCCGCCTGCGCC
>QFPJ01000032.1 GCA_003241685.1 Sphingopyxis macrogoltabida
GACTTGTCGTCGGTCGGGCCGGAGATGATCAACGGCGTGCGCGCTTCGTCGATCAGGATCGAATCGACCTCGTCGACGATGCCGAAATTGAATTCGCGGTGGACCATCTGCTGCCGGTCGAACTTCATATTGTCGCGCAGATAATCGAAGCCCAGCTCGTTGTTGGTGGCATAGGTGATGTCGCAATTATAGGCTTCGCGGCGCTGAATCTCGGTCAGATTGGGGACGATGATCCCCGTCGTCAGGCCCAGAAAGCCATAGACGGTGCTCATCCATTCGGCGTCGCGGCGGGCCAGATAGTCGTTGACCGTGACCACATGGACGCCCTTGCCCTCCAGCGCGTTGAGGTAGCAGGGCAATGTCGCCATCAGCGTCTTGCCCTCGCCCGTCGCCATTTCGGCGATCTCGCCGCGGTGCAGGACGATGCCGCCGATCATCTGGACGTCGAAATGGCGCATCCCCAGCGTGCGCTTCGACGCCTCGCGGACCGTCGCAAAGGCTTCGGGCAGGATCTGGTCGAGCGTTTCGCCGGCGGACAGCCGGTCGCGGAATATCTGCGTCTGCGCCTTCAGCGCGTCGTCGTCGAACGCTTCCAGCTGCGGTTCGAACGCATTGATCTTGTCGACGATCTTGCGGATCGAGGCGATGTAACGCTCGTTGGACGAGCCGAACAGGCTTTTGGCGAGGCCAGCAAACATGGCGGATTTCCTTGGATTATGGGTCTGGCCGCAACGCGGCCGAAAAAGGGATTTTCAAAGGGCGCGCCCTATGTGGCGCGCGGCGCCCGGCATCGCGGGCGGCCGGGACCCGCTATTCGATCGCGCGATCGCTGCTGGTCAACAGGCCGGGAAGGTGCGGCGGCGGCGCCTTGCGAACCTTGCCGTTCGCGGGAGGCGTCCGGCGCGGCGGCGTGGTGGCGGCCGGGCGCCGTTCGCTATCGTTCGTCTCGCTCTTGCCCGCCGTTTCGGCGAGCATGATCAGCGACCCCATCGCCGCCGGAACCGCGGGCGCGGCGGCAGCCCGGTCGGCCGTGGCGAAACCGGTCAGCAACGCCAGAAGGGTCAACAACAAACGCAAGAACAGCCCCTATTCGCCGTCAGTCGGGCATCCTCCTACCCGACGATGGCTGAACATAGGGTGAAAGGATGCGAACGTCCAGAGGGACCGGCGCCGCGGCGCGATGCCGGGGGCCTATTCGGCCGTCGCCGGACAGGCTTCGACGCGCGGCCCCTTCAGCAATGATCCGCCGTCGATCGAATCGACGCGCATCAGCAATGCCATGTCGAAGAATTGCGGCATTTCCTTGCAGAAACCGCCGACCAGCGCGTCGGACACCATCTCCGGCGTGATGCCGGCCCGCCAGCCGTCGGGGCCGATGACGGTGAACACCAGCATATTGGCCTCGGACACGACCGCGTGAATCTTGAGCCCGCCGCCGAAATCCTGGCCGACGCTCGACTGCAACCCCTCGGCCAGCTTCGCCGCCAGCGCGGACGCCTGCGCCGGGTCGTTCTGGGCCGCCGCGGGAACCGCCGCGACCAGCATCAGGACCGACAAAAACAGATTCTTGAACATCGCCTATCTCCCCCGACCCTGCGCCCCGCTATATGCGAAAAACCGGCGCGGAAAAGGGGGCGCGTGCATCGGCACCGTCCCGGACCGACGCAATAGACCTTGACCTTCGCCGCGCCATCGCCTGTTCTCTACTGACAAATATGTAAGGGGGCAGCGGGTGGCGCAAAAGGCGATTTTCATCACCGGAGGCGGTTCGGGGATCGGACGCGCCGTCGCGCGCCATTTCGCGGCAGAGGGCTGGTTCGTCGGCATCGCCGACGTCGATGCGCGGGGGATCGACGAAACCGCCGCGCCGCTGCCCGCCGGCGCATCGTCGCGCCATGTCATGGACGTGCGCGACCGCGACCAGTGGCGGGCGGCGCTGGACGCCTTCGCGGCCGCCGGCGGCGGGCGGCTCGACGTCCTGTTCAACAACGCCGGCATCGGATCGGGCGGCCAGTTTCTGGACATGGCGCCCGAAGAGGCCGACCGGCTGATCGCGATCAATTTCGGCGGCGTCGTCAACGGCGTCTATGCCGCGATGCCGCTGCTCCGCGCAACGCCGGGGTCGGCGATCCTCAACACCGGATCGGCTTCGGGCTTTTATGGCGTCGCGGGGCTTGCCGTCTATTCGGCGACCAAATTCGCGGTGCGCGGTCTGACCGAGGCGCTGGAGGTCGAATTCGCCAAATATGGCATCAAGGTGCGATCGCTGATGCCCGGCTTCATCGACACCCCCCTGCTCGATCAGGTCAGCGCCGACAGCAACGAACCGGCGCGCAACCGCCTGTCGGCGGGCGGTTTCGAAATATCGCCGGTCGAGGATGTCGCCCGCGCCGCCTGGGACGCGGTGCACGGGACGCGCGTCCACACCCCGGTGGGCAAGATGGCGCGGCGGCTTTCGCGCCTCGCGCGCTTCTTTCCCGGCCTGATCGCGCGCCAGTCGAAAAAGATCGACGGACTGGGCACCGTGACATCCTAGGACCGGCGCGCGCGCGCCGTCACACCGCCGCGCGGGCCAGCCGGTCGTTGATCGCGGCGCCCAGCCCTTCGTGCGGGATCGCCGCGACCGCGATGCGCGCCTTGCCGCTCGCCGCGCCCGCGTGCAGCGCGTCGAACAGCCGCGCCGCCGCTTCGGTCAGGTCGCCCGCCGCGCTCAAATCATAATCGCCCGCCAGCGCGCCGAAACCGATACCGAATTCGTCGCTCGAAAAGTCCCGCGCCCCCAGCCGCACCGGCTTGCCGGGCGCATAATGGCTGGCCAGCATTCCGGGCGCGACCACCTCCGATCCTGTCGCAGAAATGACTAGCAAGCCACTGATTTCCCTTAGCCTGTCCGCCGTCACCGGCCCCGGCCGCAATATCTCCACCGTCGCATCGCGCACCCGCACGATCGTCGATTCCACCCCCGCCGTCGTCGCGCCATCGTCGATCACCAGCGGAATTCGTCCGCCCAGGCTGGCCAGCACATGCGCCGCCTTCGTCGGGCTCACCCGCCCGCTCGCATTGGCGCTCGGCGCGGCGAGCGGCGCGGCGCTCGCGGCGAGCAGCGCCTGCATCGCGCGGTGCCCCGGCACCCGCAGCGCGATCGTGTCCAGCCCCGCCGTCGCGATGCGCGCGACCGGGCAATCGGGGGTGCGCGGCACGACGATCGTCAGCGGTCCGGGCCAGCAATGCGCCGCCAGCGCGCGCTCGACCGCGCCGAAGACGCCCAGCCGCTCCGCCGCCGCCAGATCGGGCACATGGACGATCAGCGGGTTGAAATCGGGCCGGCCTTTCGCGGCATAGATGCGCGCCACCGCCGCCGCGTCGCGCGCATCGGCGGCCAGGCCATAGACGGTCTCGGTCGGCACCGCGACCGGCTGTCCGGCCGCGATGGTGGCCGCCGCGCGGCTTATCGCATCCGCGCCAAACGCAAGGACGTCGGTGGGGATGCTGTCGTTCATTTGACCCTCGGCCATGCCGCGCTATAGCGCCGCTGCTCGCGGAATCATCCAGAAAGTCGGAATCGACCATGACCTACACGCCGCCGACCACCGAACAGCTTTTCGTGCTCGATCATATCGCGCGCGTCGACGCGATGGCGATGCACGACCGCTTCGCCGCCGCGACCCCCGACATGGTCGAGGCGATCGTCACCGGCATCGGCGAGTTCGCGGCAGAGGTCTTCGCGCCGCTGAACCGCGTCGGCGACGTCCAGAATCCCCAATGGGACAAGGGCAAGGTCACGATGCCGCCGGGCTTCAGGGATGCGTACAAGCAATTCGTCGAGGCCGGCTGGGGCAGCATCGACAGCCCCGCCGCCTATGGCGGACAGGATTTGCCCTTCACCCTCGCGACGGTGGTGATCGAGGCGCTGGGCAGCGCCGACATGGGCTTCACCCTGTGCCCGATCCTGACCCCCGGCGCGATCCACGCGCTGATGGCCTATGGCACCGAGGAACAGCGCCAGACCTGGCTGCCCAAGCTCGTCACCGGCGAATGGAACGGCACGATGAACCTGACCGAGCCGGGTGCGGGCAGCGACGTCGGCGCACTGCGCTCGACCGCCGAAAAGGTGACGGACGGGCCGAACGCGGGGCTTTACCGGATCAAGGGGCAGAAAATCTTCATCACCTTCGGCGAGCATGACCTCACCGACAATATCGTCCACCTCGTCCTTGCCCGTACCCCCGGCGCGCCCGAAGGGACGCGCGGCATCTCGCTGTTCCTCGTCCCCAAATACCGGCTTGATGCGGACGGGAATCCGACGATTTCGAACGGCGTCCATTGCGCCTCGATCGAACATAAGCTCGGCATCCACGGCTCGCCGACCGCGGTGATGGTCTATGGCGAGGGCGAGGATTGCCTGGGCGAGATCGTCGGCGACGAAATGGGCGGCATGAAGGCAATGTTCGTGATGATGAACAACGCCCGCGTGATGGTCGGGTGCCAGGGCGTCCAAATCGCCGAACGCGCGACGCAGCAGGCGCAGCGTTACGCCGCGGAGCGCGTCCAGTCGTCGCTGGCGGGCAGCGCCGACCGCGCGCCCGTGACGATCGAGCATCACCCCGACGTCAAGCGGATGCTGTGGCGGATGCGCGCCCAGACCGAAGCGGCGCGCGCGCTGATCTATTACGCCGCGGCGCAGACCGATTTCGGCAAATTGGGCGACGAAGCGGCCAAGCTGCGCGCCGAGGTGCTGATCCCGCTGGCCAAGGCGCATGCGACCGACATCGGCTGCGAGGTCGCCAGCATCGGGGTGCAGGTTCATGGCGGCATGGGCTTCATCGAGGAAACCGGCGCCGCGCAGCATTATCGCGACGCGCGCATCGCGCCGATCTACGAAGGCACCAACGGCATCCAGGCCGCCGATCTGGTCGGGCGCAAGCTGGGCATGGCGGGCGGCGACGGGGTGCGCGGCCTGATCGCCGACATCGCGCACGGCGCCGCCGATCATCCCGCGCTCGCCGAACTGGCAGAGGCGTGCACCGCCGTCACCGACTGGCTCGAACAGGCGAACGCGCCCGACCGGCTGGCGGGCAGCTATCCCTATCTCACCATGCTGGCGACCGCGACCTGCGGCTGGCTGATGGCGATCGAGCAACAGGGGGCGAAGGCGGCGCTCGACGCCGGCACGGGTGATCGGGATTTTCTGGAGGCCAAGGTCGCCTCGACGCGCTTCTACCTGCAACAGATCGTCCCCGCGGCAACCGGCCTCGCCGCATCCGTACTGGCCGGGGACGCCGCGCTGGCGCCGCTCCCGCGGCTCGGCTGAAATCCCGCCGCGACGGCGGGGTTTCGTTCATAATTAACGCGATGATAACCATCGCTTGCTACGCGTTTTCAGCATTTGCTGGAGACGTGCGTGCCCAATCCGATCACAGGTCTGATTATCAGTTGGCGCACGATCGCGATCGCGCTGCTGCTCAGCATGGTCGTCGGTCTGTCGTCGGCCGCCGTTCCGCTCGATCGAATTGTCGAAATGGCGACCGGGCGCCTGGCCTGGCGTCCGGTGTCGGGCGACATCGTCGTCGTGGCGCTGGACGACAAGACGCTGGAAGCGGTCGGCAACAAGGATTTCGACGTCCGCCGCCATGCGCAGTTGATCGACGCCATCGCCGCCACGCCGGCCAAACGCCTGTTCGTCGATTTCTCCTTCGAACTGCGGCGCAACGACCGCGATTATCCGAAGCTCGTGACGGCGGTACGCAACATGGGCGATCGCATCGTCCTCGCGGTTCCGGCAAGCGAGACTCGCGGGACCGATGCGGTCGTGACCTATTGGCCCGACCCGAAATTCGGTCCGCAAGCCCAGCTCGGATGCATCTGCTGGGGGTATGAGTTCTGGCAGGTGTGGAAGGTCCCGCTCGCCGTCGATACGGGCGGGCGCCTGCTTCCCAGCTTTTCGGCTCTGCTGGCCGGCAAGGCGCCCGATCGCCCGGCGCTCTTCTCGCTGGATTTGTCCTACGACACCGATACGATCACCGAATATAGCGCCATCGACGTCATACAAGGACGGCTCGACCCCGAGTTGCTGCGCGGCAAGGATGTCATCTTTGCGGCCAATTTCGGAACGTCGGCCGACAAACATTATCTGCCGGGACATGATCAGATTCCCGGCGCCTTCATCCACCTGATCGCGGGCGAGGCGCTGAAGCGGGGCGATCCGGTCAATGCCGGATGGCTGCCGGGCCTTGTCGTCGCCGCCGGGATTTTGCTGGGGGCGCTGACGTGGCGGCGCGGACGCTATTATGCGCGCATCGCACTTGGCGCGGCCGTCATATTGCTGGCGGCGAAAGTCGCCCTCAGCCTCTCGCTGATCACGGTGCAGGTCGGCACGGGCTGCTTCCTGATCGCGGTGATCACCGCCAACGTCTCGCGCGTCCGCCGCCGCGCGTCGGCACAGCGTGAAAATCCGCTTTCGGGCCTTCCCAATTTCGAAGCGCTGCGGTCGCAGCCGCCGTTCGGCAGCGCCACCGTCATCGCGGCCAAGATCGTCAATTTCGAGGATCTGGCGGCCTTCATTCCGGGCAACGGCATCGATCAACTGGTCGATCAGGTCACGCGCCGCCTCAAATTGGCGGCACAGGGCACGACGCTGCACCATGATCCCGACGGCAGCTTCGCCTGGCTCGTCCCCTATTACCAGCACAGCCAGATCGAGGCGCAGTTGGCCGGGCTTGCGGCATTGTTCAACGCGCCTTTGACCATCGGCGATCTGCGCGTCGACGTCGCGATCGCCTTCGGCGTCAACGACGAGTTCGAAGGATCGAATGCCCAGCGCCTTGCGGCGGCAATGGTCGCCGTCGAAAAATCGATCCGCAGCCGCGCGCTGTGGACCAAATATTCGCCCCGTCAGCAGGAAGACGCGGGCTGGCAGCTCAGCTTCCATTCGCAGCTGGAGGATGCGCTGGCCGGCGGCGACATCTGGGTCGCCTTCCAGCCGCAATATGAAATCGCCACGCACCGGCTGGTCGGCGTCGAAGCGCTCGTGCGCTGGACGCACCCGACGCGCGGGCCGATCTCGCCCGATGAGTTCATCGTCCAGGCCGAAAAGAGCCAGGACATCTATCGTCTGACCCTGTTCGTGATGGATCAGGCGATCCGCTCGGCGGCCCAGCTGCGCACCCGCGGCATCCACACCAACATGTCGGTCAATCTGTCCGCGACGCTGCTCGACCATGTCGATCTCGCCGGCACGATCCGCATCATGCTGACCGCGCATCATGTGCCGCCCGAACAGCTCACGGTCGAGATTACCGAAACCGCGCAGATCGAAAACAGCCGTCAGGCGCGCCAGACATTGGCCCAGCTGCGCCGCGCCGGCATCCGCCTGTCGATCGACGATTATGGGACGGGCCAGTCCAATCTCGAATATCTGACCGAGATCGAGGCCGACGAAATCAAGATCGACAAACGGTTCGTGATGACCATGCGCGATTCGCAGCGCAATCTGGAAGTCGTCAAATCGACCATCGACCTGGCGCACCGTCTGGGCGCCACCGCGGTTGCCGAAGGCATCGAAGATGCGCCGACCATGGCGTTGCTGCAACAACTCGGCTGCGACGTAGGCCAAGGATACCACCTTGGAAAACCGCAATTATTTTCTGATCTGATCAACACGCTGACCGCCGCGACGCACAGCCGCTCTGCATAACTGCCATTCTGGCAGCGATAAACAGGGTTAAGACTCGCTTTACCTTAAAAATTAAGGTAAACGCCGCGTTAACTGTCCTCGTGGGCAGTGCGTTCAGGAGAATCGACATGGGTTGGTTTTGGAGCTGGATGGGCGGCGGCGGCAGCGGTAACGGCGGCTCGCAGGCCTGACATCGGCAAGATATAAAAGATCGGGCCTCGGCATTGCCGGGGCCCTTTCTTTTTGCCCTCTCCCTCCCCCGCATGGCGTTCTGATGCCGATGGGACAAAGACCGCGGAAAGCTGCGGCATTGTCCGTCGCCCGATCCGCGAAGCGAGCCTTTCGAGCGACGAATTGAATCAAATCAGCGACGAACCGAGTCTCTAATCCGTCATTTACCGTCTTGCATCGTCGCGCCGACGTGGCACTATAGATGGTGGGTCGACCACGGGGGCACCCCAATAAATTGTATTCGGCTGCAAATGGCGGATTTCCGTCGTCCATCGCATATGGACTCGGGAAAACCCCCTTTGCGTCCGAAAATAAGTGCCCCGGCGGTCGCAGGAAATGCTAAGACTGGAGCTTCGCTCCGAGTCGAACAGGACGGGAACAAATGGCGCCGCTGCTGCGCCGTTATCGGGGACGAACAGGATGGATTTTCGGGAAACGGACCGGGTGGAGATGAACGACGTGGCGACGGTGGAACTGACGAAAACGGACGCGCCGGCGGCGCCCGAATCGAAAGGCGAATCGCGGGGCGAATCGGCTCCGTCTAAGCTCAATGATTCGAGCGAGCCCAAGGTGCACGCGCGCCGGTTCGACGTCGTCACCGATTCGTCGCGCGACGCGCTGCTCACCGATTTCGGCAAGGAAACGCTGCAGGACCGCTATCTGCTGCCCGGCGAATCCTATCAGGACCTCTTCGCGCGCGTCGCGTCGGCCTATGCCGACGATGCCGATCATGCGCAGCGGCTCTACGATTATATCTCGCGCCTGTGGTTCATGCCCGCGACCCCCGTGCTGTCGAACGGCGGCACCGGCCGCGGCCTGCCGATCAGCTGCTATCTGAACTCGGTCGACGACAGCCTGGAGGGCATCGTCGGCACCTGGAACGAGAATGTCTGGCTCGCCAGCCGGGGCGGCGGCATCGGCACCTATTGGGGCGCGGTGCGCGGCATCGGCGAACCCGTCGGTTTGAACGGCAAGACCAGCGGCATCATTCCCTTCGTCCGCGTGATGGACAGCCTGACCCTCGCGATCAGCCAGGGCTCGCTCCGCCGCGGTTCGGCCGCCTGCTACCTCGACATCTCGCACCCCGAGATCGAGGAGTTTTTGGAGGTCCGCAAGCCGTCGGGCGATTTCAACCGCAAGGCGCTGAACCTCCACCACGGCGTCCTCATCACCGACGAATTCATGGAAGCCGTCCGCGACGGCGCCGAATTCAACCTCCGCTCGCCGAAGGATCAGAGCGTCCGCGGCACCGTCGACGCGCGCGGCCTGTTCCAGAAGCTGGTCGAAACGCGCCTCGCGACCGGCGAGCCCTACATCATCTTCATCGACCAGGTGAACCGCATGATGCCCAAGCATCACCGCGACCTGGGGCTGAAGGTCACCACCTCGAACCTTTGCAGCGAAATCACCCTGCCGACGGGCCGCGACCATCTCGGCAACGATCGCACCGCGGTCTGCTGTCTCTCGTCGCTCAACCTCGAAACCTGGGACGAATGGAACGGCGACAAGCGTTTCATCGAAGACGTCATGCGCATGCTCGACAATGTCCTGCAGGACTATATCGACCGCGCCCCGCCCGAAATGGCGCGCGCCAAATACAGCGCCAGCCGCGAACGCTCGGTCGGGCTCGGCGTCATGGGCTTCCACAGCTTCCTCCAGGCGCGCGGCCTGCCGTTCGAGGGCGCGATGGCGAAATCGTCGAACCTGCGCGTCTTCAAGCATATCCGCGCGCAGGTCGATCAGGCGTCGATGCTGCTCGCCAACGAACGCGGCCCCTGCCCCGACGCCGCCGATCAGGGCGTGATGGAGCGGTTCAGCTGCAAGATGGCGATCGCGCCGACCGCGTCGATCAGCATCATCTGCGGCGGCACCAGCGCGTGCATCGAACCGATCCCGGCGAACATCTACACGCACAAGACGCTCTCGGGCAGCTTCTCGATCCGCAACCCGCATCTCGAAGCCCTGCTCGTCGACAAGGCGAAGAACTCGGACGCGATCTGGAACTCGATCCTCGAACGCGGCGGCAGCGTCCAGCACCTCGACTTTCTGACGCAGGACGAGAAGGACTGCTACAAGACCAGCTTCGAGATCGACCAGCGCTGGCTGCTCGAACTCGCCGCCGACCGTACGCCGTACATCGATCAGGCCGCCTCGCTGAACCTGTTCATCCCGGCGGACGTCGAGAAATGGGACCTGCTCATGCTCCACTACCGCGCGTGGGAACTCGGCATCAAATCGCTCTATTACCTCCGCTCGAAATCGGTGCAGCGCGCCGGCTTCGCGGGCGGGGTCGAGGCCGACAACACCCCCGAGGCGGCGAAGTTCGAACTCTCCGCCGGCAGCACCGATTACGACGAGTGCCTGGCCTGCCAATAAGGCCGCCCTCCCCCTTCCTGTCATTCCCGCGAAAGCGGGAACCCAGGGCGGGTTTACGCAACACTGGGTCCCCGCTTTCGCGGGGATGACAAGCCAAGAAGATCGAGGAAACCCGCATGTCCCTTCTCGAAGCCCGCAAGACCTACAAGCCCTTCGAATATCCCTGGGCGTTCGATTTCTGGAAGCGCCAGCAGCAGATCCACTGGGTGCCCGAAGAAGTGCCGCTGGGCGAGGATTGCCGCGACTGGGCGCAGAAGATCAGCGACCATGAACGCAATCTGCTGACGCAGATTTTCCGCTTCTTCACCCAGGCCGATATCGAGGTGCAGGATTGCTACCACGAAAAATACGGCCGTGTGTTCAAGCCGACCGAGATTAAGATGATGCTGACCGCGTTCAGCAACATGGAAACGGTGCATATCGCGGCGTACAGCCACCTGCTCGACACGATCGGCATGCCCGAAAGCGAATATGGCATGTTCCTCGAATATGACGAGATGCGTGCCAAGCACGACTATATGGGCACCTTCGGGGTCGAGAATGACGAGGATATCGCGCGCACCCTCGCGATGTTCGGCGGCTTCACCGAGGGCTTGCAGCTTTTCGCCAGCTTCGCGATGCTGATGAACTTCCCGCGCTTCAACAAGATGAAGGGCATGGGCCAGATCGTCAGCTGGTCGATCCGCGACGAAAGCCTGCATTGCGAAGGCATCATCAAACTGTTCCACACCTTCACCAAGGAACGCGACTGTCTGACCAAGGCGGTGAAGGAAGACATCATCGACACCTGCCAAAAGACGGTGCGGCTGGAGGATGCGTTCATCGACCTGGCGTTCGAACAGGGCCCCGTCCCCGGCATGACGCCCAAGGAGATCAAGCGCTACATCCGCTACATCGCCGACTGGCGCCTGGGCCAGCTCGGCTTCCAGCCGATCTACATGATCGACGAACACCCCCTGCCCTGGCTCGCCCCGCTGCTGAACGGCGTCGAGCACGCGAACTTCTTCGAAACGCGCGCGACCGAATATAGCAAGGGCGCGACGCGCGGCGACTGGAACAGCGTGTGGACCAGCTTCGACAACCGCAAGAAGGCGAAAGCCAACGACGACGGCACCGCCGCCGCCCAGCCGGCCGAAACCGACGGCGAAGACATGTTCGCAAAAGCCGGCATCGCCGCCGAGTAACCAACAAACCCCTCCCCTTCAGGGGAGGGGCAGCGACGCTTGCCAGCTCGCTGGCTTAGCGAAGCGGGGTGGGCCACACGGCCCGAAACGATGATCGAAAAGAGAAGTCGCAAATGACCGAGAAGAAAAAAGAAAAACTCCTGATCCTCAGCCAACCCCAGCGCGCCTGCCTGGAAGGCCTGTCGAACCGCCGCCCGCAACTCCCGAACGACCCGATCCGCGACGAACTCACCGCGCTGGGTCTGGTGGCGCAGCAGGGCGCCAAATGGACGCTGACCCCGACGGGCAAGAAGGTGCTGGCGGCGGGATCGAACCGGCGGAACGCTGGGGGATTTTCGGTTTAGAGGCGGCGGAGAATGAGGATTGCAGCGAGGTGAAAGCAACCCCAGAAAAACAATATGGCATTAGACAATTAGCCAATTGGATTCTCGATTATGCCGACGGGCTCAATGTCGAGCTGTCAAATATGGGGCTGAATAAAATTCTTTTTTTTGCTTACGAGCATGCTCTATTAAAATACAACAGAAAGCTGACTAACGCAAAAATAGAAGCTTGGGATCATGGCCCCGTATTTAGAGAAGTTTACCGATCATTTAAACAGCACGGGAACAGATCAATAAACGATAGAGCATCCGTGTATGATCCGCTTTCCGATTCCTTAAAGACAGCAAACACGGACATACATCCACTCGACCAAGAAATAATCTCTGAAGCCATTAAAGATCTAATCCACCTCCCCGCCTTTGTACTCAGAGAACTATCTCATTCAAATAATGGCGCTTGGGCTCGCGTGTGGTATCATCCTGAAAAATCTAACCCTGGAATGGAAATCTCAGACGAGATCATATATAGAACAAACGACTCTGGAAGGCTCTCTCAATGATCGATCCTCAAAAAGCGATATTGAAGCTCCGCCGGCCTCCGGCCGCCCACAATTGGGTGAAAAGCCTGCGGCCACGCAGAGACGCCACAGCGTTAGCGCTGTTCAATTTTGCTGTAAATGGACCGCGTCACAGCCTCCAAAAAGTCTCAGAAATCATCGGCTTCGTTGTTTTTGATGGCCTTTCGCTCGAAGAAGCGGGGAAGTGCGTCAGCAAAATATCCAACCCGAAAGTCAGAGAATACGGGCATGAGATTCTCAAAGCAATCGTGCCTTGGATCAGGGAACGAGACCTAAAAGGCGTTCAGATTTTCAAGGATCTTTCGGAACTCTACCGTGTATCAAGCACTGTATCTGTCCCTGTTCGACCCACCTTTGTGGTTCGAGAGGGAACGCAGGTAACGCCATATTTCGTGATTTGTTGGGCGAAGATGGATTTGGATCGCTATCAAAAGCGCATCCTCTCCACCGTAATTGTTGACGCTATCCTTCGCCTCGAAGAATTTGAAGGATCCGATGCGCGGGTAGTGTGCGTTCCGCGTTATCGTGGATCAAAGTCCGAGAGATTCGTTTCCGACTGGTGGATTTCCGAGTATCCTCCTCTCTCCGACGCCGAAAAGGCCGAGCTCTTTAACAGATATGAGTCCGCACTTAGCGATGCCGAAAAAATGATTCTGGACAACTTAGGATAAATCCGGAACCCGCCGGCTATTACGGTGGAACCATAGTGAAATATGCAACAAGCGATGGCGCATAGATGCCGGATCAAGTCCGGCATGACGATGTGAACAGAAGCGTCCGGTTCGGCCCAAAGCTCGTCACCCCGGACTTGATCCGGGGTCCATCGCCGCCCTAGCCTCCACCCCATGCATGCCGACTTCCAGCCCTGCACCTATATCATGGCGAGCGCGCGGAACGGCACACTTTACACCGGCGTCACCTCGCATCTGATCCAGCGCGTCTGCCAGCACCGCGACGGGATGTTCGGGGGCTTCACCCGCCGTTACGGCGTCAAACGTCTCGTCTGGTTCGAACTCGCCGGGACGATGCACGGCGCGATCACGCGGGAGAAGCGGATCAAGAATTGGCAGCGCAAGTGGAAGATCGAGTTGATAGAGGCGGCGAACCCGGATTGGCGCGATCTCGCGGAGGAATTGGGGTTGCCGCAGTTAGAGACATAACGCCCTTAATCCCCACCCTCGTCATGCCGGACTTGATCCGGCATCCATGCAGCGCCGGTGGAATGGATGCCGGATCAAGTCCGGCATGACGAAGAGGGAGAAATCTTTGCGTCTTCGCGTCTTCGCGTGAAACCCGATCAAAAGCCGCCCCATCCACCGCGCGCGCGCCCAAATCCTATTTCGCACACCCCACCCCAAAAACCGCTGTCCTACATTTCCCGGCCATGCTCCAAGCTGGCGGATGAGCCATATCGCCCCCATCCCCTCGCCCGAAGCCCCTGCAGCCGAACCCGCCCCCGCGCTCGACGCCCATGGCCACGACCCCGCCGCCTATGACTGGGTGCCGGTGCTGAAAAAGCGGCGCAAGGACGGTTGGTCGCCGGCCAAACAGCGCGCCTTTGTCGAGGCGCTGGCCGACAGCGGGTCGGTCGTCACCGCGGCGCAGCGCGTCGGCATGTCCGAATCCTCCGCCTATCGCCTGCGCCGTTCGCCCGGCGCCGAGGCGTTCGACCGCGCGTGGGGCGCCGCGATCGAGACCGCATCGAAGAAATTGCTCGACGCCGCCTTCGAACGCGCGCTGGTCGGCACCGACGAGCCGGTGTTCGATCGTGAGGGCCGGCGCATCGGCCGCCGCCTGCGCCAGAGCGACCGGCTGCTGATGTTCCTGCTGCGCGCCTATGGCCCCGACCGCTTTCGCGGCGCGACGTCGGGCAAGGCCGACATAGCGGCCGCCACCGCCGCCCCGGTTGCCGAGGCGCTGGTCCGCCTGCACCCCGCACCGCCCGCCGATCCCGCCGCGCTGATGGCGCCGGAGGATCTGGCGGTGGCGCTCGACGTCGCCGATCATTTCGATGGCGAGCTGCCGCGCTGGCATCGCGATAAGGATGACGACCGCGAACCGGAGGCCGCGCCCGCGCCGCCGCTGCCGCCGATGACGGCGGAGGACGACGAACGCGGCGAGGCTGACCTTTACTGAACTTTGGGGCTGCGCTGCGGCGGACCCGGCGGCCCGCCCGGTCAGTTCATCACCGATCCCGCCGGAAAGCCGCGCACCCCCGCGACCGCGAACATCACCCCGCCGCGCACCGCTTCGGGCGAGTCGGCGAGCAGGTAGAGCTTCGCCAGTTCGCGCGTCACTTCGCTGTCGTCGTCGACGACCAGCCGCAGCGCGGGGATGCCGAACGCGCCCTTGCCCACCACCACGTCGCGGATCAGCGGCAATGGCCAGCTTTCGCCGCCGCCGCGATACAGGCGCGCGCCGTCGTGCCAGATGAAGACATCGCGCCGCCGCCACGCGCCATGGAAGACCGCAAGGCCGACCAGCGCCGCCGCAATGGCCGCCGTCGCCAGCAGGTTGCCGAACAACATCGCGCGCAGCACCTCGCCCGCGCCATGGCCCCACGCGCCGCTCGCCTGCCGCGCCGCCAGCCCCGCGGCGAACAGCGCGCACAGCAATTGGCCCGCCAGCAGCGGCTTCGCCTTCAGCCGCCCGATCACGATCCGCCTGGAAAATCCGCTGCTCATGAAAATCCGCCCGTCATCGCGCCCCACATAGGAAGCGCATCGCCTCCGCGCCAGTGCGCGCCGTCGCCCCCGCGCCGGTCCGCGGCATCGGCGCCGCGCCGGGCCGCGCCGATGCTGCGGCGAACGGCCGCCCCGACTCGCTTTCGCATGCTATACCCGGCGGCGAGAGGAGACGCTTCATGCAACCCGTGACCGATGGCGACCGCCGCAAGGAACTCGCGGCCCTGCTGCAACAGGTGCAGGCACACCCCGAACGCGACTGGAGCGGCGCGCGGCGCCGCATCGCGACGCTGACCAAGCTGATCGCCGCGCCGGCCCTTCGCCCGGCCTGACCGGCCGCCCGGCCCACGCCATTCGTCGCATTGCCGCCGCGTTCCATCGCGCAGCCCACGCCGCGTTGCGCCCGCCCCGTTCCCCGCAAACCATTGGAAACCGGCCACGGATCGCGGCGGCGCGCGCTGTCTGTCGCCATGCTGAATGCCGCCTTCATGAAACAAGCGGGCCCCCCGGTTCGTTCTCCCTCCATCCCGTCCACCTTCGGACGTTCGTGAAGAGAGGATAATCCGATGCGCAAGACCATGATCCTGATGGCGGCCGGCACCGCCTTCCTTGCCACCCCCGCGCTCGCCCAGCTCGTCGGCGGCGCCGTCGATGCCACCGTCGGCGCCGGCGCCAATCTCGGCCAGACGGCCGGCGACGTGACCCAATCGGTGACGAAGCCCGTCGGCGAGGTCGTCGATCGCACCGACGGCGCGGTCAACGGCACGCTGGACAACGCCAAGCTGACGCTCGCCACCCGCGAACAGGTCCGCGCCGGCGCACAGGTCAGCGACGCGGCCGGCAACAGCGTCGGCACCGTGCAGAGCGTCGATGGCGATCAGGCGATCGTCGTCGATGGCGGAAAGCTCTATAATGTCCCGCTGTCGTCGCTCTATTCGAACGCCGCCGATGCGGCGGGCGGGCTGGTGACGAAGCTGCCCAAGGCCGATATCGAGGCGCGCGTGGCCGCCGATGCGGAAGCCGGCCGCTAAGCCGCTTCCTGCTGTTTTACCGAACGCCCGTGGGTCGCGGTCGATCGGTCAAGGGACGGGGCCGGGTCAATCCGGCCCCGTTTTCCGTCCGGCGGACGTGCCGGGAAAATCCGGGCCGGCGGTGATGCCGATCGTCCCGCCGGCGCGCAGCGGCACCGCGTTGCGGTCGAACCAGACATAGCGCGCGGTCGGCGCGGTCAGGTCGGCATCATAGAGCGCGGCGGCGCGCGCCGGGTCATAGCCCATCCACCCCAGCGTCGCGGGAAAGATCTGGCTGACCGAATGGCCGCGCCGCGGCGCATCGACATAGCGCGCGGCAAGCGCGGGCGGCAGGAAGGCGATCAGGGGCACGCGAAACTCGTCGGCCACCGCATCGCGGCTGCAATGCGGCAGCGCGCCGGACGCCAGATTCTGTCCATGGTCGGACGTATAAACCACCGCCACCGCGCCGCGATCGACCCCGGCGAGCAGCCGCTCGAAAAAGCGCGCCTTCGACCATTTGAGCGCCGTGTCATATTGCACCGCGACCGGGCTGTCCGCCGGGATCGCGCCGGGCGGATAATGGTCGCGATACTGGAAATGCACCCCGCGCAGCACGGCGATGGTAAAGCTTTTGCCGGGTCCGCGCATCGCGGCATTCAGCCGGTCGGCGATGCGCAGGTCGGTGTCGATCCCGCCCGGCATCGCCGCGAACATGTCGATCAGCGCGCGCTCGGGCGGCAGCATCATATTCTGCGGCGCTCCCGACGTCTGCCCGTCGATCATCACCGTGCGATAACCCGCGCGCCGCGCATAGCCCCAGATCGACGGCGTCCGCCGCAAGTCGGTGGTCGGCCCGGCGCGGCGCACGTCGACGCCCGACCGCAGCGCGATCTGTGCCGGGGCGCTGCAATGGCCAAGCGCCGCGGCGACCCCGAAATCGCGGTGCGCGATATTCGCCAGGCGGGGTTTGACGATCCGCGCGAACGGCGCCGCCGCCACGCTTTCGTCAATCAGCCAGACAATATGGCGGGGGACCGCGGCCGCCCGGTCCGGGAACAGCGTCGGCGCCGCGCGCGGCGGCGGCGGCGGCGCGGCGGCGACTTCCCATGCCGCGCCGTACAGCACCCGCTCCGCGCCCTCGGGCCACAGTTCCAGATGGCGATAAAGAATGCTCGGTGTCACCAGCGCCGCCAGCGTCGCAGCGGCGATGCCCGGGCTCCACGGCATTGCCGCCGCCCCGCGGGCGACCCGCCGCGCCGCGACGAGCAACAGCAGCGCGCCGACAAGCTGCCCGACAACCGACAGGATGTCGCCGCCGAACTCGCCGGCCGCCGCCCCCGCCAGCCGCGCCTCGCCCAGCATCCACGCCAATATGCCGCCGTCGATCAATTCGCGGACGATCTGTCCATAGCTCAGGCTGGCAAAGATTGACACGCCGGCCAGCGCCAGCAGCACCGCCGCCCAGCGCCGCGGGAACAGCAGCAGCGCGGCGGCAAGGACCAGCGCCTGCAACGACAGGAACAGGAAAGCCGTTACCGCGCTGGCGCGGTCGTCCGCCGCCAGCCGATAGGCGACGCTGTGGACAAGCTGGAAGCGATTGGCGACCGCATAGCCGGCGCCGAACAGGATCAGCGCCGCGATCATTCGCCACGCCATGCCGCGCCGCATGCGCGCGCGCTCCTTGCCCCCGTCTTTGGCCATGGCCATGCGGCTTAACCGCAAGCCGTTGAAAAATCACCAATGCCGCATCGCCGGCGCCGCGCGCCCATGAAAAAGGCCCGCACCCGGATATTCCGGGGCGGGCCAGGCACATTCTGTTTTGCGGTCCGGCGAAAAGCCGGCTTATTCGGATTCCTCGAACAGGTCGACGGCATTGGCGGCATTCGCCGACAGGCGAACGGTGTCGCCTTCGACCGCCGCGACCAGACCGGCGGGCAGGTAATGATGCTTGCCGTCGACACTGTCGGCGCGGGTCAGCTTGATGCGTTCGCCATCGAGATGGTCGACGGTGCCGACATGGACGCCGTCGGCACCGATGACGGTCATGTCTTCCTTGATCGCACTATGGTCATGCTCAGCCATTGTCTGTCTCCTTGCGCTCCCGAAGGGGGGCGATGCCGATGATACGCGCGGATGGGCGATTCGGCTCCCCCCAACCGGCAAGCCGCCCCAAAGACGCGCCGGCTATGCAAAGCACGCCCGCGCCGCTAGCCTCAGGCAATGCGCCTCTTCCATGCCTCGCTCGCCCTCGCCGTCTTTCTGGCGCCGCTTCCAGCGCTCGCCTGTTCGGTCGCTTCCGGCTACCGCGTCCCGACCAATCTCGAACTTGCCGGGGATGCCGATCTCATCCTGCTCGGCCTCGTCACCGACGGCGAAGGCGATGCCGCCGGTCCCGAAGCCAGGCGGATCGAAGTGCATCCGGTCGCGGTGCTGAAGGGCGAGCTTCCCGCCGGGGCGATCCGCCTGCCCGCGATGATCGCGCCCGACGACGCGGTTCAACTCAGCAACCCCTATGATTTGAAGGACGCCCATCCGCAAAGTTTCGCCGGGGCGTGCACCCGCTATGTCTTTCCGCGCGGGACCCGCGTGCTGTTCTTCCTGAAACAACGGGGCGGCGACTGGCATCTGGCCGGCGGACCGTTCAGCCGCTCGGCCGAGGATGTGCTCGGCGACGACGCACCCTGGCTCCAGGCGACGCGCTTCTATGTCGACGTCGCCGCGCGGCCGCCCGCCGATCGTCCGGCCCTCCTCGCCGCGCGCCGCGATGCCCTGATGGCGCGCGGCGACGACCCGATCGCGCGGCTCATCGCCGCCGACATAGACCGCCAGCTTGCCGGGCCGAACGAACCGCTGCGCGAAGACCTCCCGCCCCCGCCCGACGAAAGCGACCCCGTCCCGGCGACGATCGAATGATCGCGGCGGGGGTGCCGGGCTCATACCCCGCCATTTTTGATCAGGATCAATGCGCCGCGCCGCTCCGAAGCCCACTATCGCGTCATCACCTCACGACAGGGAGCATGACGATGACGAGCCACCTTACCCAATTTCCCGTTCTTCTGTTCGCGCTGATGATGGTCAGCTTTGCCCTGACGCTGGGCCCCATCGCCGCCGCCGACATCATCCGCAGCCGCAAAGCCTGATCGCCGCGCTTCGGCGGGGTTTTTCCCGCGGCAGCACTGAGGTGGTGCGGCGGACGCCGCATGAAGCGGTGGTCTCTCCCTTCCGCTTGAGGGAGGGGAGAAGAATAGCAACGGGCGCCCGGTTCCAGCCCTTCGTCATTCCGGACTTGATCCGGAATCCAATACGGCGCCGTGGTCATGGACCCCGGATCACGTCCGGGGTGACGATGCATGATAGGTCCGCAATCGGTCGTTTACGGCCAATCCTCCCTGCGGCGCAGCCGTGGGGAGGGGGACCGCGCCCGCAGGGCGTGGTGGAGGGGCCGCGACGGCAGCGCCATCGCCCCTCCGTCAACGCTTCACGCTGCCACCTCCCCATCGCTGCGCGACTGGGAGGATATACGTCCGGCTTCGGTCGTTTCCCGGCCCTAGCTCGCCGGCGCCAGCACCTTATTCTCGATCACCCGGACGAAGACCTCGGGGTCCTGTGCGCCGGGAACCAGCATCCGGCCGTCCAGGATGAAGGCGGGAACGCCGGTGATGTTGCGGTCGGCCCAGTAACTTTCCTCGGCGCGGACTATGTCGCCGAAATCATCCGACGCCAAAATGGTGGCGGCGCGCACCGCATCGAGCCCGACCGACGCAGCGACATCGGCCAGCACGGCATGATCCGACACATCGCGATTGTCGGTGAAATGCGCGCGGAACAGCGCGAGCTTCAACGCCGTCTGGATGCCGGTCGCATGCGCCTGCTCCGGCGGCTCCAGCGCCCCGGCCCAGGCCAGCAGGCGGTGCGCATCGAAGCTGTTGCGCATCCGGAAGCCCGGCCCGCGATTGAACACAAAGCCCAAAGCATTGGCGATTCCCGCCATTTTTTCGCTGTTAGCGCGGCTTTGGTCGGCGCTGACGCCATATTTGCGCATCACATGCGCCGCCGCATCCTCGCCCTCGGTCGGCATGTCGGGATTGAGTTCGAAGGGATGCCATTGGACGCGAAAGTCCAGCCGGTCGGCGAAATGCGCCATCACCTGTTCGAATTTCAGCCAGCCGATGATGCACCACGGGCACATGACGTCCGATACGATATCGACCGACAGTCTGGGACGCTGCGTCATCACATTCTCCTCTCGCCCCATAAACCCCGGCCGTTGGGTGCCCTTCAATCCGGCGCGCGGCGGTCCTTGCCCGTTCGCCGGTCGCCCTTGCGGCGTTCGGGGCCGTCATAGGCGGGGTCGTCCGCGACGCGCCGGTCGTCCTTGCGGCGCTCGTTCTTCTGCCGCTTGTCCTCGTTCGCACTCATTTTCCGCCTCCCTTCGTGGAAAATCCCGGAAAAGCGCGACCCGTGGTCAGTAACTCATACTCGGCCGGTTATGACAACCCTTCTTTCTGGCCTCCTTTATCGCCTTCTTTCCGGCCTTCTTTCAGATCGCGGGCGGCACGGCCGGTTCGGCGGCGGGCCGCGACAGCGCCCACCAGCTTCCCACCATCAACAGCACGGTCAGCGCCTCGATGATCATCGCCTGAACGATGCCGCCGTTGACCGGATCGCCGCTCGCCGCGCCCAATATGCGCCCCGCGAGCGCGGTTCCATAAAGCGCCGCCGGAACCAGCAGCGCGCGCAGCCATCCGGGCACCAGCGCACCGACCGCGGCGGCACCCGCGGCGACCAGGAAAAAGGCCGACAGATCGGCCCGGATGGTGTTCGTCGCCACGCCCTCGACCACGATGCCGAAGGTCTCGTTATAGCTCGCGGGATCGAACAGCCCGCGCACGCCGACGATCAGGAACAGCGTCGCCCACAGCAGGACGGCGCCGCGCAGCACCCAGTTGACCATGATCTTTCTCCCATCCGGCGCCGCACCCGTATCGAACGGCCGGGCGAAGGCTGGGGCATCCGGACGGAAACTGCAATCTATTCCGCGCCGCCGGCCGGATAGGTTTCCGCGATCCAGCCGCCGCCCAGCACCCGCGCCGGATCGGCCGCGTCGTACAGCACCGCCGCCTGTCCCGGCGCGACGCCATATTCGGGTTCGGCAAAGCGCAGCCGGTTGCCGTCCATCGCCGCGGGCACCGGCTTTGCCATGCTGCGGACCTTGGCCAGCACCGACCGGCCATCGACATCGGCCAGCCAGTTCGCATCGTCGATCCGTGCGCCCGCGACCGCCAGCGCGCGGCGCGGCCCGACGATCACTTCCTTGCGCGCGGCGTCCAGGCGGACGACGTACAGCGGCTCGGCCTGACCGCCGATCTCGATCCCGCGCCGCTGTCCGACCGTATAATGGATCAGCCCGCGATGCGCGCCCAGCACGGTGCCGTCGACATGGACGATCGCGCCCTGATCGTCGGCATCGGGGCGCAGCTTGCGGACCAGCGTCGCATAATCGCCGTCGGGCACGAAGCATATGTCCTGGCTGTCGGGCTTGCCGGCAACGCCCAGCCCCAGATCGCGGGCGATCTCGCGCACCACGCTCTTTTCCAGCCCGCCCAGCGGAAAGCGCAGGAAATCCAGCTGCTCCTGCGTCGTTGCGAACAGGAAATAGCTCTGATCGCGCGCCGGATCGACCGCGCGGTGCAATTCGGCACCGCCCGGCCCCATCACGCGGCGCACATAATGGCCCGTCGCCAGACAATCGGCGCCCAGATCCTTCGCCAGTTGGAACAGGTCGGTGAACTTCACCCCCATGTTGCAGCGCACGCACGGAATCGGCGTGCGTCCGGCCAGATATTCGTCGGCGAACTGGTCGATCACGGTGTCGCGAAAGCGGCTTTCATGATCGTGCACATGATGCGCGAAGCCCAGCCGGTCGGCGACCGCGCGCGCGTCGCGAATATCCTGTCCGGCGCAGCAGGCGCCGACGCGCTTCGCCTTGGCGCCATGATCGTAAAGCTGCAGCGTCACGCCGATCACCTCGGCGCCGGACCGCGCCGCCAGCGCCGCGACGACGCTCGAATCGACTCCGCCCGACATCGCGACCACGATTCGCCGGTCCTTCAGCGGTTCGGCGAGCTGAAAGTCGGCGCGGGCCAGCCCGGCGGGGGAGGAAATCGTCGTCACCATGGTTGCCGCCATCTAGGGATGCGATGTCCGAAATGCCAGCTTTTCCGGGCCATGCGTCAAGATATTGACGGGGATTAAGCTTCGCTAACAAGCCATGAAATGGGCATTTACGGGACCTTAGGGCGCTGTTGCTAGACCGGCGGCATGAACCTTGCCCCGTCAGAATTCCCGCAGCTCACCGGCGCGGCCAGCCTGTCGAAGCCCGGCTTCGACATCGTGCTGGCGATCGCGGGCACGCGTCAGGCGGCGGGGCGCACCGTGCGCATGCTGCGTGCCGAATCCGTTCGGCGCCGCGCGGACGCGGGGCGGCGCGCGCGCTGCGGAATCCTTAATGGCGATGCGGCAGCGGCCGGCGGCCCCGCGCGCGTCTCGGGCTGTTTCCTCGACTTGTCGGACGGTGCCAACGGTCTGTCCGAAACCGTAAACACCCTGTTTACCAGAGGGTTTCAGTCGATGTTGAACCGTGGCCAGATAGATGTTGGTGCGTCGGCCCTGCCGGCATCCCCCGACGACGACAATATGGAATGATTATGATCGAGAACCAGAAAATCCGGCCCGCGCAGGTCATCGGCCCCCTGGGCGAACCCTTGACGCTCGACTCGCTGCCGCCGCCGACGACGACCCGCTGGGTGGTGCGTCGCAAGGCCGAGGTGGTGGCCGCGGTCAATGGCGGTCTGCTCACGGTCGACGAAGCGTGCGAACGCTACGGCCTGACGCTCGAGGAATTTGCCGGCTGGCAGCGGTCGATCGACCGCAGCGGCATGCCGGGGCTGCGCGTGACGCGCATCCAGCATTATCGCGACCTGTACGAACGCCAGCAGCGTTTCTGATCGCGGCCACAGCGCCGCACCGGCGGCAATGGACCAGAGGGGGCGCTTCGGCGCCCTCTTTTCTTGTCGCGCGGCCCAGCTTTTTTGCCGCCCAACCACCTGGCATCGGATGACTTTTCCGGTTTGCGACGATTTTCTTGCAACCCTCGCGTTCACACCGCGTTAAGCTCCCAAGTCAACCAACGGAGATACGCACATGCGCAAGATTGCCATCACCCTTACCGCCGCGTCGGCCCTCGCGCTCGGCGCCTGCCAGAGCCCGGCCGCCGACAAGGTCGAGGATCAGGCGGAAGCCCAGGCCGACGCGATCGACGCCCAGGCCGACACCATGCCCGAAGGCCCGGCGCAGGACGCCATGGAAAACAAGGCTGATGCCGTCGAAGAAGCCGGAGAAGCCAAGGCCGACGCGATGGACAGTGGAACGGTTCCGCCGGCCACGATGCCGCCGGCCGAAGAGAAGAAATAACGATCCATCGCGCACAGCGATGAAGGACGGGGGCGTCTGCGGCCATCGCAGGCGCCCTTTTCCTTGGGCTCTGCGCCGGCTTTTCGCGCCCTACCCGGCGCAACAGCGGAATTTTTACCGCCTGTGACGCGCGTCACCCCCTCACGCCTTGCCGGCGGTTAACAGGGCGGTGCGACCAAGGCAGTCCGACCCGATCGGCGCCGCGGTCCGCCCTCCCGCCACCGGCTGCGACCCACGGTGGCGGGAGGGACTATTGCGCCCCACGCCCCGGTCCCGATCACCCCGCGCCCAGCTGGCGCAGCACATCCTGCACCCCGCGCGCTTCGGTGTCGGCGCGCAACGCCGCGACCGCCGCCGCCACGTCCAGCCGATATTCGCTGACCCCCGCCGCCATTCCGGTAAAGCGGCAGCCGAGCGCGGTCATCAGCCGCGTCGCCGCGCGATTTTCGGACAGGACATGGACGTCCAGCCCGTCCAGCCCCTCCGCCTGGCAGTCGACCAGCAGCGCCGCCGTCATCATCCGCGCCAGTCCCAGCCCGTGAAAGGCGTCGAGGATCGCGATCGAATATTCGCCGACTCGGCCCTCGCCGCCGCCGCCGGGGCCAGCCGGATGCCGTACCGCATGCACCGCGCCGATCGCCGGCTCGCCCTCGCATCCGGTGCAGATCGCGCCCCAGGCGATATGGTCGTGGCCGTCGACGTCGACCAGCCGTTCGACCACCGCGTCGGGCGGCATCGGCGTCGGGGAGAAGAAGCGCATGTAGCGCGATTCCGCCGACAGCCGCGCAATTCCCGCGCGGAGCAGCGGCGCGTCTTCGGGCGTGATCGTGCGCAGACAGACGGCGGTGCCGTCGATCAGCACGCTGTGCACCGCAATATCGTCGATCGGTCGGCGGACCGCTCGCGCCATGCCCGTCTCCCCAAGGCCGCGTTTGCCGGGCAGGATAAGCAGGTGCGCGCGCGAAGACAATCGCGGCCCCTACGCCTAGCCCTGCCCCGCTCCCCCGGGGAAAAAACCTTCCGGCATTATTGCAATCAAGCGGAACGGTCCGGGCCGCGCGGCGCACGCTGGTCCGGCACGGGAAGCGTCAGGCGTCGTCCCCCATCTTGAGCGCGGCGATAAACGCCTCCTGCGGGATGTTGACGTTGCCATATTCGCGCATCCGCTTCTTGCCCTCCTTCTGCTTTTCGAGGAGCTTTTTCTTGCGGGTCGCGTCGCCGCCATAGCATTTGGCGGTCACGTCCTTGCGCAGCGCGGCGATGGTTTCGCGGGCGATCACCTTGCCGCCGATCGCCGCCTGGATCGGGATTTTGAACATGTGGCGCGGGATCAGGTCCTTCAGCCGTTCGCACATGCCGCGGCCACGGCTTTCGGCGCTGCCGCGGTGCACGATCATGCTCAGCGCGTCGACCGGCTCGTTGTTGACCAGGATGCTCATCTTGACGAGATCGCCGGGGCGGTGGCCGATCTGGTGATAGTCGAACGATGCGTAGCCGCGCGAAATGCTCTTCAGCCGGTCGTAAAAGTCGAACACCACCTCGTTCAACGGCAGTTCGTAGGTGATCTGGGCACGGCCGCCCACATAAGTCAGGTTCTTCTGCACCCCGCGCCGGTCCTGGCACAGTTTCAGGATCGGGCCGAGATAATCGTCGGGCACATAGATCACCGCCTCGATCCACGGCTCCTCGATCTCGTCGATGCGGTTCGGATCGGGCATGTCGGCGGGGTTGTGCAGCTCAATCTCCTTCGCCGCCTCATTCTTGGTGTGGCCGAGCTTCAGCTTGTAGACCACCGAGGGCGCCGTGGTGATCAGGTCGAGGTCATATTCGCGGGTCAGCCGCTCCTGAATGATCTCGAGGTGGAGCAGGCCCAAAAAGCCGCAGCGAAAGCCGAAGCCGAGCGCGGCCGAGCTTTCCATCTCGAACGAGAAGCTCGCGTCGTTGAGCCGCAGCTTCTGGATGCTTTCGCGCAGCTTTTCGAAATCATTGGCGTCGGTCGGGAACAGGCCGCAGAAAACGACCGGCTGCACTTCCTTGAAGCCGGGCAGCGGTGCCGCCGCGGGCTTTTTGGCGTCGGTCACGGTGTCGCCGACGCGCGCCTGGGCAACATCCTTGATCTGCGCGGTGATGAACCCGATTTCGCCGGGGCCGATTTCGACCAGATCGGTGCGCTTGGGCGTGAAGCAGCCGACGCGGTCGATCAGGTGGGTGGTGCCCGCCTGCATGAACTTGATCTGCTGTCCCTTTTTCAGCACCCCGTCGATCACGCGGACCAGGATGACGACGCCAAGATAGGGGTCGTACCAGCTGTCGACCAGCATCGCCACCAGCGGCGCGGCGGCGTCACCCTTGGGCGGCGGGATCTTGGCGACGATCGCCTCCAGCGCCTCCTCGATGCCGATCCCGGCCTTGGCGCTGGCCAGCACCGCATCGTCGGCGGGCAGGCCGATGATATCCTCGATCTCCGCCTTCACCTTGTCGACGTCGGCGGCGGGCAGGTCGATCTTGTTGATCACCGGCACGATCTCATGATCATGCTCGATCGACTGATAGACGTTGGCCAGCGTCTGCGCCTCGACCCCCTGCGCCGCGTCGACGACGAGCAGCGCGCCCTCGCACGCGGCGAGCGACCGCGACACTTCATAAGCGAAATCGACGTGACCGGGCGTGTCCATCAGGTTCAGCTGATAGGTTTCGCCATCATGCGCTTTGTACGACAGGCGCACCGTCTGCGCCTTGATGGTGATCCCGCGTTCCTTCTCGATATCCATATTATCAAGGACTTGCGCCGACATTTCGCGCTCGGTCAGCCCGCCGGTGAACTGGATCAACCGGTCGGCCAGCGTCGATTTGCCATGATCGATATGGGCGATGATCGAAAAATTGCGGATATGCGAAAGGGGCGTTGTCATGGCGCGCGCGTTAGCAGGGGTTTGCCGCGCTGTCAGCAGGGAGTGGCGCCCCCGATGCGAGCGAGGCCATTTGGTCCAAAGTTCAGTAAAGGTCAGCCTTGCGCGCACCCCGCACCGCGATCATGGCCGGACAACCGCTTTTCACCGAATCAAGGAACCGGAAGCCAAATGCTGGCACGGCGGAATATTGTAGGAAAGCGGTTTTTGGCGCGGAAAACGTCGGAAAAATGACCCAGCTTCGCGCTGATCGCCGCGGTCCGCGGACGGGATCGCGGCGAGTCGAGGGCGCAACGGTTGCCGGATCAGGTCGCCGACGCCGCCGAAGGCGAAGCGCCCAGCCACCGCGCGCAATCATCGCGCACCCGCGCGTCGCGATCCGCCATGCCGCGTTCCAGCACCGCCGTCCTTCCCTCCCCCTCATCCGCCGCCGCCAGCGCGGCGATGGCGTGCGCGCGCACGCGCGGAACCGGATGCGCCGTTGCGAAATGGTCGGCGATGTCGCGGCCGTCGGCGGCCAGGTGCACCGCGCAGCGCAGCAGCATTTCGCCGGCGGTCAGCGTCGGGCGCCGCACGATCGTCCCGGAGCCGCGCGCGTCGGGGGCACGGGAATCCGGGCCGAGATCGACGATATACTGGTCGCGCCAGGGCACGTCGCGGCCTTCGTCCATGATGTTGAGGCTGACCGACAGCGCGTCGGGCGGCTGCTGGCTGTGCACGTCGCGGTGGGCGCGATAGAGCATCATCCGGCCCTCGCCGAGCTGGCGGCGCCCGGTGAAGTGCAGATTCAGCGGCTCACCCAGCCGTCCGTCGATGCCGTCCGCGTCATACTCATAATAATCGCTGACATAGCCCGGCCCCCAATAGCCGGTCGTCAGGAAGTGGAAATTATGGTCGTGCGGCAGGTCGTAGGCGAAACTGCCCGCGCCGCTGGCGGCATAGGTGGCGTCGCGCGCCGACGGCCAGATGTTGGCGCGCAGGTAGAAGCCGCGCGCGCTGCGGTAAAGCAGGAAGACCTGCGCGGAATAGAGGTTGGCGGCGAGCTGTTCGGTATAGCCCGCCTTCAACTCGGCGATCAGCCGGTCGGCCAGGAAGCGGCGGTTGCGCTGAAGCCCCGCGAGCAGGTCGCTGCACGCCGCGACGCTGGCGGGGTCGGACAGGTCGACGCCGCTTTCCTCCAGCCGCGCGGCGACCTCGTCCAGATCGCGTTCGGGTCCGGCGGGCGGGTCGATCAGATGCGGCATGGCACGGCCTCCTCTGGCCGGAGCATCGCCAGCGTCGCGGCGGCGGCGGCGCGGATCTCCGGATGCGGGTCGGCGGCGGCCATCGCGGCGAGCGAGCCCTGTGCCGCCAGCGGGTCGAGCGCCGCCAGTTCGCGCGCCGCATGCCAGCGCGCCGCGAAATCGTCGCTGCGCATTTCCTGCGCGAACAGCGGCGCGGCATCGGTGCGGCGCATCGCGCGAAGCAACGACAGCGCCATCGCGCGGAAACTGCTGTCGCGGCGCGAGGCGGCGACATGGACAAGATGCCCGCCGGCGATATCATAGGCCCGCACGGGCAAGGCCGACGGCGGCTGGACGGCGAGTTCGAGCAGCAGCACGTCGCCGCCGGACGCCAGCGAGTAGCTGTCCCGCGCGGTGTCGAGGTGCCACAGCGCGCCCTGTTCCAGCGGCGTCGGCGGGTCGCTGGCGCACAGCGCGGCGCCGGCGGCGGTGAACGCGCCCGCTTCCTCCGTGGCGGTCACCGCGACATGGTGGCGGTGCAGCATCGCGCCGCCGGGAACCAGCACGCGCGTGACGCTTCGCCCCGGGACGAACAGCGTCGCCGCGGGCGCCTCCGCCGCCGTGAAGCCGCGCAGCAACAGGCTGAGCCGGGCGTCGCCCGCTTCGGCGAGCACGACCCCGCCGCTGTCCACACCGCCGACGAACCGGACCCCGGGACGCGCGAAGGGATCGGCCGCGAGCGGCGCGAGGAGCGTGTCGATCCAGGGCGCGAGCCAGCGCGGGTCGGCGACCCACGGCATCAGCACCGCGACCTGCCGCCCGGCGGGTTCCCCCGCCAGCGCCGCCATGGCCGCGAGCAGGGCCGGCGGCGAAAGATCGTCATGCGGTCCAGCCATGCCGTTGTCCGGGACAAGCGGGGGCGCCAGGCGCGATGCGCGGCCTGCGCCCCCCATTTCAGCGATAGACCGACAAAGCGATCGCGACGGTAACCTCGAACACCGACGGGCTCGGCTGGGCACCGACCCCCGCCAGCGATCCGAACAGGCCGACGCCGGTTTCCATGCGTGGCAGCGCGTCGATATCGATCATGGGCAAATCCATGGCTCTTCCCTCTTGTTGGCACACCGGCACAGGCACCGGCGAACCGCAGAGCTAAGCATCGCGGCCGGGGGCGCCAGTTAACTTTTTGTAATCCATGAAGCGGCGGGCGGCCGCGCCGATGCAATGGCCGCTCAGATGGCGAGCCAGACCGACAGGCCCGGCGGCAGGTCGGCGGGCGGGGCGGCGGCACGGTGGCGCACCGCGTCGGCACGGGCGCGGATCAGGATGGCGTCGGGCACGCCGGGGGCATGGAAGATATGATCGGCCTCGCCCAGCAGGCGCGCGGCGCGGAGCGTCAGATCGTCGGGATCGCCGCTGGCCAGCCCGATGCGCTCCAGCCGCCGGGGCGCCGCGCTGGCGCCGTCGGGCGCGGTCAACCACGCCGCGACGCCGTCCGCCGCACCGTCGCGCGACGGATCGAGCGCGCCCCCCGGCGCCAGCGCGGCGTCGATGGCGCGGCGGCGGTCGGCGGCGGCGGGCCAGCGCGCCCGCATCGCGCCGCGCGCGGCGTGCAATGCGGCGGCAAGCTGCCCCAGCCGGGCGGGCAGCAGCGCCTCGATCCGCTGGCGCACCGCCTTGGCCAGCCCCGCCGACGCCCCGCCGGTGCCGATCGCGATCGTGACGGGGGCGCGGTCGACGATCGCGGGGGTGGTAAAATCACACAGGTCCGGCCGGTCGACGACATTGACGAGCAGGCCGCGGGCGCGAAGATCGGCGGCGACCGCTTCCGTCCCGCCGTCCGCGTCCGCGCCCAGTGCGACGAAAGCCAGGCTCGCGCCTTCCTCCCATGCCGGGACGATGCGTCCGCCCGCCCGCGCGATCAGCCGCGCCTTGGCATCCGCCGCCTCCCCCTGCCCCACCAGCACGACGGTGCGGCCGGCCAGGTTCAGGAAGATGGGGAGCTGGTGCATGGCGCTGATCCTAGTGCATCGGCGGCGACATAAAAAGCCGTGTGCGCCCGCGAAGGCGGGCGCCCGTCACCCGCCGCCCGTTCGCGCGCCATCCGGTGATGGGTCCCCGCCTGCGCGGGGACGCGGGGATATTTTCGACCGACCCAATCCGCGCCGATCGGATATTAGTCGATCCAGTCGGGCACGCGTTCGGCCGCCATGATCGTCCCCGCCGCGATACGGTCGGCCACGGTGACATAGCGGTCGCCGTCGACCAGCACCTCGGGCACCAGGCTGCGGCTGTTATAGGTCGACGCCATCGTCGCGCCATAGGCGCCGGCGGTACGGAAGACGCCGAGGTCGCCAGCCTCCACCGCATCGATCACGCGGTCGCGGGCAAAGGTGTCGCCGGTTTCGCACACCGGGCCGACGATCGACGCGGTCATCTTGTCACCCGTCGGCGTGACCGAGACGAAATCGTGCCAGGCGTCGTAGAGCGCCGGGCGCGCGAGGTCGTTCATCGCCGCATCGACGATGACGAAGGGGTTGGTGGCGCCGGGCTTCACCCACAACACCTCGGTCAGCAGCACGCCGGTATTGCCCGCGATGACGCGGCCCGGTTCGAACATCAAGGTGACGTCCCAGTCCTTCGTCACCCGCGCGACCATGGCGCCATAGTCGGCCGGGCTGGGCGGATTGTCCTCGGGCCGGTAGGGGACGCCGAGACCGCCGCCCAGATCGACGTGGGTGATGCTGTGCCCGGCCGCGCGCAGGTCGGCGACGAGCCGCCCGACACGTTCGAACGCCGCCTCGAGCGGGGCGAGGCTGGTGAGCTGGCTGCCGATATGCAGCGCCACGCCGCGCATCTGGAGCCCCGGCAGCGCCGCGAGACGGGCGAAGATGTCGGGCGCGGCATCGATGCCGACGCCGAACTTGTTTTCCGCCTTGCCGGTCGAAATCTTTGCGTGCGTTCCCGCATCGACGTCGGGATTGACGCGCAGCACGGCGGGCGCGGTCATTTCCTTTGCCAGCGCGATTTCGGACAGCGCGACGCCCTCCGGCTCATGTTCGATGTTGAACTGGCCGATGCCGCGGTCCAGCCCCAGCGCCAGTTCGGCGCGCGTCTTGCCGACGCCCGAAAAGACGATGTCGCGCGGCGCCATGCCCGCCGCGATCGCGCGCTCCAGCTCGCCGCCGGACACGACGTCGGCGCCATAGCCCTGCCGCGCGAGCACGCGCAGCACGCCCAGGTTCGGGTTGCACTTGATCGCAAAGGCGATGTGCTTCTTCGGTATGTCCTTCAGTCCGTCGGCGAACACCTGGGCATGGCGTTCGAGCGTCGCGCGCGAATAGACATAGACGGGGGTGCCGATTTCCTCGGCGATACGCGGCAGGGGGATGTCTTCGGCGTGCATCACGCCGTCACGAAATTCAAAATGGTCCATCGAAGGAAGTCCTGTGGCTCAGCCGGTCGGCGGCAGGTCGAAATCGTCGGGTTCGCGCTGTTCCGACCGTTTGAGAAGTTCGTCGCTGCGCTCAGGGCGAGCCTGGGCGTCGGGCGTCGTGAGTTCCTCCGTCGTCGGGGCGCTGGTCGCGCCGATGGGGACAACCGCCGCGGGCTGGTTCGCGGGCGGTTTCAGGTCGGTCTTGCTGCCGCAGGCGGCAAGCGCCACCGCGAGAAAGCCGGTCGCGGCAAGCACGGTCAGGGGGCGGCGAAGGGCCATCGTCGTCAATCCTTCAGGGCGGCGCGGGCCGCGGCAATGGCTTCCCTTACCCGCTCGGGCGCGGTCCCGCCATAGCTGGCGCGGCTGGCGACCGAGGCCTCGACCGTCAGGGCGGCGAGCGCCGCCGGGGTTACCGCGGTATGGATCGCGGCGGCATCGGCGGCGGGCAGCGCCGACAGTTCGACGCCCAGTGCCTCGGCGCGCTTGACGCAGGCGCCGACGATATGATGCGCCTCGCGGAACGGCACCCCCGCCTCGCGCACCAGCCAGTCGGCCAGGTCGGTCGCGGTCGAATAGCCCGACGCCGCGAGCGCGCGCATCCGGTCGGTGCGGAAGGTCAGCGTTTCGACCATGCCGGTCATCGCGGCGAGCGACAGCGCCAGCGCGTCGAAGGCGCCGAACAGCGTTTCCTTGTCGTCCTGCAAATCCTTGGAATAGGTGAGCGGCAGGCCCTTCACGATCACGCTGAGCCGCTGGAACGCGCCAAGCAGCAACCCCGCGCGCCCGCGCACCAGTTCGGCGGCGTCGGGATTGCGCTTTTGCGGCATGATCGAACTGCCCGTCGACCAGGCGTCGGGCAGGCTGACGAAACCGAATGGCTGGCTGGCCCAGATCACGATTTCCTCGGCCAGCCGCGACAGGTGGATCGCGGCAATCGCCGCGGCGGCGCAGAATTCCAGCGCGAAATCACGGTCCGACACGGCGTCGATGCTGTTCGCCATCGGCCGGTCGAACCCCAGCGCGGCGGCCGTCGCATGGCGGTCGACCGGAAAGCCGGTGCCCGCCAGCGCGGCGGCGCCGAGCGGCGATTCGTTGAGCCGCGCGCGGGCGTCGACGAAGCGGCCCCGGTCGCGGCGCACCATTTCGACATAGGCGAGGAGATGATGGCCAAGCGTCACCGGCTGCGCGACCTGCAAATGGGTGAAGCCGGGCATGATGCTGTCCGCATGTTCGTCGGCCCGGTCCAGCAGCGCCGCCTGCAACGCCGCCAGCCCGGCGTCGATGCGGTCGCAGGCGGTGCGGGTCCAGAGCCGGAAATCGGTCGCGACCTGGTCGTTGCGCGAGCGCGCGGTGTGCAGCCGTCCGGCGGGCTCGCCGATCAGCGCCTTCAGCCGCGATTCGACCGTCATGTGAATATCTTCCAGTGCCAGGTCGACCGGCACGCCGGTTTCGGCATATTCGGCCGCGATCTGCGCCAGCCCGGCATCGATCGTCGCCGCGTCGGCCGCCGCGATGATCCCCTGCGCGCCCAGCATCGCGGCATGGGCCCGGCTGGCGGCCACATCCTCTTCCCACAGGCGTTTGTCGATCGGGATCGATGCGTTTATCTCTTGCATGATCGCGGCGGGACCGCCACCGAAGCGGCCGCCCCACATGCTGTTGCTGTCCGGAGTATTCGCCATCCGCCGCGTCCCGAGCCCATATCCTGCGATCCTCGCCCTGCTGCTGGCCGGATCAATCGCGGGCTGCGATAGGGAAAAGCGCGCCGGGGAGCAAGCGACGCAAGGCCAAGCAAATATTTCGGACGAAAAAGGCCGATCGCTGGCCGCGTTCGAGCATAAGGTCGACCGCAGCCATCGCGGCGAAGCGGCGCCCGCCGCCGTCTTTACCGGCCCCGACGACGCGCCCGTCACGCTGGCGCGCTTTCGCGGCAAGCCGCTGCTGCTCAACCTGTGGGCGACATGGTGCGCGCCCTGCGTCGCCGAAATGCCAACGCTCGACGCGCTCGCGGCGGCGCGCGGCGACACCCTCGCCGTCATCGCCGTCGCGCAGGATCTGCAGGGGGCCGACGTCGTCGATCCCTGGTTCCAGAAGGCCGGGCTGACCACGCTGCAACCCTGGCTCGATCCGCAGAACGGCCTGCTCGACGCCTTCAACAGCCCGCTGCCCACGACGATCCTGTTCGATGCGCAGGGCCGCGAAATCTGGCGCGTCATCGGCGCGATCGACTGGCAGGGGGACGAGGCCGGACGATTGCTCGCCGAGGCGGGTGCCTGATATTTTTCACATGGCTGAAAATGAGTTCGCCATATTGAAATCCCACCTGCGCTGTCCTAGCCCGCTGATCAGCAGGCACGGGAGAGTCGGATGAGCGGATTGCTGGCCGGAAAGACCGTCGCGGTGACAGGCGCCGGACGCGGCGTGGGGCGCAAGATCGCGCTGCCGTGCGCCGCAAAAGGCGCGGCGAGCATCGTCCGGGATGCGGCGCGCCATTTCGGGCGGATCGACGAGGTGGTCAACAACGCCGGCATCCTGCGCGGCTGCGACCCCATCTGACGGAGGCTGATGTGCAGGATTATGACGCCATTCGCGAAGAGGTCGCGAAACTCTGTGCGGCCTTTCCCGGCCCCTATTGGCAGGCGAAGGACCGCGCGCGCGCATATCCAAGCGAGTTCGTCGCGGCGCTGGGCGAGGCCGGCTATCTCGCCGCCCTAATCCCCGAGGAATATGGCGGCGCGGGGCTGCCGCTGTCGGCCGCTGCGGCGATCCTCGAGGAAATCCAGCGCCAGGGCTGCAACGGCGGCGCGGTGCACGCACAAATGTATGTGATGGGGACGGTGCTGCGCCACGGGTCGGAGGAGCAGAAGGCCCGCTACCTACCGCGCGTCGCGACCGGCGAACTGCGGCTGCAAGCCTTCGGCGTCACCGAACCGACGAGTGGCACCGACACGCTGAGCCTCAAGACCGTCGCGAAGCGGGACGGCGACGAATATGTCGTCAACGGCCAGAAGCTGTGGACCAGCCGCGCCGAGCATAGCGACCTGATGATCCTGCTCGCGCGCACGACGCCGCGCGATCAGGCCGCGAGCCGCACCGAAGGCCTGTCGGTCTTCCTTGTCGATATGAAGGAAGCGCTCGCCGCAGGCACGCTGTCGATCCGCCCGATCGACACGATGATGAACCATGCGACGACCGAAATCTTCTTCGACAACATGCGTATCCCCGCCGCGAACCTGATCGGCGAGGAGGGCAAGGGGTTCCGCTACATATTGTCGGGCATGAACGCGGAGCGGCTGCTGATCGCCGCCGAATGCATCGGCGATGCCAAGTGGTTCATCGACAAGGCGAGCAGCTACGCCAAGGAACGCGTCCTGTTCGGCCGTCCG
>QFPJ01000135.1 GCA_003241685.1 Sphingopyxis macrogoltabida
GCGCCGATCGCCGGCGCCGGGCGCGGCGCGGCACAGGGCGTGCGATCGAACCGCACGGCAGGCGCCGCCTGATAGATGGTGCCGAATTCCGCGTCCGGCAGCGCGATCCGCTGGCCGACAAATTCCACCTGCTCGTCCAGCAGCACTTCGGCCGGCTCCAGCACCGGCAGCGCCGCCACATCGGCTGCCTGGAACAGCGCAATCCATTCGGCGCGCGGGCGCGCCTTGAACGCATCGAAAATCTCGACACGGGCGATATGATATTCGTCGTCGCTCAATGGCACCGACATTTCCGCCGCGCCCTTGACCACCGACACCCGGTCGCCAAAGCCCAGCTGGTCCATCGCCGCCTTGAAGCCGCCCTGGCCGCCGGTATGGATCTGCAGGAACAGGCCGTCGCCACATTCGAACATGCCGGTCACCAGCCGGGTCCGGCCGAAGCGGTCGACCGCGCCGGAATCCCCCGCCTTGATGTAGGAAATACCGTCTTCCTGCCACCAATTGTTCATCGGCGACTGGGCCAGCATCGCGTCGAGCAGCGAGGATTCCACCCTCTGCCCCTTGCCGCTCGACCGCCGCGCACGGATCGCCGTCAATGCGCCGATCACGCCCAGAAACGCCTGGCCATAATGAAGCGCGGGATGCCCCAGATAGACCGGCCCTTCGCGGAACGGGCTGGACTTGTCGATCATCGTACCCAGCAGCGCCGCCGCCAGCCCCTCGCCGCGCGGCCGGTCGGCAAAGGGCGTGTTCGCGCCATAGGCGGTCAGCGCCGACACGATCAGCTCCGGATAGTCGCGCGCCAGGCTCTCACCGTCCAGGCCAAGCGCCCTTGCCTCCCCCTCCTCCAGTGCATGGATGAAGATGTCCGCTCCGCCGAGCAGCCCGCGCAGCGCCGCCCGATCATCCGCATCGGCGATGTTCAATTCGACGCTGCGCTTGGACCGGTCCCAGCTCTTGCGGGTCAGTTCATGGGCGAAATAGGCGCCGCCTCTGGGCTCGACCTTCAGCACGTCGGCGCCATGGTCGGCGAGCAACATGCCCGCGATCGCGACCGGCATTTCGGTCGACAGCTCGATAACGACAAGATGGTCCAGAGGGCCGGGCATCACGCACTCCTGTTTGGCGGTCTGCGC
>QFPJ01000136.1 GCA_003241685.1 Sphingopyxis macrogoltabida
GGAACCCGAAGGAAAAGGGGACTAATATGCGTAAGCTCGCCATTGTGGCCGTGCTCGCCTCCACTGCGCTCGCGTCACCCGCGATGGCGCGTGACGGCGCCTGGTATGTCGGCATCGAAGGCGGTGCCATGATCGTCGAGGATCTCGACTATGACATCGGCGCGGTGCCGAGTGCTCTGGTTACCGACTCGACCTATGGCTACGACGTCGATGGCATCATCGGCTATGATTTCGGCGGCTTCCGCCTTGAAGGCGAAGTCGGCTACAAGTCGGCCCACGTCGATGCGCATTCGTTCGGCGCGAACGTCGCCGGTCCGCCCCCGGGCAATTTCGACCGCAGCAGCAGCGGAAAGACCACGGCGCTCAGCTTCATGGTCAACGGCATGTTCGACTTCGGCGATGATGAGGGCGTCAACGGCTTCATCGGCGCCGGTGCCGGTATCGCGCGCGTCAAGGCTGACGGCTATTCGATCACGGCCGGCAACACGACCTTCCTGAACGACAGCGACAGCAAGTTCGCGTGGCAGGCGATCGCGGGTATCCGCGCTCCGCTCACCGACAGCGTGGACGTCGGCCTGAAGTATCGCTTCTTCAACGTCGACGACGTGAAGATGATCGCCGCCAACGGCGCCGCGGTGGAAACCCGTTTCCGCTCGCACAGCCTTCTCGGCAGCCTGATCTTCAACTTCGGCGAGCCGGCCGCACCGCCGCCGCCGCCGCCGCCGCCTCCGCCGCCGCCGCCGCCTCCCCCGCCGCCGCCGCCGCCGCCGGTTGCTGAGGTTCCGGGTCCGTTCATCATCTTCTTCGATTGGGACAAGTCGAACATCACGCCGGAAGCGGCTTCGATCCTCGACAACGCCGCTCAGGCGTTTGCGACGACCGGTCAGGCTTCGGTGATGCTGGCGGGCCACGCCGACAAGTCGGGCTCCGACCAGTATAACGTCGGCCTGTCCGAGCGCCGCGCCGCCGCTGCCAAGGCCTATCTGGCCGGCAAGGGCGTGCCGGAGACCGCGATCATGACCGAAGCGTTCGGTGAGAGCCGTCCGCTGGTCGAGACCGCCGATGGCGTCCGCGAGCCGCAGAACCGGCGCGTGGAAATCACCTTCGGTCCGGGTTCGGGCATGTAAGGATCGGAC
>QFPJ01000033.1 GCA_003241685.1 Sphingopyxis macrogoltabida
TCGGGCCACGCGGATATTCGTCGTGAAGGTCTCGCGCAGTGGCCTGCAGGTGTAGATGATGCCGGCATCGACGCGGCTGACCCGAAAGCTTTCGCCGACACGCTCATTGTCGCCCGGCACACTGCCGATGATGCTATTGTCTGCGACCAGGCGCCCGACATCGCCCACCCTCCAGGCACTGCTGTCGGCAACGCTGATCGCGGCGACGGCGGTTGTACTGCCTGTGCTGTCCAGGCTGATCGACGTGCCCGCGATCGAGGCGACGGCCTGTGGCGCGGAGAAATCATGGTCGAGAATGATGAGGGACTCGTTATCGAGCATCGCAGGGCCACGCAGGATGCGGGCGCCATTGCAGCGAAGGCGCAGGCCGATGTTGTGCAGAGAGACGGTGCGATTGGCGATGTAGGTGGCGCCGGGCTTGAGCACTACCATCCCGTTCATCACCCAGGCGGCAGTGCAGGCCGCTTCCAGCGCAGAGGCGAAATCCGTAGCGACGTCGCCGCAGCTGTCGACCATGATTTCCGGGCCGCTCATGGCAAAGCGACGGCCATTGGCGGTCATGAACCTGGTCAGCGTCGGGAGCAAATTGTAGATGACCGACCCGACCTCATCATAATAGGCCGGGAAACCTTCGGTCAGCAGAACTCGCTTGATGCTGGAGTCGATGGCACGGGACGATGCTGTCTCGCGCGAATAGAGATATTGCGTGCCGAAGGTTGATTTGTTGACGGGGGCAGCCGCGTCCCCCTGATCCTCATAAAATGGCGCATCTGCCGTGCGCAGATAAAGGCGCTTTTCACCTTCATGCACATCTCCGGCAGGCGCTAGCGCATAGAAAGCATTTCCAATTTCAGTTGCATCCATAGCTTCAACCAAAGAAGCAAATTCGCGGATGCCACCTACCGACTTAAGGCGTGCGAGGCAGGGCATATAGACTGTCTGCCCAGACGCATTAGCGACCGGATAATAACCCAACGGTCCAATTTTTTCACCATTCGCATCAAAGCTGTCTGGATCGTCGACCGACCCAGCCAAGAAATATGCCTGACCATTCTGAATGTTCTCCATCCCGGAAAACAAACGGGCATTGCGCTCGATCAGCGCCGCTAGCTGGTCTTCAGCCGACATTGGCACCGCCCTCCGTATCGGCCACCGCAGCCAGGCCGCGCAGGCGAGCCAGCTCCAGCTTGGCCAGCGTCACCATGTCCGCCCGCATCTTGACCCAGGACGCAACCCGCTTGCGCGTCGCCTCATCCAGCGACGCGGCGGCATTGGTGATGCCCGCCATCAGCCCGTCGACCTCGGCGCTGGCAAGCAGTCCGACAAAATCTTCGGCCGCCCCGACCGTTGCGACGGCGATCTGGCGCTGAAGCGTGTCAAACTGCGCGCGCAACTCTTCGACGCCGGGGCCACCGGCGTTTTCATCGGCCATAGCCTTTGCTCCTGTTGGTTAGGGTGTTTCGACAGCGATGATGGTGACGGACTGCCGCTCTTCCGTCCCGAACAGAGGCGTTCCGTTGAATGCAGGGAACAGCCGCGAGGTCCAGCGGGCGCGGATGAACAGACCGGAAAGAGGCCCCGGATTCCAGATCAGGGTGCCAGCGCCCGACATCTCCCACTGGATGACATCAGGCACGCCCGGTTCACCATCGACGATCACCTCGCGCAGGCTCTCCGCCACGCCCATCGTGCCGATCGATGTCCAGTTCGTGCTGTCAGCGCTATGCTCGACGGTGATGACGCCGCTACCCGATCCCGTAATTCCGCCGGTGCCGCTGTCCGCCCGATACTCACGATAATAGCGGGCATTGATATTGATGTTGACCGTGTTGCCATTGCTGGTGAACGGACCCACCGTCACGAAAGCGGTCGACGATACGACATTCGATGTGGCCTCGTTCTTGAGGATGCCGCTCGATAGTCCGCCGCCGAAATAGGCGCTGCCGTCGATCTTCATATATTTGATGGCGTTGGCTTCGGTGCATTCCTCATAGGTCGAAACAATCGGTCCAGTCCATTCCAGAAACTGCTCCGACGATCCGAACGGCGCGCCGGTAATGGTCATGATCGTGCCGCCGGTGGTAACCTGACGGCCATCGCTGAACTGCCAGCCATCGCCACCGCTGGGGCTGAGCACCCGGAAATTATCGACCAGGAAATTCGCGTCGATCTCGCCGCCACCGGCCGCCAGTTCAAAGCCGCCAATCATGTCACCAGACACGACGCGCGCCACCAAGCGGGAATTGAGGCCGTCGACAGATTCCAGCAACAGCGCAACGCTGGCCGTGTGGCCGTCGACAGTCGTCTGCACCCCGCTGATCAGCGAGGCCAGCGCGCCGTCCTCGGCAGCGCGCGCCGTCGCCTCAGTTTCCACGGCGGCGGATACGTCGGCAATATCGCCCGACAGGGTCGCCGCCAGCGCCTCGCGGGCAGTCGCCTCCGCTTCGTCTCCGGTGGCGCGCACGCTGGCCTCATTCAGGATCGCCGCGTTCACGTCCGCCAAATCGCTGGCGATGCTTGCTGCCAGCGCCTCGCGTTGCGATGCCTCCGCTTCATCGGCCGTAGCCCGCGTGCTGGCCTCCGACGCGATAGCCGCCATGACGGTGCTGATCTCGCCGTCGATCGTGGTTTCGATTTCCGATATCGCTTGTTCCCGCGCCAGTGTCTCTGCCGCGATGGCAGTGGCACGGGTGGAGGCCTCGCTGCTAATCGCTGCCGTGACATCGGCGATTTGCCCGTCGACCACACCCTGCAGCGTCGAAATTGCCAGTTCGCGCTGCGAAGTCTCCGCCGCGTCCGCACTGGCGCGCGTGGTTGCTTCAGCCTCGATCGACGCCTGTAGCGTCGTCACATGACCGTCGAGAGCCGATTGCAGCGCCGACGTCGCGATCTCTCGCTGGGTCGTTTCGGCGGCGATCGCATCGGCCCGCGTGGTCGCCTCGTTGAGAATGGCGGCCTGCAGGTCGATCACCTCATCGTCGATCCGCGTCTGGACCAGCGATATTGCCAGTTCGCGCTGGGTCGTTTCGGCGGTGTCAGCGGCAGCGCGCACGCTGGCCTCATCACTGATCGCGGCCAGCGCTGCATTCAGGCCATCAGTCGCGGCCGCTTCGATCTCGGTCACCATTTCGACGATCGCCGTGTCGCCTTCGATCCGCTCGGTGATTTCCTGACGAACGCGGGTCGTGATCTCCGCGCCGTCGAGATGGGTCAGTCGATCCCAGCGGGCCTTGCGCTCCTCGCCCAGCAGCTGAGCGTCGAACAGGGCCAGCGCGTGGTTCTGCGTCCGGTCGATCAGCGCCAGCGCGCCGGCAACAATCTCGTCCGGATCGGTGACCGATCCCAGCGCGAGAAGTGCCGCCACGATAGTGCCAGCTGTCGTGCCACCCACCGGCGCCCAATCGGGCGCTCCGACCGTCGCGCCATCCTCGGGCTTGGGGTGTTCCGGATTGTCATCCTTGACGTCGTCCCACCCGATCTCGGGATCAGGAATCAGCGGCGCCAGCTTCGCCGCCGCACTTAGCCCCTCGATCGACAGCGCGAGCGTGCTGACATGTTCGTCAACCTCGATCGAGAAATCCTTGAAGAAGCCATAGATGGCCAAGCTCTCAAGCGCCGCGTCGCCGATCCACAGGGCCGGGGTCGCCCGCACATTGGCGATCCGCGCCGCGACCAGATCGACCGAAGCGGTGCTGATCAGCGCGCGGACCTCCATCCGCTTGGCCCAGGCGCGCTCCACCACCGTCACTTCGCCGAAATCGTCGGTTTCCTTGCGGCTATAATCGGTGATGGCGGCGGTGGGCGACGCCTCGGTCGTGCCAAGCCCCACCAGCTTGCCGATCAGCAAAGTGCCGACAGATACCGTGCCGGGGCCGCTGATCGTGATGGTCAGCGTGCTGGCCGTCTCGGGCATGTCGAGGAAGCTGACCGCCCCCGCCGCGACAGCCGGGGCCAAACTCTGGTCATAGCCGACGCCCTGCACCCGAACACTGGTGGCGGTGACGTCCAGCAGGGCAATGGCATCGATCGGATCGACGGGGTTCAGCGTGACGACAATGCTGCCCGCCGCTTCGGTCAGCGACCCCAGCGCCTGGTCGAACATCGCCCAGCGATTGGTCGGCCCGATGTCGATCCACTGGCCGGCCAGGTCGGCGGGGTCATGACCGATATTGCCGTCGATAGCGCTCTCATAGATGCGATGCGCGGCATGATCGATGACCCGGTTGCCCAGCGCATAGGTCAATCCGGCCGACCAGACCGGATAGTCATTTTCCGGCACGGTGCTGGTGACCAGCACATCATCATCCACCACCGCCGGACGCACTAGCTTGAGCGTCGACGCGCGCTGATCGGTAGCCGGATCATCGCCGGGATCATCGAACGCCCCGGTTTCGGCGAGCCCTTCGATCGTCAGCGTGCAATAGCTGACCGGCGGGATCGCCAGATCAATCGACAGATCCTTGTAGAAGCCGGTGATGGACAGACTGTCGAAACGATCATCCGCAACCCATTGAACCGCCTTGGCCCGCAGAGCGGCCAGCTGACGTTGCAGGCCGTCCACTTCGCCCGTGGGCACCTTCACCCGCACCGACATGGTGCGCGAGAAGCCGCGCTTGACGACGGTGGTGACGCCGAAATCATCGGTCTCGCGCCGGCTATAATCGGTGATGCCGATGGTCGGCTTCGCCTCGGTCGTGCCGATCTCTATGACCGCCCCGCCGTCGAGTATCACCCTCATGCGGCAGCGCCCGTCACGGTGATGGCTTGGCCGCCGCTATCCGCCGAAACGTCATCCAGCTTCTTCTTGATGGCGGCGGTGTTGCCGGCGGTCGCCGCATGGCCGCTATTATTGTCGCTGCGCATCTGGGCGACCTCTTCGCGCAGGGCCTTCAGTTCAGCGATCACGCTGTCGCTATCGCTGGACGTGGCCGAGGCCTGGGCCGCAGTGGCCGCCGCCTCCAGAATAGTGCCGGTTGGCGCGCCTGTGCCGGCTGCAACGCCGGTCGAGCTGGTCCCGCCAGCCAGCGCCAGCACCGACGCATAGACGCTTTCCAGCGACGCAGCGGTCTGGGCCTTCACCCGGTCCAGTTCCTGCCGGCTCGTCGCCGCCAGCTCGGCCGCCTGGATCAGCGCCTGCGACAGGCTGGGCAGCGTGCCGGCAGCGTCCTGGTCGCCCCCCTTGGCGGCGGCGACTGCGGCATTGAACTGGCCCTGCAGCGTGGCGAAGCTGCCCGTGCCGCTGCCGTCGGTGATACCGCGAATGCGGTTGACCTCATCCATGATGCTGTCGCCGACCGAAGACCAGGCGTCTTTCAGCTTCTGCGCGGCATCGGCGGCCTCCTGCGCATCTTGCAGCGCCCAGATCTGCTGCTGCAGCGCGCGGTTGCTTTCGTCCAGCTGGGCCAACTCCATTTCGCGGATCGCGGCCGTATTGCCCTGCAATTCCAGCAGCTGCTTTTCCAGATCCTGCCGCTCGGACAGGATATCGGCCGCGCTCTTCGCGCCATTGAGCGCCGATTGCAGGTCGGCGAACGCCGGCGCCAGCTGCAGCAGCGTGGCATAGGTGGCCTGGCCGGCGGCGGTGGTCAGATCCTGCGCGTCGACCAGCTGGCGGAACGCCGCCAGCGTGCCGGGCATGGCAAGGCCCAGGCTGTCGAACGCGGTCGCAAACTGCGCGGTGCGGGCGGCGGCCTGTTCCTCCTTCGTGTAATAGGTCTCGAAGTAGGAATCGACCGCGCTGCTGAAATCGCTGACGCTGTCGAACTGGTCGGCCAGCGCCATCTTCAGGTCGATGCTCATCAGGCTCGCGGACGATCCCAGCATGGTCAGCGATGACGTGACGCTCTCCACGGTCGACGCAACGCGCACCAGCGTGTCGAACAGGCCTTCGCCCACCGCCTGGAACTTCTCGATGCCGGGGAACGCCGCCTTGGCCATGTCATCGGCCGCCGCGCCGAACACGGCGGTCAGCTTTTCCTCGATCTCTTCGCCGGTCAGGCCCTGCAGGTCGATCTTGCCGATGTTGACGACAAAGCCATTGAGCTTCTGCTGGATTTCGCTGGTCGCCACGCCCAGCGGCCCGGCCGCCGCCAGGATCGCATTGTTGAATTCGCGCAGGATCAGCGTGAACTGGTTTTCAAGGCCGCTGTCCGCGTCGCTATACTGCGTCGAATATTTGGTCGACGTGGTCAGACCGAACAGCTTCTTCTTTTTCTGGATGTCGCTGTAATAGGAGGCGTCGAACCCGCCCGACAGGATATCCTCCAGACTCTGCGCGCCGCCATAAAGGCCGCTGCCAACCACCTTCGTCTTGCTGCCAAACAGCGACCCGATGATGCTGCCGATCCCGCCGATGATGCCACCGACCACCGGGATCTTCGAGAACAGGCCGCCGCCGGTGATGATGCCTTCCAGCACCTTGCCGGTCGTGTCCTGCGAGAAGCCGGTGTTGACGCCGGCGGACGCATTGACGTTGTCAGTGCGCAGCACCAGCGCGGCGAAGCCGGAGATATTGCTTTCGATCGCGCTCAGCGAGGCGGCCATCTGGCGCGAATAGGTCAGCATGACGGTGTCGACCTCCTTCAGGCTGTCGATCGCGCGCTTGATGCTCTCCGATTTCGCCGACGCATCGCCCAGCACCGTGCCGGTCCCATCGTTGGCCTTTTCCAGCGTGTTGCGGTTGCCGCCGAACGATCCGGCAACCGACACGCCGATGCCCGCAAGCGCGGCGATCGTCGCGGCACCTGCCGCCAGGTTGAGGGGGAAGGGAAGCGAGGAAATGGCCGACACTACGGCCTCGACCGCCTTGGTGGCAGTGCGCGCGCCGCTCTTCGCGATCGAGGACGCGGTTTCGATTGCATCCTGCGCGATGGCGCGCACCGACAGGGCGAACTCCACCGCGCGGAAGGCCTTTTCGGCGGTTTCCAGTGCTTTGTAGCCGTCCGAGCCCTCTTTGAAGAAGCCCTTCGCCGAAGCCGTCAGATCGCCATACAGGCCCACCTGCGACGTGATGGTGCGCTGGGCATAGAGGCTGTTGACCTGCTGTTCGCGCTGGGCGCGCAGCTGGGCGTCTTCGATCTGGCTGATCACGCGCAGTTCCGCCTCGCGGGCTGAGCGCATCCGCTCCTGGTCGGCCAGATAGCTGGCGAAGGTGGAAGCGAGGCCGCCCAGCGCCTTGCCCGCTTCGCCGAACGCATCGGCCATTCCGCTGGCGGCGATGCTGACGTTGGTCGCAATAGCGTCGAGTAGATCCGCCTGATAGCGCAGGCTGTCATTGAACGCGTCCGCCTGGAGCTGACGCTGCAGATCAAGGTCGGCGATTTGGACCTGCTGCGCGATGTAAGCGGCTCGATCCGCCTCGTTGAACTTTTCGGCCTCTCGCGTCGCCCGCACGGTCGCTAGGGTCCGCACTCGCTGAATGTCCAGAGCGCCAGTGAGCCTGATTTCTTCATGCAGTTCAGCCAGGCGCGCCGACCCGGCCTCCATCGCTGCATTAAAGGAGGCCGTGCGCTCGGCGGTGGTCAGCTGCTCGCGGGCCTTGCGCTGATCGTCCAACGCCCGCTTGGCTGCTTCGATTTCCTTGGCATAGCCGCGCTGTTGCGACACCTGCAGGGCGGCCAGCAGCGGCAGGTCGGCAATCTGATCGCGCACCAGATCGGAAGCGCGTTCCGCTGGAACTAGGCCCGCCGATACCATGTCGTTGACGCGCTGTTGCGCCACGACCTGTTCGCGCGTGGCCAGCGTGCCCTTGGCCGCGTCGGACACGCGCTGTGCAATGGCAAGACGGATCTGGCGCTCCACCGCAGCTTCGATATCGCCACGCTGCTTGATCGCTTGGCTTTCAGCCTTCACCCGCGCTTCGGCGACCAGCGCCGCCGCACCCGACACCTGATAGGCATCGGCCAGCGCATAGAGGTTGCGGATCTGTGCCTCGACGGCGGCGGCCTCCCGCGCCAGCTGCTCGGCATGCTTGTTAGAGGCGGGCGTGCGATCCTTGACGATGTCGTCGCGCTGTTTCTGCAGTCGCTTCTGCGCGGCGCCGATGCTGTTCTTCTCGATATCGCCGACGACACCAGCCATCCAGGCCTTGGCCCGCTTGGTTTCGTCCTGCACAGCCGTCCCGAAGGTGTCGACCACCTTGGCGGCCGCACCTTCATACAGATTGGTGACCCGCTCGATCGACACATTGCCGATCTGTCCGAACAGGTCGACGCCTAGCATCTGGTTGGCGCGCTGGGCCAAACCATTGATGCCCTCGATCGCGCCGTTCACCATCTGCTCGACCTTGGCGATCGTGGCATTGGTCGCCTGCGCGACAAGATCGCCGATCGCGCTCGGCAGCAGGGACCAGATGGCGACGATGCCCTTGTATCCGCCGACGAACGCACCATAGATCTCGGCAACGAAATTGCCGACGGTCTGGGCATCGTTGGGCGAGAACAGCCAATCGATCAGCTTCTTGCTGTTGCTGGAGATGTTGAGCCGATCGTCAAGCGTCTTCCACACGCCGCTCATGACGTCGCCGGCGGTAACCGACACATTCTTCAGCTTCTCCATTTCCTTAGCGGTCAGGCCAAGGCTGTTCGCATAGGCCTTCATGCCAGCCTCCTTGTTCAGCTGGTCATGCCAGCGGGACAAGGCGACACCCGCGACAGCGGCGGCGGCGGCGAATGGCAGGAAGCGCAATGCGAGCCCACCGACCTCCATGGCGAAACCCTTCACACCACCTTCGGCCATCTGGGCGACCTGAACGATCTGACCGATCTGCGTCGCGAAGATCTGGAAAACCGGCGCCCCAGACATGGCCATGGTGACGATATCGTTCACCTGGAACGAAAATTGGGTCATCGTGCTGGCGCCGCGCTTGGCGGCCTGCGCCACCTCATCATGGGCCTGCGTTACCTGGCGCAACCGCCCGGCCAGAACATCCTGTTGACGGGCATATTCGGCAGGCGCTGTAACACCGGCATGATAGAGCCGCGTCGACTCTGCAATCTCGGCATTGAGCCGCTGCATGGCCGCATATAGCGGATCGGTCGACATACGCAGTCGCTCTGCGGCGACGGCATCTGCCTCCTGCGCTGCATGGGATGCACGAACCTGCGCGGCGAGCCGGGCATGCTCGCTGGCCAGGCGCGCGGCGGCCTCCGCGTCGGCACGCATCTGGGCAGCGCTCGCGTCACGATCGGCCAGCTTCTGCGCCGCTTCCAGTTCGCGAAGGGCTTGCGCGCCGGCGCGGGCCTTGGCCTCGAACATCTGATAGGCCCATGCCGCTTCGCGTGTGGCAGTGGCCTCCCGTTCGGCGGCGGCAGCGGCCTGCTGCGCGGCCAGCGCCTTATCCTCGGCGAGAGCCTCTGCCTCCATGCGCACCTTGCGCATCGCGGCAAACTCCTGATCGTACAGGGCCGCTTCCTGCGCCCGCAGGCGGGTCGCCAGTTCGGTCAGTCCCTGCTGCTCGGCCGCCAGCGCAGCAGTTTCCACCTTCATCGCGCGCAGTTCCTCGCGCGTCTTGCCGAAGGTCGATGTCTGACGATCGAGCTGGCGGGAAAGCGTCTCGCCAGCCTTTTCCGCGCGCGCCATCTCGCGCGAGGCAGAAGCCAGCTCGCGGGTCGCAGCATTGCCGAAAGCTGTCATCTGGGCGGTCGCGCCGCCCAGACTGATCATGCCACTGGTCGCGCGCTCGATCTTGGCGGCCTCGGCCACAACCCGCGCCTCGGTCGTGTTCATGGCAGCTTCGATCTGGCGCAGCGTCTCGAACGAACCTTCCGGGTCGATCGCGAAGCCGACGCCCAAGGCGGACTCAGGATTGTCCAATTTTGGCCTCCGCGATAGAAGTCGGCCGCCGTCGGCGGTGACAGGGGTGATGATGAAGAATGCGATGATGTTGGCGCTGGGCGCCTTTGGGTCGGCCGGGACCGCAAATGCGGCCCCCACCTATCTTAGCTGTGCATGGGTTGATGGCAGCTCGAAAGATCAGATTGATCTGGCGATCGATGAAGCAAATCAGCGCATCACAATAGCCAGGCCCAACGTTGAAGTAGTTTCGCTGCCTGCGATCTTTAGCCCGTCTGAAGTAAAGGCAACCGAACGGATAGGAAGGGAAACCATGACATGGTTGATCGACCGAACCGACCTATCGTTGACCACTACGGTTTCTTTTTCTCCGTCGGTGAATAGAGGTGCGTGCAAAATGAAGCCGACGCCAGAGAAGAGGGCTTTCTAACCCAGAACAGCACGAAGCCGTGCCAGCTCGACCTCCCGCTCCCGTTCGGTGACAGCAGCCCGCCAAGGGGCTGGGCAATTCTCACTCTCGGCATTCCGCCCTTCGGCGACATAGGCAACTGACAGGGATCGGATCAGCCTGGCTTCCCACGGCGGGAGATCGATGCCGGTGCGGTTGCACCAGGCGTCGATCGCCTGCCAGCTGATCGGACCGGACCCCATCCCGGCAGCCTCAGTCAGGCCGATCTCCAGCAGCCGGGCGATGATGTGGGGCACCGGATTGGGCGGCATCTGCGGGACGATCTTGTCCCGCTTCAGCTTTTCCATCCGGCTGATCGGCGGCGGCTGATCTTTCGCCGCCGCGCGTTTCGTGCCGGGCGGCGGCTTTGGCGTGGCATGCAGCCACGCCAGTTGCCGCACGTAGAGCGTTAGTTCCCGCTCGGCGCGGGCTTGAAGTTTCCCCAGTCGCGCACGCCCTTCAGCACCTGCTGGGCGATATGGCCGAGCTTGGGATCGGCATAGAGAGCTTGGAACAGCTCTTTGCCCTGCTTGCCGCCGGCGGGCGGATAGCCGAGATTTTCGAAAGCGACGGTGATGTCGGCCAGATCCTCGGCCTGTTCGGCCAGGCGCTGTTCGGGCGATGCGACGGTGGGCTTGCCGTCATTATCCTGCATCCGTTTCAGCGAACGATTGGTCTGACGCGCCTCGACGGCCGCATAGGCCTTGGAGCCGGGTCCATAAATGACGATGCGCACGGGCTGCTCCCGGTTGGCGTCAGCGTAAAGGTGCTCGCCGTCGAGCCCTTTGATGTGAATGGCAGTGGTATCGACCGCCGCCTGCTGGGTGATATCGTACATGGTGTTCCTTTCGCGGGAAGGTGCATCAGCCCGCCCCGCGACCCGCGATCTGCGGGGCGGGCTGATGCGAGTGGACCGGCGGATGGGCCGGAAACTGGTTAGGCCGACTTCACGACCTTCTTGCTGAATTCGATCGTGGGGTTCGCCGTAACGATGCTGTCGGCATTGCCGACATTTTCGGGGAAGCCGAACACGCGCCCCTGCGACCAGCGCTTTTCGCCGGTCGGATAGGTGACCTCGAACGCATAGAGCGCATTATTGTCGGGTTCGGCAGCGGTTCGCATCAGCACCTGGCCGGCGTCGTCCTCATCATAGGCCATGGAAGGCTGCAGCGATCCAAAGTCGGTGCTGCCCTTGTGCTTTTCCTTGGGTCCGTCGAGCGGCTGAAACTCGACCTTGTTGGTGGTCGCGCCGATCGTGCCGATCTGCTCGACCCCGCCGACCTTGGTGAAGGTCAGCGCCGAATAGCCGGTCGGATCTTCGGTGGTGGGCAGTGCGGCCGAGATGCCGATCGTCGTGCCCGCAGCAGTGGTGGACATAGTCTGTCTCCTGGTTGGAAAGCCGGATTATCCGGCGAATGGTGTCCGCGCGGGCGGACGAAAGGGGTTAGGCCTTCTTGGCCTCGCTCTCGGCCTTGGCGGAAGCCGCGACCGGTTCGACCAGGCCGGCGGCCATATAATTGGCCAACTGGCCCGGCGTCAGATTTTCGATGGTCTGATCGGCGGCATAATTGCCGCCCGTGCCCGCATCCTTGAATTTGCGAAGGGCCTTCGCCTTGGTCGTGGTCGACATCATTGTCTCCTGCTCAATCCTCCGCGTCCCAACTGACGCGGAAATCCTGTGTCTGTTCAAAGCTGTTGCCCGGGCCGTTGAGGCTAGGCCCTAGTCCGGCGGTCAAGATCGACACCCGAAGCGCACCAGCGATATCGCCGGTCAGGCCAGCACAGCGCCGACGGACCCAGCCGATCGCCGCTTTGCGATCCTTGACGGACGCCGCGCGGACGGTGACAGAAATGCGGTCGGTGCGGCGCACCAGCGGCCCGCGCATCAGCACCTGACGGTCGACGCTGCTGGTCGTGCGCACGAGCAGGGCCGGCAGCGTAATGCCGTCGGGCAGGCGATCTTCCTTGATGCGATCAGCCGGGACCGGATCCGCTTCGGTCAGGTCCGCGCACAGCAATGCGCCGATAATGTCGGCCCCGGTCATGCATCGTCCCCTTCGTCTTTGCCGACGAACCGGCCCCGCGCGATGCGGGAATTGATATAGGCCTGCGCCGCGCGGATCGCCTCGGCTTCCTTGATGTCGAGCGCCGGGCGCAGAAACGGTTCGGGCCGCGCGCCAGGATGCCAGACGGTCGCGCCGACGAACTGGCCGCCGATTACAAGCGAACCGTCGCCGCCGGCGGCGCGGACCTGCTGGTTCAGCCGGCGGACGCCCTGACCGCCGCGCTGACTGTCATCGACAGTGATGAAATGCGGGTCGGTCCCATATTCCAGCCAGAGCGCACGAAACCAGTTATAGCCCGGCTTCACCGTCACAGTGACGACGATCCGGCCATGATCAGCCTTCGTCCTGACGACGATATCGCTCGCGACATCGTCTGACGCCGAACGATCCTTGGCTTCATCGGCAATGACGCGGCCGCCAGCGCGCCCAGCGCCCCGAAGGACGTCGGTTATCTGCTTGGGAAGGCCGGCGAAGTAGCTCTTAACCCCATCCTTCCCGCGAACGGTCGGCATCAGGCCGGATTGCCTGCCGGTCGATATTCCTCGACCATGAATTCCTGCCGAGGCGGCCGCCCCTTCAACTCTGCCGGACCAGCGACAATTTGCATGATGCGGTCCCCATGGACGATACGCATCGCGGTGGTGACGTCGGCGCGGCTCCGGATACGAACCCGCGCAGGCCGCCGGTTCATGTTGATGCCCTCCGCCAGGCTCTCGCCCCGGCTCGGCAGGATATCGACGATACCGGCCCAGACTTCCGCGACCAGCATCCAGCTGCCCGAACCTGCACCGTCAAAACTTTCATCGGCCACCGGCTGTTCGATGCGCACGAAGCTATCCAGCTCGCGGGTGGTCGATTTGTCGCGCCGACGGCTCATGCGAATGACGGCCGCGAATAGAAGCCGACAAGGCCGCGCATCACGTCCTCATCGACGATCGGCGCGCCCGGATTGTCATATAGCTCGACGATCATGACCTTGACCGCCTGGATGACGCCAAAGGGCACTTCGCCATCGGCAAAGCCACCCTCGCCGGTGATGGGGCGCTGCATGAAACCCGCAACCGCGTCGGTCGCGGCTGCAACGATGTCGCCCATCTGCGCGTCGGAAACCTCGGTTCCAACGCGCAAATGGGCGCGCGCAGCAGCAATGGTGATGATGTCGGCCATGACGATCGCTGCTGCCCCTGCGATTACTGCGCGTTCTTTTCCGGTTCCTTGGCGGGTTCGGCATCCTTTGCCTTCACCGCGACGGCGACCTTTGCCTCGATCAGCTCCTTTTCGGTTGCGGCATCGAAGCCGGCGACATCGCCCTTATTGTAGAGGGTGCCGACCTGCGTCTGGGTCAGAAACTTCACAGCCATATTGGCCTCCTTGCGAGAAAGTTGGCGGGCACGAATGCACCCGCCGGGGTGGCTGCCGGTTACGGCTTCCAGGTGACGCCGGTCAGGACCGAGACGGCGCGGTCGTAGCGCAGCTGGGTGTCATGCTCCTCGATTAGGCGGATGACCGTCTCATCGTTGGAAAACGCCGCCCGGATCGTGCCATTGTCGTCGTAAGCGGCCTCGGTGGAAGCTGCCAGGGCGACCTGATAGGTGTCGCCGATCAGGAACTGGCTCCAGTCGCCGAAATACAGCTCCGACTCATTGCCACCGACGCCCAGATTGTCGGGAACCGACGTGGTCTCGCCGATCTGGTAACCCTTGAGGGTGTTGTTGGCCTCGATCGAGGGATAGACGATGTTGCCGTTGCCATCGCGCAGATTGGCAAGGAATTCCTTGACCGTCGGCGACATGACCCAACCACAGCTGAGCATCGGCAGGTTGGCGTTCTTCACCGCAAGGATCAGGCGCGACAGATCCGACGACACGGTCAACAGATCCGGATCGGCCGTCATCGCCATCACATTGCCCGCCGCCGCCAGATAACGGGCGCCGGTCGGTGCGCCAGCGGCCACGGCACCGCGCAGGAACTGCTGATCTTCCTTCACCGCCGCCGACGACAGCAAATCGTCGCGCACCAGGTTGTCGACGCCAAAGCTGGCCCGACGGATCAGCTGGTTGGTGATCGGCACCAGCGCCATCAGCTTCTTGGCGCTCATGGTCAGCTGGCCGACCTGCATGTCGGTGGTCGGCGCGGGGACGCGCTCACCGACATAGCTGGCCTGCGTACCAGCGGTTTTCTTCCGCATGGTCAGGTTGCCGTCCGGCATCGGCACGGACCGGGCGCCCAGGCGACGGATGACGACCTGCGGCCGCAGCAGATCGATGAAGTCACGGCTGTAATCGGTGTCGACCAGATAGCCACCCTTGGTGTTGGTCGACTGTTCCATGTTGGCCACGATCTGGCCGGTTTCATCGCCCCAGACCTGCTGTGCATGGTTGGCCATGGCGCGCTGATCGTTGCCGCCGGTCGCGGCGATGGCGACGGCGATACGGCCGACCATCGCGCCGGGCTCCATCTTCTGCTTGACCGTAGCCGGCACGGTCGGAGCCGGCCCACCGACGGCGATCGGCGTCGCGGCCGACGCCTTGAGCGCCAGAATGCTTTCTTCGCGCTTGATCGAAGCCTGCAGGCCTTCGGCTTCCTTCTGCCAGGCGTCGAACTGCGTCTGCTCTTCGGCGGTCAGATCGCGATTGTCCTCGCTTGCCGCGAGTTCCAGCGCCCCATCCATCGATGCGATGACGGCCGCCAGAGATGCTTTGAGTGCGGTAATCCGCATGACTGTCTCCTTGGGTTGTTACGAGCCGGCGCGCAGCAGCGCGACAGCGTTTCGGTTCGCCGCGGCCGTCCGCCGGGGCGCAGCCGGAGGGGCGCTGCGGGCGAGCCGGCGAATGGCGCCGTCGAGGCCATCGGCCTCCACGCGATCCACCATGCCGACGGCCTTGGCATCCTTCCCGGTCAGGGTGCCGCCCTTGCCGAAATCGGCGCGGACGGTAGCTTCTGTGGTGCCGCGCCCTTTGGCGACGGCAGCGATGAAAACAGCTTCCAGCGCGTCGAGCGTCGGGCGCAGCGCGTCGCGGCCCTCTTCGGTCGACAGATCGGGGCGCTTGTTCGGCGCGCCGCTGCTGACGATGTCGATCGAGCGGCGCCCGGCGGCATCAGCATTTTCCTGAAAGCTGGTCGACATGCAGACGCCGATCGAGCCGACGATGCCGGTCGGATCGAGGCTGATGCCACCGGGCGCCTGACTGGCGATCCAGTAGGCTGCCGAGCAGCACTGGCCCGTCACATGCACCGACACGGGCTTGCTGATCGTAGCGACCAACTGGCCGAAATCATGGATGCCGGCGACAGCGCCGCCAGGGCTGTCGATCGTCATCAGGATCGTGCGAACGTCCGACGACGCTTCCAGTGCGCGCAGGTCCGCCGCCAACACGTCAATCGTGGTGGCGCCCGACGTCGAAAGGCCGCTGGCGCGTGGGAAGATCGGACCGAATACCGGCAGCGATCCGACACCATCGCGCAACGCGGCGGTTCGGGTGCCAGGCGCGCGTTCGCCCATACGGGCGGACGCCGCCTCGAAACGCGCCTGGTGGCCGTCGCGCTCGACCTCGATCAGCGTCGGATGCTCGATCATGCGCAGGGCGATGGCTTCGATCGCATCCAGATAGGCAGGCATGATGGCCCATGGCTGCGATCGGATCGCGGCCAGAATATGCTGGTTCATTCGTCCTCCGACGGCGCTGGAGTGGGGGCAGGTGGGCGGTGGTCGATGGCGGGCCGTTCCTGCCCTTCGACCTGCGAACCGGAACCGAGGCGATAATCTTCGCCGCCGGGTCGATCGTTCATATTCTCTTTGCGGCGGATCTCGTTGGGGTTGAGGATGCCCTTATCCACGGCGATGGCGTAGGCTTCGTACCGGCTCTTGATATCGCCCTTCAGCAGGGCTTCGGGCAGGAACTCAAAGAAGCAACCTGGTTCCGCGAACTGGTGCGTCATGTGCGCTGCGGCCCGCCCGAAATGGCCCATCATCGTGTACAGGTAGAGCTCCAGGCTCTGCTGCTCGATGTTGGAGAAGGTGGCGCGGCTCAGCTCGAACAGGACATGCGGCGGGACACCGAACGCGCGAGCAGCTTCGACCACGCTGAAACTGCGGGCTTCGATGAACTGCGACGCCTTATTGTCGTGCGACAGGAACTTGGCGTCCATCTCCTGATCCAGGACCGCGACGCCTGCAGCATTGCGCGGCCCCGAAAATCTGGCCTGCCAGTCCGACTTGATCTTCCCCTTTTCCTCCCGGTCTATCTTCGACTTGGTGGTCAGGATGGTCGAAGGCTGCGCATTATTGTCCCAGAAGCGCCGGGCAAATTCACTGGTCGCTGCCGCGCCTTCGATCGCATCGGCCAACAGCTTCAGCCGATCGACGCCGACCAGTCCGTCCCGGCTGAAGCCAGGCACGAACCAGATATCGTTTCGGGTCAGACGCTCGCGCGACCCATCGGGCAGGCTGGCATCATAGAACATTTCCAGCCCGCTTTCCCGGTCCCAATGCTGCACCGGCGCGATGCCATCGGGCTGGAGGCGGCTAAGCGCGTTGGGGCGATAGAGGGCGTCCCGGTGGATATAGGCGCCGAACTTCCCCCGCATCAGCAGATCGCCCAGCAACAGTTCCTTCAGCAGGAAGGCAGGCTGGACCGCATTGGCGCTGGTCGAGAACATCAGCGCTTGCGGCGCATCGTTGACCCGTTCCTTACCGCCATCGGTGTTCCGATAATAATGGCACGGCGTCATGGCGAAGAGGCCGCACAGCACTTCCAGCGCGCGCAGCACGGATGTCAGCGACATGGCCCGGCTTTCGCCCATCGGCGCGCCCGCTCCATTGGCGCCCAACAGGTTCATCACGGTGAAGCCGCCCGCGTCGTTCATTCCATCGGTCGCCGCGACCGGCCCACTGGTGAAGCGCGGGCCATCGCCCTGCTCGATTACTGGCGCGTCGGACGCGCGAAACGCCCGCGCAGCCGCACGGGCGCGATCCATCAATCCCATGCGGTTAGATCCCTGTATATTCGAAGCTGCCGGTCGCAACCGGGTTCAGCTCCAGCAATTTGAAGGCGTTAAAGGCCGCAATCAGGGGGTCGATCTTCGCCGTCCCTGCCGCGTCCTTCACGATCATGACCGTCGAACGGCCCTTTTCCTCTTTGGCATTGCCGACGCACCAATCCATCATCCGCGATCCGTTATGGACTGCGCCGCCGAACTTGAGCTTGCGCGCAAGGCCCACAACTGCCGACATCAGGCGAAAGCCTTGCCCAACCGCCTGCACCGGATTGCCCGCGCCGCCCGCCTCCAGCTCGATATCGGCCAGTTCATCGACCAGGTCGGACACCCCGTGCGGATCGAGTCCGATTGCGGATTGCTCCGGGAAAAGGCCGCTGGCCTTCACCTGGTCGATGATCTCGACAATCTCGCGAATGTCCTGCGGGACGACATAATCTTGCGGATCGACGTCGAGCCCGCTGCCGACATCAGCGGCCTCACACAGCACGAGGTCGCCGTCCTCCATGAAGTCCTTCAGCACGCTTTCCAGCGACTTTCGGCGCTTCAGCACATCAGGCCATGCCCATGCCTTGAACCAGAACAACCAGCGCCCGGTCACCTTCTCCCGACCTGCGACGCACAGGCCATAAAGATCGTCCAGGCCGCCGCCATCGACGCCGACCACCGCGACTTCGCAGCGCTCCAGTAGGCTTTCCAGCGTCAGCGTCTTGTCGGCCGCTGCCTCCCAATAGTCGGCACCGCGCCACCGATCACGGCGAAGGCGCAAGCCGATCTCGACATTGAGATATTTGGCCAGCACGATCTGGATGCTGCCGGTGTCACCGTCATCGTCGAGTTCGCCGCCCGCCGCCTTCTTCAGCTTGCCCGCGATGTAGGTTTCCGACACCGACCGTCCCATGTTCGGGTTGGTGACGTAGAAATTCTCGGGCTGCAGATAGGCCTGCGCCTCAATCATGGCCTCAGGCCATTCGTACAGCATGCCGAACACGTGCGGATCTTCGATCGTACCGTCGCGGACGCCCCGGAAATAGTCCAGCTTGTCCTTGAATATGCCGGCGGGCGGTTCGTCACTATGCGTCGTCAGATAGACGACAAACCCTTCGGGCCGCGATGCGAGGCCGCCGGTGGCTTCCTCCAGCATCGCTTCGGCATTGGCGCGCTTGCCGAACAGCCATAATTCATCGACCAGCACGAAGCCGGCCTTCTTGCCGCCCACGATTTCAGCGTCAGCTGCGACAACCATCAGCTCGGCACCAGTGGTCAGGTGACGAATGATCCGCTGATGATCGACCGGCTTGAGAATATCAGTTAGCGGCCGCCCCGTGAACGGATCAGTCGACGCACGGACCATCGCGGCCGCCGGCTTGAAGCTATTCTGCGCAATCTCTTTGGTCGGTGCCAGGATCAGCAGCTCGGCCAGATCGCGCCAGTTTAGGATCAGCGCCGTGATCATGATCCCGGCGGCGATCGTCGACTTGCCGTTCTTCTTGCTGATCAGCAGCATGAACTCGCTGATCAGGCGCTGCCCTGTTTCGGCATCATAGGAGCCGAAGATGGCGCGCACGAAGTCAAAGACGAACTCTTCGCATGCCTCGCCGAAGGTCGGCTTTCCGGGCACATCGACCATGCGCAGAGATTTGAAGATCTCCACGGCCTTGTCGGCTTGGTCGGGGAAGAGCGGTTCGAAGGGCACCAGCGAGCGGCGCCCGACGATCCTGTCTTCCCAATCGGGGCATGCGGTCGACCAGCGCCGCTCCAGATGCTCCGACGTCAACGCCATCGGTCAGTTCAACCGCGTGGGCGGCGAAGGCGGCTCGTACAGCCCGCGCACATTCTGCGCCTGAGCCTTGGCGGCTTCCTTCTTGCCCAGCTTCGGCGCGGCGGCCTTGGTCGGTGCCGGCGCCAGTTGCTGCTGCTGATCGCGCTGCCGCATCCGATCGAGCTGCTTGATCAGTTCCTTCTCAGCGGCGACGTTGCCGGCGGCCGCCTGGTCGTTGAGGCGACCTAGCTGGACCATCTCCATCCGCACACGCGCCTCCGTCCGTTTTCCGACCTCGGAAAAATAAACCTTGCGTAGCGTCGGCGCGGACATCCCGACCGCCGATGCCGCCTGTTTGACCGTCAGCCCGCGCGCGAATGCCAATAGCACCCTGTTCGACGTTTCGCGGTTCCAGACGATCTCGGGCCTTCCACGGCCCTCACGGCTCGGCAGGACAGGGTCGCCGAACAAGTCAATCCCCAAAATCCCATCAGCCAAGAAAAAAATCTCCGAATGAGACGGGATGCGGTGCAGGGTGGCGCCGCCCGTCAGACTTTTGACCCACCCCCCCACGTCTCGCCGCGCGCCCGAGCGGCACGCGCCTTCGCCGTCTTCTGCGCATGGTGCCCCGCGCACAGCAGCTCGATGTTGCCGGCGTCCAGATCGGCGCCGCCGTCCTTCCGTTCGACGATATGATCAGCGATCACGCGATTGGTCGGAGTGGTGCAGCCGGCCCGCTCGCAGCGGTTGCCGCGCACGCGCTTGATGTCCTTCACCAGCTCGCGCCAAGCGCCCGACTGGTAGAACCCTTCGGCTACCTTGGGCGCAGCCTTCACCTTGGCCGGCAGGGCGCCGAGGCGCGAACCGATCGACTTGAGCTTCCCCATGAACAGCGTCCGAAACGACAGCGCCCCGCCGGGCAAGGGGCCAGGCGGGGCGCTGTAGGAGGAGAGGGCGCTGGCGTCGCACATAGGCCCGCCACCAGCGTATCTATGGATTAGCCGATTTCGGCCCGGAGGTGGACAAACAATATTTGCATCACGCAACATTCTACCCCTTGCACCGTGTCTATGCGCGCATTTCTGCGGCATTCAGCCTGTCGCAGATCACGGTTAGCGCCCGCGAGTAGCGCTTGCGCAGACCGTGAGCGCCATGCTTGACGCCCAATGGCTTGAGCAGCTTCGTCCAGGGCACCGACTTGCGGCCCGCCGCCAGATTGCGCAGGGCCATCCCGACCAGGCGCCGATCCTCCGCCGACGGGATCAGCAGCAGCCAGCCCAACGCTTCGTTCATGCGCTCGATCTGGTCGGCCGTCAGAGGCACCCGGCGCAGCGGCTTGTCCTCATGCGCGTCCCAATCCCACCAATCCTTGACGATCAGGTGCCACGGCCCGTCACTGGCGAATGGCCATGCGCCACCCTTGGGCAGGCGGTTCATGAACTCGACCGCCTCCACCAGGCGCGCTTCCAGCCTGTCGAAGTCCCAGAAGTCGGCCGTAAGGATGCCCGCTTCCACCATGGCTGCGGTGGAAGGAGTTAGCCACCGCCGTTCGCTACCTTTCATGATCCGATATTCCTCAATGATTGCATATGGTTATGGATATTGGACAGGATGAATTTGGAAGGATGGAAGGACATGGAAGGATAAATAGGGGTCGTATCGCGCACACATGCGCGCATGTGCATGTATGTGGGGCGCACCTCTGATCCTCTCTCCACTCCTTCCAAACCCGCAGAAAACCACGCCTCGCGCTCCTTCCGATGCTTCCAAATCGCTCCTTCCGTGGAAGGACTATTCCTTCCAATCGTCAGAAGGGCGGGGTGGTATCGTCGGGATCATCCACCGGCGCCGCAGGCGATGAGGGTTCGGGAGGCGGATCGGCAGCCTTGTCCTGCGACCCGAAGCGCCCAGCCTTGATGTCGGCCACCTCCACGGTCGCTTCGATGTCGAGCCACCAGACGCCGTTCGACGTTTTCCGCTCATAGCCGCGATCCTCCATGGCCTTGGCGAAGCCCTGCGCGGACCATTCGGCCGCACCGCTCTCGCGCACCCATTCGTTGAAGATCTCCAGCAGCTCGGAGGATCGCGTCCGCGCGCCGTCCTTGTCGGCCGTACAGTCGCGCAGGAACTTGCCCAGCTGGTCGCTGGCCTCGCGATACTTCTGCGTCGCCGCCTTGACGTTGGCGGACTCCGTCAGCCCGTTCATTTTCAGGTCGAGCAGGCCATCCATCATCCGGTTGAGGACACCGGAGGCCTCCGCCTTCAGCTTGTCCGGCAGGCGGATATCAATCTCGCTGTCAGGGATGCGCACCGTCCACGGCACCAGGCGCACACGGCCCCAGATACCATCATCATGACCCGTGATCTTGGGCTTGTAGTTGCCCTGCGCCGTCAACTTGAACGACGGCAGGAACGAGAAGAAGCCCTTGTTCAGATGCCGCGCCTGAATGGCTTCGCCGCCGGTGACTTCCTTGATCAGCGCCTCGGCCAGCTTCGCGCCCTTTTCCGGCTCCGACGTGCGCAGGAAGCGAACGCCGGGCAGCTGGGCAAGATCAGGCGTAGCATCGGACCCCTTGCGCTTATTGGACTGCTCAAGGAACGTGTCGAATTTGATGACCTGCGAATAGTCGCCCAGAATATAGGCGATAAGATCAGTCCATGTTGACTTTCCGTTTCGGCCCATGCCGTAGAAGAACGCCATCTTGTGATAGCCGATGTCACCGGTGGAACTGAGGCCAGCCCATTGATGCAGGAACCGCCTGTCGTCAGGATCGGGCATGACGCGCTCAAAGAAGCCGTCATAATTTGGCGCTTTCGCATCGGGATCATAGACGACATCCGCCATCTTCGTGATCAGGTCTTCGCGATTGTGCGGGAAGAGCCGCACGGCCAGCATATTGCTGTTATTGACGATGCGCAGGGTGCCATTCTTGACGTTCAGCGCCATGCGGTCATGGTCCAGCTGCTTGGCATCGATCGCGATTTCGCCGAATGATTTCGCCAGAGCGGCGACCGCGCCGATGCGTGACGCGCCTTCGCTGGACTTGGCATGCGCCGCGATCGTGTCGGAAAACAGGGTGACGCCCTGCTTGGTGGCTTTCACGACGAAATCCAGCGCTGCGCGCCTTTCCTCATCCGTGGCGTCGACCGGCAGATCATCCTTGCACCCGCTCATCTCCACCAGCTCGGCTTCATTGCGAATGGCGCGGATCGTCTGGAACACGGCGAACATCACCTCGCCGGGCGTCTTGTCCTTTTCCTCCGTCAGCAGCGCCCAGCGCCGGCCATCCCAACGGAACCAGCCAAGCTCGCGGCAGAAGCGGAACAGATGACCAAAGCGCGCCTTGAACCGCTCGGCATTGCCCAGATCGGTCAGGGGGAGGAACGCGCACGCCCGGTCCCGGTCAGGGTCAGGGTCCATGCCGATCCGCTTGGGCACGCCCCCTGACCCCCGCTGATCAACCGGCGCGTCTTCCTCCATATGGAAGGATGACAATCCATAGTCCTCAGGAGAGGGTCCGGGAGCGGAAGGAGCGGAAGGAGTTTCGCCCGCCCCCGCGCGGAAGGAGGCGCCGCCGGCGGAGTAGCGCGCGCGACGGTCGGCCCGCTCCTGTGCAGCGGCCGCGACCTCTCCGAGGTCGCGAGGTTTTTCTAGACCTGCTGTCCAGCCGCTCTCGATCGTCGCTTGCAGCTGCGCATCATCGTCGCGCCCGGGGTTGCGTCGCGCGCTATCCTCGATCGCCGCCCGCGCCACCGCCTCGCGCAGGACGCCGGCAGCGACCAGCGTGGCGATCTGGAACGCGCTCTTGTTCAGCTGGGGATTGCGGCTGCCCGACGCGGCCGTTTCAATTAGGCAGCATTCCGCCTCCAGCGCCGACAGGGCGTACCGGCGCAGATGGTCGTCCACATCACCATCGGCCGCCGGTGCCGGCCGCCGGGGCGGGGCAGGGGTGTCGGCCTTGGGCTGCTTGCGCAATATGGCGATCAGCGCGTCGGGCGCCTCGACCACTTCCGCATCGGCATCGCCGCGCAGCCAGCGGTAACTGACGCCATTGGCGTTGATGCTGGGCGGCGCGATGACATAGCCGCCATCGCCGCGCACATCGATATGTTCAGGCAGGCTGCCACTGTTGCGGATCTCCGCGCCGCCATCGTCGGGCCAGGTCAGCCAGACATGGACGCCGCCCGACGGCGTGCGCGACGACAGCGACACCGGCAGCGCCACCCCCATCTGCTCTTCCAGCTCATCCTTCAGTCGCTCAAGCGTCCATTCTTCGCCCGTGTCATCATCATGACGCGGATCGAAATCTAGGACGAACAGGCGGCCGAAGCCGGTGCGCAGGCCGATCATCGCCTTGGGCCAGCGCGCCCACCACTCGCCGATCGTCTCGCTGTCCAGGGTGGCTTTGCTCAGGCCGCCGGTGCCGTTGATCGGCTTGCCCTTCTCATCCTTGTCGCGCGGAATCAGCGGCTTTTTCGTGCGGGGATTGCAGGGGAACACGGGCCAGCCACGCGCCGCATAATCCAGCGCGGCTACCAGATACGGATTGATTGAAGACACGAAACCCCACCCCGAAATTCAGGCAAACAGGAAAACAGCAATGAAATTGAGTTCAGGAGGGCCTAGAAGGGCACTTCATCATCCAGGTCGTTTTCAAAGTTTGGCGCGCCGCTAGTCCCGCCGGCGGAACCGCCAAAGCCCGGCCCATCCTGGTAGCCGCTATAATCATTGCGCCCACCGGCATTGCCGCCAGCGCTGTCGAGCATCTGCAGCTTCGCGTCGAAGCCGCTCAGCACCACTTCGGTCGACCAGCGGTCATTGCCCTGCTGATCCTGCCATTTGCGCGTGCGCAGCTGGCCGCCGATGAAGAGCTTGCTGCCCTTCTTCACATATTGCTCGACCACCTGGACCAGAGGGCCGAACACGACGATGCTGTGCCATTCGGTGCGCTCTTTCTTCTCGCCGGTCTGGCGATCCTTCCAGCGCTCGCTGGTGGCGAGCCGGATCGACGCAACCTTGTCGCCGCCCTGCGTGCCGCGAATTTCCGGGTCTGCGCCCACATTTCCAAGCAACCTGACTTCATTCAACATGGGAGCCTCCCCGCTATTTTGATAAGATGGATGGGCGGCAGGCTATCCCTGCCACCCCTTGGACCGCGCGAACGCCATCACGTCCGCATCTTTGCCGAAGCGATGGCGGCCGACATGATGGACGCCCGATACCTTGGCGACGGGGCTGAAACCGGTGCGCCGCAGGAAGGTGCGGGCCTGCTCGAATGGATCGGCCGCCCGCGCCAAGGCTTCGGCCCGGCCGATCATCGTCTTGCGCGCGGCGGCGACCGCCGGATGATAGCTGCACAGCGACGCATGCCGGGCGGTCTGGCTCCGCTTCAGCATCTGGGTCACCAGCTGCTGCGGATCATAGTCGCGCGGCAGCGGCACGATTTCGCCGATGCGGTAATCTGGCGAGGGCGCTTTCATGTGTCGCTGTCCTTTTCCCCGGCAATGGCGCCGATTTCGCTCATCAGCATGGCGGCCCTCTGGCGATCGGCCCGGTGCGATCCGCCGGCCGTGCATTCCATGACGATCCGGCAAAGCGCCTCGATCTTGTGGGCGCGGCGATAAAGCTCGCCGGAAGAAAGGAGCGGCATCGCCCCTGTATCCAGCCGCTCGCCCGCCACACCCATCGTCCTAGACCCGCATCGGCATCAGGACGTAGGCCGCCTGCGCCTCATCGCTGGTCTGCCAAAGCGTCGGATCGACATCGCTATTCAGCTTCGCCACCACCCGGCCACCGTCGCCGCTCATGCCCCTGAGCTGCCCCAGCAGGTCCAGCAGATAACGGCCATTGAAGCCGATCCGCACCGGCGCGCCGGTCAGCTCGATCGGCACTTCCTCACTGGCCGTGCCATGCTCCAGGCTGGTGACGTCCAGCACCACGCGATCCGTCTGGAAATCCAGCGCCAGCCCGCGCGTCTTTTCGGTGCTGATCGTCAATACCCGTTCGATCGCCTCGACCAGCGCACCGGGATCGAACCATGCGGCAGTCTGGCTGGCGGAAGGGATCACGCGGCTATAATCGGGGAAACTGCCCTCGATCGCCTTGCCGACCAGCGTGGTCTGGCCGACATCGAAACGGAAGGTGTGGCCGGACATGGCGATATCGACCGGCCCGCCTTCATCGTCCAACAGGCTCGACAGCGCCTTGACGGCCTTTGCCGGTAAAATGATGCCCGCCAGCTCCTCCGCACCCTCCGGCAGTTCCTCATGATAGCGGGCCAGCCGATGCCCGTTGGTGGCCGCCGCAAACAGGCATTCGGACCCTTCCGGCACATGCAGATAGACGCCCTTGAGATAATAGCGGACGTCTTCAGTCGACATGGCAAAGGCCACGCGATGCAACATCGTCGCCAGCCGGCCGGCATCCTGCTCATACTGCACGGACCAGTCACGCTCGACCAGCATCGCCATGTCGGTGCTGGGCAAGGTCGGCAGTTTGAAGCGCGCCCGACCGCAGCTGATGCTGATCTTGCCATCCTTCAACAGGATTTCGGCAATGCCATCCGCCGGCAGCTTGCCTGCGATCGACGCCAGCGTGGCGGCGTCCACGGCGATATCCAGTGCTTCATTCTTGCCCGGCTCTTCCAGCTCAATGAGCTTGGAAAGCTGCAATTCCAGGTCGGTCCCGGTCAGGCGCAGCTGAGCCGGACCCGACTGGAGCAGGACATGCGACAGGATCGGCACCGTATTGCGCTTTTCCACCACCAGGTTGATCGCCTTCAGCGCGCCCCGAAGCGCCTTCACATTCACTTTCACAGTCGTTCACTCCGAATTGTGGCGGGCGCGGCTGCCGCAAGGATGGGCGCCGCGCCCGTTCCGTCGTGCGACCCGAAGGCGACGGATTTAAAAGAGGGGGAGGGGGCGGGCTCAGGGTTCGCACCCGCCCCCTCATTGCCGCCAGCTATGGGGAGGTCGGCGGCAATCAGGATTTCGGCTTCACGGTCGATTTCATCGGCCCAGCGTTCGGCCTGCTCGAAATCGACGCAGCAGATATCGGCCAGCGTGCCCAGCATCGCCCGGCCGACGTTGACATAGCGGGCCTCGAACTGGCGCCGCGTAATCTCCATGTCGATGAAACTCATAGCGCACCTCGCACGGTTGATTTGCCGGTCGCGACGATCGTGACGACGCGCCGTTCGGTCGGGCCGGGTTCCTCCACGCGGATCTTACCTTCGCGCACCAGCCGACGGACCCGGTAGGATGCGGCCACCGCGTCCTTCAGCCCCAGCGCGCGCGCCAGTTCGGCATTGGTCGGGCAGGCCTGCCCCCGGTTCGCGGCGCGGGTCAGCAGCCGCAGCACCGCCTTGGTGGTGCATTTGGCGCCGTCGGCGCGGCTCTGGAACCGACCCGGATTGATCCGCGTCAGGGCGCGCAGCTTTGAAGGACGAGGGGAGGCAAGGCGCTGCAAAATGTGCCGCGTCGGTTCGCCTGCTGCCCGCTTGGTGGTCATGGCGACCAGTCCACGGCTATGCAGGGCACTGGCGACCGCGCGAACAGCGTCTGCCGGGCGCGCGCCCGTGAAATAGGCGACATTCTCGCCCGGCCGCGCGCGCTCTGCCCAGCTGATCAATTGCTCAGGCTTCAATGCCGACATCATGCCCCCTTTTCCACTGCGCGAAGTTGGGCCAGCAGCTGCACGGCCAGCGCCACCAGCTGCTCGGCATCCTCGATCAGCGCATGCTGGCGCACGTCGCGACCGCAGACCCGCTGATCATCGGCCAGCGATGCGCAGATCTTGGTCGTGATCTCGGCCGCTTCGCTGGACATCGCGCCGATCTGGGTCAGCCAGTTGCCCGCATCGGCCTCGATCTCGGGCAGGCGAAACAGCTCGAAACCCTGCATCCGCGCCAGCGCTCGCGTGATATGCGGCCAGCCGGGCTGACCAGTGGCCATCTTCTCCAGCTCGGGCACCAGGCGTAGCGGAATGAACTCCGCCGCCTCGACATTGGCCCAGCCATTGATGGTCGGCTGTCCCCGGCCCAGCATATGGCCGACATAGACCTGCTTGCCCGCCGCATGGACGGCATCGCCGGTCGCCTCGCTGATCGCGATGTCCGTCGGTTTCAGATCATCCGCCCCACGCGCCATATCAGCGATCACCTCCGGGGGCGCGACGACGGTTATTCAGAACCGGACTGTCGGACGCGCCCCCTTCGGTTATCGTGCGGCCTCCACGACTCACACGAAAGCCAATCTGCATGAGCGACACGACGACCGAAGCCACCGCCGCCTTTGCCTTCATGACGGCGATTTTGAAGGAACTCGATGCCCGCCACGCTGGCTTCGCCGATGCTGTGTTTGAACGGGTCGAGGCAGACATAATCTTGCATGAAGCAATCCCGGCATACGCCGACCATTTGGCAGAGGGCTTGTCCTGGGCACGCGCAGAAGTCATCAAGGCTCGCGCCACTGGCTGACCCTCGCCGCCCCCGTCCAGACGCAGCCCTAACCAGACCGCGCCGCCGGCAAAGCGCTTTGTATAGCCGGCGGCGGACATCGCCCGATCGAAACCACGCATCGACCAGACCGCCTGCCCGCTATATCCGCACCATAGCACAAAGCGCCGGTACAGATCAGAAGTGGCGACCTGATAGCAATCGCCCCGAACCGTGAAATCGGATAGAAACTGTGCCAGTGGGTCGGCGCGCTGCTTCGGATTGCTATCCACATCCATGCCGAACCGGCTCAGCCAGCGGCGCACATTGCCGAGATCGTCCATCACGCGGCCTCCCCGATAATTTTCGTTTCGCTATCGGATGACGTCGCAGCCTTCCGGCCGCTATCGCCAACCAAATGGGTGGCCATGAAATTCCGAACCTTGTCCTCCGTCTCACGGAACGTGCGGCGCCCATTGCGGAGCTGGCGGACAAAATGACGGTCGCGCAATGCGCCAACGCCGAAGGCGGTGGGCGCCATGCCGGTGTGGGCCAAATAGGCTTCTACATCGCGGAGAAGATCGTTCATGGCGGCGGGTATAAGTGTGCTAAAGCACACCGTCAAGGTGTGATCCATATCACCTGTTCGTCAGGGTGCCTTTTGTGTGAAAAAGCACCCATGATTTCTCCGCAAAATGAGGTTGAGCGCGTCCGAGCCGCCCTACGGGCGCTAATGGAAAAGCGCGGCGTGAAGCCGAAGCCGCTTGCTAAGCAGGCGGGGCTAGGGGAAACGGCAGTGCGCGATTTTCTCGATCGAGAAGGCGCCGATGTGAAGCTTGGGACTTTGCGCCGTCTCGCGAACGCTTTGGATGCTTCAATCGAAGATTTGCTCGGGGTCGAGCAGGTGCCGCTGACTGGCCGTGTCGGTGCGGGCGGATCGATTATCTTCGATGAGAATACGAGTATGGAAACTGTCCCGCGTCCGCCTGGTGCGACCGGACGCTTTGAAGCGCTGGAGGTCGTTGGCGACTCTATGCTTCCCCGCTATTCATCGGGCGATATTGTTTACATCTCTCGCGAGGTTGACGGCGTTCTGGATGCCTACATTGGCGACTACTGCGCTGTGAGGCTGTCCAGCGGCGAAACTTTCGTCAAGCTTCTTGCTCGCGGCAGCCGCCCAGGATTTTTCACGCTTCGCTCGCTTAACGCCGCAGATATCGAAGATGTCGAGGTCGAGTGGGCGACCCCGATTATCTTCGTTATGCCGCGCGCCGGTCGCGCGGCTCTTCAGCGCTAACCCAATACCGGAAGCCGCCCTTTGGCGGCTTAGGGGGTGCGCGGTCTGGATAATAGGACACAACCTTTACCCGATCCGCGCAGATCGAGACGCTGATCGTTGCGCCGAGCAGGCATGCACGGCTCATTCCGATGCTGTCAATTACGCCAGCCACGCCACGCCCCTTTTCGTGAACGACGGTCCGCAGCCAGTTATTGCGTGGCACATAGCCTAAGGTTTGGCCGCCCGAATTTTCAACTCGGATAGCCATGCAGTCATACGGGTTATCAGGCTCATGAAAGAAGCGAACCGCTTCCCCGATGCATGTGTCCGCTAGTGCCTGCTGATGATGCGACACACCGGCAAGGCGAAGGAAGAATATTTCGTCCACGACTCGTTTCCCTGTTGAACCTCAATCAACATTTCAGTCGCGCGAGAACATTGCAAGAACGTTGTGACAAATCACACTTTACGTCTTGACGAAGTGTGACGAAGCACACTATTTCCGTCCCCGTTCACTCAACGGGAGGCAACCATGCTTCATGCGCCTATCGAGTTTCCGTTTCCCGGCAGCGTCGTGCTGTCGAAGGGCCTGCGCTGGACGATCCGCCAGCTGTTCGACAACGGCGCCACCGCGCTGATCGTCCGCGAAGGGGCCGGCGCACAGGGCCGCCGCCGCGAAGCCGTGGCCGATCTGGTCGACGCCAACCTGGTCGACCGCGACGGCATCAACGCCGTCAAGGGCATCGGCCGCGACACCAAGCGCCTGGCGCTCCATGTCGCCCGCCATCTGCGCGACAGTAACGAGGTCGTGCTGCGCGATCTGGGCCACCATCTGGCCGCCGCTCACGCTGCCGGCAACGTGCCGCGCATCCGCGACAATTATCACCTGGTCGAAATCATGCGCGGGCTGGGCTGGCACAAGGCTGGCTGGGCCGGCACCGGCCCGACCCTCAGCCCGATCTATCGCCGCACGGCGAAGGCGGTGCCGGCATGACGAAGAGGGAAAAAGCGGCAGCTATCACTCGCTCATATGAGAAGATTGATGCTGCGAACCGCTTAATTGCTCACATCAGGCAGGGGCAGGAAATGGGCGGCAACCCAGCCTATTTCCCGCTGGCCGGTTTGGCGACCGTTCATCCAAGATCGATATTTGATCAGGCCAGCGGCCACAAAAGTAACATCGTTTTTCGGGACTTTCTTTCGATCCCCATCACCGAAGATGCGCTGATCAAAATTTGCGAGGATCGCATCGTTGAGCTGGAGACACTCGTTGCCGAGATCTCCATCGACGCGACCATCCGGCCACCCGCCTGACATGCTCGCCGGCCCCGACCTTCCCCCTCATCCGGTGGCATTGGCCGCCATCAGCCTGACCGGCGCCCTGATCGTGCTGGGCGCCTTCAAGGCGATGGGCTGGCTGCTCGCCCTCATCAGTAGGATTTTCGCATGATGGATTTCACCCCCACTGCGCAGCAGATCACGCTGCACGGGCTCGGCTTCATCCAGGTGAAGCTGGGCGGCAACCAGCGCCTGCATGTCTGGCACCCCGATCTGCCGCGCCGCAGCTGCTATGAGCATAGCTCGATCCATAATCATCGCTTCAGTTTCATGAGCCATGTGCTGGTCGGAACGCAGATCAACCGCCGCTGGAAGGTCCGCCCGGCCGAAGACGGCACCCATGATCGCATTTCCCATGACGGCGCACGCAGCGACAAGGGCGGCCGCCTGTCCTACGTGGCCGAGCGCGTCTCGATCGAGGAATATTTTCCCGGCGCCGATGAGGTCTATGCCGCCGGCCAATATTATCACATGCCGATGCTGCAATATCACGAGACGCCCAACTGCGGCATCGTCGTTACCCTGCTGCGTAAGCTGGACGAAGGCGAAAAGCATGCATCGTCGCTGATCACACACGACCATGAGTTCGACCATGGCTTCGATCGCTTCCAGATGAGCGAAGATGATCTGTGGCGCGTCGTTCTCGACGCGATGAAGGCCGCAGCATGAGCAGGCCCGCCGCAGCCATCGTCAACACCGCGCAGGGCGTTGCCTCCTATCTGGACGGGATCAGCGAGCGCAAGCGCGCCAATGATGTCCGCCGCCTGTGCCACAGCAATGTCGGCATTCGCTCCCATCTGGCGGCTCTTCAACACGACAACATGCAGCTGCGCGCCCGCGTCGCTGAACTGGAGGCGAAGAATGTCTAAGGCCATCCTGTCCTGCCCCAATTGCGACCGCAGCTGGTCGACCCGCGATTGCGCCGCCCGCGACACCATCGTCTGCGAATGCGGCTTTGGCATCGCCGTGCCCGACACCCGGTCCAAGGCTATCGCGGCCGCCAGCTGCGCCAGCGAGGCCGCCAACGAACTGCTGAATTTCGCCCGTGAAGGCCATCAACTGGGCGACACTGCCTTTTCGGTGTCGGTCGGCGAAAAGCTGGCGGATGCGTTCCGCCTGTCGATCGACGCCCAGGGGGGCCCCGACGATGCGGATGAAGCGCTGCTTTACACGCGCCTTTGCGATTATCTCGACCCCGGCCGCCTTGTCCGCGAGCCCGCGCAATATGAGGCCCGCGCGTTCACGATACCCGATGGCCGTTGGTATATCTGCCGTGTCGACGCCAGCGATCTGGACGAGGAACAGCGCTTCCTGTCTGAACCGGAAGCGCAGGGCATCTGCGCCATGCTCAACCTTGCCGCGCCCGCTGGCGCCGGCCGCACCCCGCTACCCACGCAGGATGAACTGCGCCTGGCGCATGCCATCATCGACAGCAACCCGGTGCTGGGCGTCTATGCCGCCCCCGAATGGCACAGCCTGACCGAAGACGCCCAGCAGTGGGCCGCCGTGCTGATCCGCGAGGCGCAGCGCCTTGCCCGCGCGACCAAGGTCGACCAGGCATGAGCGCCGCCCTTCTTATCGGCACCGAGCGCACAGTTGCCAACCGCGACTGGAGTGACGGCATCATAGTCGACAACTTCGCAGGCGGCGGCGGCGCGTCGACCGGTATCGAACTGGCGCTGCGGCGACAGGTCGACGTCGCGGTCAACCATGATCCCGAAGCGGTCGCCATGCATGCGGCCAACCATCCGGGCACGCGGCACCTGTGCCAGAGCGTCTGGGCTGTCGATCCTCTGGAGGCGGTGACCTTCGCCAACGACGACGGCGAGATGAAGCCGCGCCCGGTGCGCCTCGCCTGGTTCTCGCCCGACTGCAAGCATTTCAGCAAGGCGAAGGGCGGCAAGCCCGTCGAGAAGAATATCCGCGATCTCGCCTGGGTTGTGCATCACTGGATCGACCGGCTTGGCCCGGCGCTGCGTCCGGCGATCATCATGCTGGAGAATGTCGAGGAATTCCGCACCTGGGGGCCGCTGGGCGCAGATGGGCGGCCCTGCCCGGCGGGGAAGGGCAAGACGTTCGACCAGTGGGTGGCGAAGCTGCGCCGCGCCGGCTACCGCGTCGAATGGCGGGAAATGCGCGCGTGCGACTATGGCGCGCCGACTTCGCGCAAGCGCCTGTTCCTGATCGCGCGCTGTGACGGTCAGAAGATCGTCTGGCCCAAGCCAACCCATGGCAAGCCCGATGCCCCTGCTGTCCGCAGCGGCAAGCTGCTCGCCTGGCGCACAGCGGCTGAGATCATCGACTGGTCGATCCCGTGCCCGTCGATCTTCACCCGCGCGCGCGGCCCGCTGAAGGATGCGACCTGCCGTAGGATCGCTGCCGGCATCATGCGCTATGTCATCAATGCGCCGCATCCGTTCATCGTACCGGTCTGCAACGGCAATTGGGCCGCCGGCCGGGCTTATGCGGGCGACGAACCATTGCGCACGATCACGACAGCCAAGGGCGGTGAGTTCGCCGTGGTAGCACCCTATTTCGCCCCCTTGACCCACCATGGCAGTGCCGAGCGGGTCTATGGTCCAGAGCAGCCGCTACCGACCGTGACGAGCGCGCACCGGGGCGAGATCGCCTTGATTGCACCGCACATCATGACGATGCGCAACAGCGGGAAGCCGCACACCGGCACCGACGAGCCGACGCACACCATCACGGCAGGCGGCGCACATCAGTATCTTGTCGCCGCCTTCATGGCCCAGCACAACGGCGGCGCGATCGGCCGCGAGGCCTCCGCTCCGCTGTCGACCATCGTCCACCGCGCAACCCAACAGCAGCTGGTGGCAAGCCATTTCGTAAAGCTGCGGGGCACGTCGAAGGACGGGCAGTCCAGCGACACGCCATTGCACACGATCAGTGCAGGCGGCTTGCATCATGCCGAGGTCCGCGCCTTCTTGGTCAAATATTATGGCAACGAGCAGGATGGCCATGGCTTGGCCGCGCCGCTGGGCGCCGTGACGACGAAGGACCGCTTCGGCCTGGTCATCGTCACGATCGGCGGCGAGGATTATGCGATCGTCGATATCGGCATGCGTATGCTCAGCCCGCGCGAGCTGTTCCTGGCTCAAGGCTTCCCGCCCGAATACATCATCGACCTGATGGTCAACGGCAAGCCGCTGACGAAGACGGCGCAGGTCCGCATGTGCGGCAACAGCGTTTCCCCCGTCATGTCGCAGGCGCTGGCCCGCGCGAATTTCGCCAACGACGATGGCGCAGGCGAGGAAAGGATCGCCGCATGACGCGTCCTCCAGCCTGCCAATTGGTCCAGGTGGCCTGCGAAGAACGCGCCCGCCGCAAGGTGGCGTGGGAACGCGCGGGCAGGCTGGACACACCTGCAGCGCGCGACGATGAAAGCGTCTGGTCCGATATCGAGCATTTCGCCCGCATCCTGAACGGCGAGCGCCGGCCGATATCGTGGCCTGATGAAGACAAGCGCACCATGGCCGAGAACATCGCGACCACCCTGCGGAAGGCGCCGGAAAGCTTCTATGCGCTGCCCGGCAAGGTCCGTGGTCTCCGGGATCTGCAGTATGCCCTGGAGTTCACCTTGCTCTATACGCTTGAGCGCCCGGTGCCGCTGAGATCGAAGAGGAAAGCAGCATGAACGCGCTTTCCACACCGCCGCGCCGGCGCCGGGAAAAGGCGGTCTATCCCGGCAAGGTCGCCATCCGCCACGCAAAGGAAGCGGCGGTAGAAATGGGGATTGACCCCGCCGGCCTAGAGATATGTCCTGATGGGACGATCCGTATTTTTGACCGCGCCGCGATTCCTAACGCCGCGCCAAAGGATGAGTTCGACGAATGGCTGCAAAGCGGACGACTGGGGTAGAGGGCGTTCACATCGT
>QFPJ01000034.1 GCA_003241685.1 Sphingopyxis macrogoltabida
CGTCGTCAGATATTGGGCATTGGTCAGGTTGCGACCCCACACACCGACTTCCAGTCCGCTTTCGAGCGCGATCGTGAACGAGGCGTTGAGCTGGTTCACTTCGCGCTTCAGCTGCTGGGCGACGGTCATCGGCAGGCCGACAAGGCCGTCGACGATCTGCGTCGGGCTTTCATACTGATAGTCGACATGCGCGATCGCGCGGGTGCCGCCCGCGAATTCGTGGGTGTAGGTTCCGCCGAGCGACATCGCCAGTTCGGGCACGCCCGCAGGCTGGCTGCCCGAAATGTCGCCGAAGGCCGACCCGACGAAGCTGTCATATTTCGGATCGAGCACGGTGACGGCAAGCGTCAGGTTCAGCCCGTCAACGGGGCGAACCGACCCGTCGAACTCCAGGCCCCAGGTCGACTGTTCACCGGCATTGGCCAGCGCAAAGCCGGTGCCGGTGAAGACGTTCGACTGGAACCCCTTGATCGACTGCTTGAACAGCGCAAGGTTCAATGCCGCAACCGACCACTGGCCCTTCAGGCCGATTTCATAGACTTCCGATTCCTCCGGCGCCGCGAAGCGCGAGCCGGTCGACAGGTTCGGTGTGGCGAGGCCGCCCGAGATGATCCCCGGCAGGTCGCTGGCGAGCGGACGGCTGTCGCGCGACAGGTTGACCGAGCTAGCCTTGAAGCCCGTGGCATAGGTCGCATAGACGTTGACCGTGTCGGTCAACTCATACGACAGGCGCGCGCTCCACGCGAGATCGCCGTCGTTCGTGCGGCCATTCTCGACGGCGTTCGGCAGGTTCAGGAAAGGCGGCAGGAACTGGAACGCCTTCAACCCATTGAGCGGGTTCGCGGCCGGATTATTCTGGTTCGCATTGGCAAAGGTCTGCACCGCCGACGATATGGCGCCGAAAGCGGCCGGGTTGGCGCCCGCGAAAGCGCCGATTTCGCCCGCCGTCGCCGAACGGCCGAGGCCAAGGGCGGTGCCGACCTGCTGCGCAAGGCCGCCCTGGAACAACAGCTGGTTGCGGAACGGCGCATAGGCCGGCGCATCCAGGTTGATGCCCGAAAACACGTCGCTGCTGACGACATTGGTCGAAAAGCGCTTCTTGTCCTTCGTATAGTTGGCACCGGCGGTGAAGGTCAGGCGATCGCTGATCTCGAAGTCGACCGTGCCGAAGATCGACCAGGCCGTGTTGGTCAGGCGATAGGATTCGTCGAGACCGCTGCCGTCGCTGAAGAACTGGCCGACATATTTGGTCGGCGCGCCTTCCAGAGCGCCCAGCGTCTGTTCGAGCAGCGCGACGTTGAGCGCATTGCCGCTCGCCGCACGGATGAGCTGGTCGCCATAGGGACGGAAATCGTCACCGAAATAAATGTCGTTCTTCTGATCGATCTTTTCGTGGAAATAATATCCGCCGAGCAGGAAGTTGACCGGACCGTCGAAATCCGACGTCAGCCGCAGTTCCTGCGTCCAGGTGTCGATGCCGACGCTGGCGCTGTTTTCGCCGATCAGGTCGGCGGCGGTGAAGTCGGAATCCTGGTTGGTATCGGCGCGCACCTCGCGATAGGCGGTGATCGACGTCAGCGCCATATTGCCCAGGTCATAGTCGATCTGCGCCGACCCGCCGTAATTTTCGATCCGGTTCGTCGACAGGAAATTATTATACACCCGGTACGAAAAGGGGTTGGCCGGATCGACGCTGGGGCCGCCCGCCAGCGCATTGGTGATCGCGATCGTCGGACCGGCGATGACATTGGCGGCAATGCAGCAATTTTCGTCGATCTTGTCATAGTCGCCGATCAGGCGGATCGACAGCGCATCGGTCGGTTCGAACAGCAGCTGCCCGCGCACGCCCCAGCGATTGCGATCATTGACGTCGGTGTCCAGGTTGAGATCCCGCGCATAGCCGTCGCGGCGATTGAAATTGCCGGCGAGCGAGAAAGCCGCGGTTTCGCTGATCGGGCCGGTTACATTGCCCTTGACGGTGACGGCGTCATAATTGCCATAGGTTGCCTCGACCGAACCGCCGAATTCATACTGCGGCCGTTGCGTGACGATGCTGATGACACCGGCCGACGCATTTTTGCCGAACAGGGTCGACTGCGGCCCGCGCAGCACCTCGACGCGTTCCAAATTGGGCAGGTCGCCGATCTGCGCCGCCGAACGCGAGCGATAGACGCCGTCGATGAACACGCCGACCGACGGTTCGATACCGGCATTGTTCGCACCGTTGCCGAAGCCGCGGATGATGAAATTGGTGTTCGCGCTCGACTGGAGCTGCGCGACGCGCAGGCTGGGAACCGCCGATTGCAGATCGATCAGGTCGCGGATCTGGGAATTCTCGATTTCCGCGGCCGACGTTACCGACACGGCGATCGGCGTATCCTGCAGGGTCTGCGACCGCTTCGACGCGGTGACGATGATTTCATTGCCATAGTCGTAGCTGTTCGTCTGCGGCGCGGCGACCGGATCGGCATCGGCCGTATCCTGGGCGAAGGCAAAGACAGGGGTCGTTGCGGCGCACAACATGGTGGCGCCCAACAGAATGTTGCGCATGGTCATGATGATGTTCTCTCTCCAACCTGCCAGCGCGTGGCCCATCGGCCTGAGGAGGGGATACTCCGGCAGGAAATCGCCGCTGTAGTAAGGTTGGACGGCGCGTCAACGTGGCCGCGGGAGGACGTGCCGCTTTCTTGGGCATTTGTGGCTAAAAAGCAACAGTTTGCAGTGCAACATGGCAGGCGGCCTCAGTCGAGCAGTCGCTCCGTCGTCTGGCCGCGCATGCAATGGTCCGACGCCATCGCGGCGCCATAGCCCCCTGCATTGAGCAGCGCGATCAGGTCGCCCTCGGCCAGCGGCGGCATCGCGACATCCTCTGCCCACAGGTCCAGCGCCTCGTTGATGTTGCCGGCGATCGTGCAGATTTCCGGTGCTCCGGCGCGGGGCAAACAGGCGACCGGCTCGCACGGCAGGTCGTAGAAGACGGGTTCGGGATGCAGGTTGAACCCGCCGTCGACGCTGACGAACAGCGTGTCGCGCTTGCGTTCGACATCGGTCACGCCCAGCACGAGCAGCCCCGCGTCCTTGACCAGATAATCGCCCGGCTCGACCGCGATCTCGACGCCGCGTCCCGCCACATGGCGGCGCAGCAACCCGGCCCATAGCGCCAGGTCGAGCGGACGGTCGGCGGCGCGATGCGACAGGCCCAGCCCGCCGCCGATATTGACCACGCGCGCGTCGGGCAGGTCGTCCAGAAAGGCCAGCCCCGCCCGCAGCGCAGCCTCCCAATCGCCAAGCTGGGCGTCCAGATAGCCGCAGCCGACGTGAAAGTGTAGGCTGGTGACGCGCAGATCATGCTCGCGCGCCGCGGCCAGCGCGGCATCCCATTGTTCGCGATATATGCCGAACTTGGTCGTCCGCGCCCCGGCGTAGGTCAGCCGGTCGCTGTCGCCATAACCGACCCCGCGCGCCGGATTGACGCGGATGCCGATGGCGCGGCCCGGCCGACGCTCGCCGATCCGCCGGATCATGCCGACGGTGTCGCAATTGATCGTCAGCGCATCCTGCGCCAGCAGCCGGTCGAGGTCGCGGCGCGACACGCCGGTGCCGGTGAAGCTGATGCGGTCGGCCGAAAAACCGCACGCCAGCGCCCGGTCGAGTTCGTTCGGCGAACAGATGTCGATACCGCAAAGACCCGTTTCGGCCAGCATTGCGAGCAGCGGCGGATGGCGGTTGGCCTTCATCGCATAATAGACGCGGTGCGGGATGCCGGTGGCGGCCAGCGCGGCGCGCACCCGGTCCAGATTGGCGCGTACCCGCGCCGCCGAATAAAGGTAGAGCGGGCCCTCCGCCGCGTCGGCAAGCGCCGCGACATCGTGCCCGGCAAAGCTCAGCCGTCCGGCGTCGTAGCGCAAGTCATCGCGTTCCCACCAGGTCGCGGGCGGATTTTCAGCCATGGCGGCGGGGTCAGGCGGCTTCGGACGCGCGGGCCCGCGCGCCGAGGAAATCCTGGCCGGCGCCGTTCGCGGGTTCGTCGCGGCCGGTGATCCAGCCGCGGCACGACGGCGCGCCGCACGCACAGGCGAACTGGACGTGCAGCCGGTCCTCGGTCGCCGCATAGTCGATCGTCAGCCGCTCCCCCGCCGCGATCGCGCGCAGGGCGACAAGCTGGAACCGCGTCATGTCGAGCCGGCAATTGGGGTCGCAGCCGTGCGACAGATAGCCGATGTGGCGCGTCCCCGATATGTGAAGGCCGGGCTGGACCTGAAGGCTGTGCTGCGAGATATGCGGGCCGATGTCGCCGTCGAAACTCTCCAGCACCGCGCCCGCCGCAACGACACCAAGCGCGCGGACGCACAGGCCGACATCCGCGTCGCGGCAGACCGTCAGGCACGGATCATCGGCCGCGGCCCCGGCCGCCCAGCTCAGCGATGACAGATGCATTCCCTAAACCCCCATGACGCCGTGTCGCCCCACCGCGACGGCCCTGCGGTCCCTAAGTCCGATTCCCTAATCCATAATCCTTATGGAATCGTAGCCGGTTTTGTCCGTGATCGCGATCATAGCGTATATCGTCCATCGTCGCGCGAACGATATGCAGGCCGAGCCCGCCGATCGGTCGGTCGTCGATCGACAGGCTGGTATCGGGCGGCGCGGCCGCCAGCGGGTCGAAGGCCATACCGTCGTCCACGACTTCGCCCACCAACCGCCCCGGCCTATGCAGCAGCCGGACATCGACCGTCGGTTCGCCCTCGCGCACGCCATGGACGAAGATGTTGCTGACGACCTCGTCCAGCGCGACCAGCAACTGCGCGGCGGCATGATCGGGAACGCCGACATCGACGAAAAAGCGTTCCGCGCCGTCCAGCAACGCCTGCAAACCGGCGTTCCCATCGGACAAAGTACAGGAAAATTCCGTCTCCACGACTGCGGTCATCCCCATGGCAAGGCTGGCTCTTGCGCGGTATCAGCTTAATCGAGTGGAAAAATTTCTCAATCGCTACATAATGGGAGCAGCATAGGGACCTGCGGATCGAAACGGGACGGGCAATGGACATCAGGGAAGAACAGCTGGACGGCGCATGGCTGGTCGCGGCATCGGGGCGGATCGACAGCAACAGCGCGCCGGAGCTGGAGGCGGTCCTGCCCGCCCGCGTGCAGGAACATGCCGCGACGATCATGGACCTGTCGGACGTCGCCTATGTCAGCTCGGCGGGGCTGCGCGTGTTCCTGAAAGGCGTGAAGGCGGCGAAGGCAAACGGCCACAAGCTGGCGCTGACCGGCCTGTCGTCCGCGGTGCACGAGGTGTTCGAAATCAGCGGCTTTACCGCAATTTTCACCATCGCCGCCGATGTCGACGCGGGCCTCGCCGCGCTCGGCTGATCAGGCCGGACCGGCCACGGCGATCACGCCGTCCGGCCGCAACAGGATCGCGATCCGGTCGAGCAGGTCGCCCGCCGGCGCATCGGCATCGGCCCGGCCATAGGTTTCCGCCGCCGCGAACGTCGCCGCATCCGCGACCGCCAGCAGGCGGGGCGTGGCGGGCGGCGCGGCCTCGCTCCACGCAACATGCCGCAGCGCCGCAGCGCCAAAACCGTCGCGGGCCAGCGCCAAAGCCTCCTCGACGCCCAGATCGGGCAGGTTCCGGGTCAGGAAATCGCGCGCCGCGACCGCATGGGCCAGCGCGTCGAGGGGCGTATCGCCGCCGCATTGGCCAACGACCAGCACCGCCTGCCCGGCGCCTTCGCCCAAGGCAAAGAATGCGCCCGGCGCCGCGTCGCCGCACAGCCGCGCCGCGACATGCGCGCCCGCCGCCGTCCGGTCGAGCGGTGCGAAGGCTTCGCCGCGCCACGTCGCAAGCGCCGCGGCGTCGGTGCGGCCGCGGTCTTCCTCCGCCAGCCGGCGGTCGAGCGCGGCGAGCGCGGCATGACGATTGGCGTCGAGCAGCCGTAGCGCCGCGGCCAGATCGGCCGCCTCCGTGATTGTCAGCGCGCCAACGTCTGGGGCCGGCCGTCCCGCATCCAGCGCGGCGATGATACGGCGGCTGGCCGCCAGTTCGCGGCGGATACGGCGCGCCACATACCAGCCGGCGGCAAGCCCGACCAGCGCCGCCACCGCGACGCCCGCGACGATCCAGCGCAGCAGCCTGTCGAGCCGCGCGAACATGGGTTCGGCATCGATGCGCGCGGCCACGAAACCGCCGCCCGCCAGCGGCGCGCGCGCCACCACATGGCGGCGTCCATCGGCATCGCGCACAAGCGGCGCGGCTGTGGCCCCGGTGAACGGCGTGCCGCTGCCGGTTCCGGTGACGGGCGTGAAGGGCCGCGCCGCCGGGATCAGGTCGATGACGGTTCCGGCGGGCGTGACCAGGCTGTATCCGTCGAGGCCCGCGACATGCCGCGCCGCGCTCGCCAGCGCCGCGCGGCGCCGGTGATCGCCCACCAGGGCGTCCGGATCATCGACCGACGACAGAAATTCGGCGCCGGTGATCGCGGCGGCCAGCGCGCGATCGTCCAGCCCGCGCGCCATTTCGGTCCGGCTTTGTAAATAGAGCAAGGCGCCGTTCACCGCCGCGAGCAGGATCAGCAGCGGAATGGTCAGGGCAAGGATGATCGTCGTCAGGCGCACCGCGGCAACGCCCCCAGATCGAGCAGCGCGACGATGAAGTCCGGGCATTCGCGCGCGATCGTGAACAGATGCGGGCGCGCGAGGGTCAGTGATTTCAGCCCGTCGGGACCGGCTAGATGGGCGTGCGGTGCGGGCAGCGAAAAGAGCAGCGACGGCACGTCGAACAGCAGCGGCACCGCCCGATCGCCCGCCATGGCCGACCCGTCGACGACGATATGCAGCAGGTCGCCGACCTGCCCCGCCTCGACCAGCAGCGCGCCGGGCGCGAAGCGGCGGGGTCGCACCTGCTGCGCCACCAGACGCCGCTCGCGATCGGTCAGCCGGTCGAACGGCGCGGTCGCGGCCAGCGCATCGGCGATTTCGGACGGCGTCATCGCGCGCCCCCGCCCAGATCGACGATGGCCACGCCGCGATAGCGCAGCACGCCGGAACCGGCCGGCCAGGCCACTGCGGCGCCCGGCGCGAGCCGCAGCGGCCCCGCGTCGCCGTCCAGCACCACCGGCTCCGTTCCGGTCAGCGCAAGCGTGCGCGCGCCGCGATCGACGGTCAGCAACGCGCCGCCGGCGGGCGCCGCCAGCCGGTCCAGCGATGCCGCAAGATGCGGGTGGCCGGCAAGCCGCGCCGACAGCCCCGTCATCACCCGTTCGCGAAGGCTGACCGCCACCCCGCCGTCCTCGGCGGCCAGCCATATCCGTCGCCGGTCCCCGTCGTCGGCCAGCACGACCACCCCGGTTCCCGCTGGCGCCGCGGCAGCCAGCAGCCGGTCCGCGCTGGCCGTCAGGCGATGCGCGGCGGCGCGGCTGGCCGCGGCATCCAGTTCGCCGGTCACATGATCGTTCAGATGCGCCAGTTGCGCGGCCAGGCTGCGCACCTCGCGCGGGCTCGCGATGCCCGCGGGCGGGCGGTGATCCCCGGCGGCGATGCGGAGCGATTCCTGGGTCAGCCGGGCGATCGGCCGCGCGACGCCGCGCACGATCTGCAAGGTGACGAGCAGGCAGGCGAGCAGCGAAGCGATGCCGATCATCGCGCTGAGGAACAGCGCCTGCTGCGTCGCGACGCGCAGCACCGACACGTTGACGTCGGCACCGGCGGTGCCGCTGATCCGGCCGTCGGCGCCATAGACCGGCGCGGCGGCGGTTTTCAGCAGCCCCCATTGTTCCTGATATTCGACCGGCGAGACATAGACGCTGCCGTGCGCCTGCACGTCGCGCAGCCCGGCCATGGTTTCGGCGGGCAGCGTGTCGGGCGAACCCAGCGGCGTATGTTCCTCCCCATCGGTCCCGTCGAGGATATAGCGCACGTCGCGGTCGCCGTCGGCGACTTGGGTGTAGATATAGGTCAGCCCCAATCGTTCGCTGATGCGCCGCATCGGATCGACGTTGCGGCGGTAGCGGTCGTCGGTTTCCGCCGCGGCGGCGCGTGCTTCTCCGGCCAAGGCTTCGCGGATCAGCCAGTCGTGGTCGGCGGGGTCGATAAACGCGCCGGTCAAGGCGCTCGTCGTGGCCAGCCGGTCGTCGAACTCGCCCAGGATCGTGGCATTGATCCGCTGATAAACCAGCACCGCGAGCAGCAGCGCCGCCAGCGCCACGACGGGCAGGAACACGCGCAGCAACAGCGCCTGAATGCCGATGGTGCGTGCTGGGGGGCGGGCGGTTGCGGGTTCAGGCCGCATGCGATCGCCCATCCTGCACGCGCAGCATCACCAGCGCGAGATCGGGGTGCCGCGACGCGACCGCCCGCAGGTCGCCGTGCGCGATCCAGAAGCGGCGCCCGTCGCCGGTCCGCCCCGCCCACGCCGCCTCGGCCGGTTCGATGCCGCTGGCGCGCTCGGCAAGGTCGGCCAGCGCGGCGAGGGTCGCGGCGGCGAATTGCGGCACGCGGCGCAGCGCGTCGAGCAGCGCGACGCGCCCCGCCCCGTCTGCCACGACCCCGTCTTCCGCCGCCTCGTCCGCCCGCATCGCCAGCCGCGCCAGCATCTGGCGGCGGACCGCGTCGGGCATGTCCGGACGGACGAGCCGGGCGGTGCGCCGCGCGAAGTCGCCGGCGGGAAGGCGCGCGTGCAGCATGTCGAGCGCCAGCGCGACCTCCACCGGCCCGCCGCTGTCCAGCGCCGCATCGGCCAGCGCGACCAGTTGAGCCCGCGACGGCGCGGCGACCGGCGCGGCATCGCGCGGCTGGAGGATGGCGGCCAACCGGCGGAACAGCGCATGGCCGACCCCCGTTTCGATCGCCTCCATCGCGTTCGCGCGCACCTTGGCATTGGCCGAATGGAGCGACACGATCAGCAGATCGGCATTGGGCAGCAGGCCGCGCAGCGCCAGCAGTTCGAGCAGGAAATCGACCGCCGCGCTCGCGCGTTCGCGCTGGGCACGGGCCAGCAGGGCGGCCAGGCCGGACGCATCGTCGGCGGCCGCCAGCTTTGCCGCCCCCTCCATCGCCCGCCGCGCGGCGTCGAGTTCGGCCGCCACCAGCGCGTCGGCCTGCGCCGCGAACTGGGCATAGGACAGCCCCGCCAGCGCGCGCGCGGCAAGCGCGCGTTCGGCCTGGGTGCGGCGCGCATCGCGTAGCGCGGCGACCAGATGGGGGATCGCGGTTTCGCCGAAATCGACCAGCATCGCGGCGACTTCGCGGCGGCGGCGCGGCGTGTGGTGCGGCGCGGCGGCGAGCAGCGCCGGGATCGCTTCGGCATCAGCGATGGTTTCCGCCGCTTCGCCCGTCCCTGCTTCGTCCGTCCCCGCCTCGCCCGGCGCGGCGGCGCCGAAGTTCAGCCAGCCCTGGCGCATGTTGCGCGCCATCGCGGCCGGATAGAGCTGGCGCAGCAGCACGACGACGGCGATCAGCAACGCGCCCAGCATCACCCCGATGCCCGACAATTCGCGCAGGTCGAGATATTTGGCGGCATAGAGCAGGAAAGCGCCCGCGATCAGGCTGGCGACCGGCTCGCACATCCCCTCCACCACCGTCCGCAGCGGCCGCTTGATCGCCGACGGCACCGCGTTGAACAGCAGATTCTGATTATTGTACTCGATCGATGTCAGCACGGCGTGATAGGCGAAAAAGGCCGCGATAGCCGCCCAATAGCCCCCGCTGAGAAAGAAGAATCCGAACGCCGCGAAATAGGTGAAGGGCAGGATGAAGGCGACGTTGCGGACGCCGAAGCGCGCGATCAGCCGGTTGAAGACGAACAGGCAGACGATCAGGTTGAAGATGTTGGCGGCGGCATAGAGCGCCCCGAACAGCGCCGCGAGATCGGCCTCGCTGCGGCCTTGCTGAAACACGGCGGCATATTGATATTCGGCAAGGTTGGTGAGCAGCAGCGTGACGAACAGCGTCGCGGTCAGCGCCAGCGTATAACGCGAGCGGCGAAAGGCGTCGGCGAGCAGGCGGGCATGCGCGCCCACGCCGCCTTGTTCGGACGGCCCATCGACGTCATTTTCGGCGAGTTGCGGCCAGCGGCGACCCAGCCAGTGCGCGAGCGGCATCGTCGCCGCCGCGATTCCCGCCCACAGCAGCAGGAAGCCGGACAATGGCACGCTGGCCGCGAACAGGCTGACGATCAGCGCGCCGGTCGCGGTGCCCAGCGCGCAGAAGGCGGCGAACAGCGGGAAGAGCCGCTTGGCGTCCTGAATGTCGAAATGCGCGTCGGTGTAATTCCAGAACAGGCTGTAAAGGGCGATATACCACATGGCGAGGTAGAGCTTTAGCGCGTAATAGAGCAGGCCGCCGCCGTCGGACCTTTCGAGCAGCGCCCCCAGAACGACGCCGCCGACGACCAGCATCGCCAGCGTCGCCATCACCATATGGTTCAGCGAAAAGCGCACCATCAGGACGGAGAAGAGGCCGGTGTACACCAGCATCACCAGCGGCGTGAGCATGAAGATCACGGGCAGCGCCGACACCCCGACATTGCCGAAAAAGGCGGCGTCGCCGGCGCTGAAGCCCACGCCCAACCCCATCTGGAGCAGAAAGCCGAACAGGCCGAACTGGACGAGCTTCGGCCATTCGCCCCGTTCGATACGGAACAGACGGTTCAGCCTGTCGACCAAGATAGAATGTCCTTCCGCCCCGCTACGCCCGGTTTGCTGCATAGCAATAAAATATTGAAGAAGTCTGTCGCACGGTTGTCAGCGCGATGCAAAGCGGCGATGATGACGGCGGGGCGATGGCGAAGAAGAAACGGAAATTCGGGCTGAAGCCCCAGCTGCTGTTGCTGCTGTTCGCGCTCAATCTGATCGCGGCGACGGCCTATTCGATCGTGCTTTACGGCATCGATCGCGCCGAAATCCTGTCGGGAATCGACAATCAGCTACTGACCGCGGTGAATGCGGTGCAGGAAATCGTGCCCGTCGGCTATCACGACCGCATCGCGCACATGGATTCGGTCCCGGCGACCGAATTCGACGCGTTGCAGCACCGATTGTCGCGCTTCGCGAACGAATCCGGGCTCGCCTATGTCTATACCTATATGAAATTCGGACCGCAGATCCGCACCGTGTCGACCAGTGCGACGATGAGCGAAATCCATGCCGGGTCGGAAACGAAATTCTTTGCGCTTTACGACACGGCGCCCGCCGACCTGCACCGCAGCTTCACCGACGGCCGCGTGCGTTTCGAGGAATATAGCGACAGTTTCGGCCGCTTCCGGTCGATCTACAAGCCGGTGCGCATGACCGATGGACGAAGCTATGTCATCGGGGCGGACATCGCCCTGGCGCGGCTGAACGCAAAACTGCGCAGCGCGCTGGTGCAATCGGTCGCGGTCGGCGTTGTCATGTTCGCGCTGTCACTCGCCGTCGGTTGGATGCTGATCGGCCGGATCGTTCTGCCGCTGACCCAGCTCACCGCCTTCACCCGCAGCATGGAGGAGCGCAGCTTCGAGGCCGACGACGGGCAGCTGGAGGAAATCCGGCGGATCGGCGGGGCGCGCGGCGACGAGGTCGGCAGTCTGGCGGAAGCCATGTCGGCGATGATCGCCCGGCTGCAACGCTATCTGATCGAGGTCCAGACCGCGACCGCCGCACGCGAGCGCGTCGAGGGCGAGCTGACCGCGGCACGCGACATCCAGATCGGGATGCTGCCGGGAAAATTTCCGCCCTTCCCGGGCCGCACCGACCTCGACGTCTTTGCCATGCTGGAACCCGCGAAGCAGGTCGGCGGCGACCTGTATGATTATTTCCTGATCGACCGCCACCGCCTGTTCTTCGTCGTCGGCGACGTCGCAGGCAAGGGCGTGCCGGCGGCGCTGTTCATGGCGATGACGACGACCTTGTTCAAGGCGCAGGCGCTGTCGCTCGATTCGACCGCCGCGATCATGGACCGGGTCAACGCCGAACTGGCGCGCGACAATGTGGCGGAAATGTTCGTGACCGCCTTTGCGGGCATCCTGGACCTGCGCGACGGCCGCGTGACCTACAGCGATGCGGGGCACGAGGCGCCGTTCATCGTCCGCGCGGAGGGCGCGGTCGAACGGCTGGTCAAGCAGACCGGCATCGCGATGGGGGTGTTCGAGGATGTCGCCTATCGATCGGACGGCTTCACCCTCGCGCCGGGCGATGCGCTGATCCTGTTCACCGACGGGGTGTCGGAAGCGACCGGCCCCGGCGACGCGCTCTATACCGCCGAACGGATCGAGGCCGCGTTGGCGGCGACGCGCCGCGATCCGTCGGCGCGCTTCATCGCCGAGGGGCTAGCCGACGATGTCCGCGCCTTCGTCGGCGAAGTCCCGCAGTCGGACGATATCGCGATTCTGGTGATCTGCTACGAAGGGCCAAGCGCCGCCTGATCGCGCGCGTCAGCCACCCAAAGCAACCGGCGCCCGCTCGATGCCGTGCATCTTGCGCAGATAGAGCCGCATGTCGGCAATCGTCCGGCGGAGCAGGTCCGGAGCGGTCGGCGCGGCATCGACGGCGGCGGCGACCAACGGGCATTCCTCCACCTCCCACGGCATGAAATCGAACCCCGCGTCGGCATCGCTGGCCCAGATGACGGGATAGGGGCGGCCGAACATCACGCCCTTGAGCTCGTCGCGACCGACAAGGTGAAAGGCAAGGCCGCCCGCATTGTCGGCGCCCAGCAATTGTTCGAGCAGGTCCAGCGAAATCACGAGGCTCGACGGCCGCGCATATTTCGACAGGCGGAAACCCAGGTCGACGTCGGGGCCGATATAATCGATGTGCCGTGCCCCGTCGCCCGCCGCCAGTTCGGCGATATCGAGTTCGATATTCTGCTCGCCGAATTCGACCAGCCACGCCGTGCCCTTCAGCCGCAGCGGCAGGCGATCGAAATATTTCCCCTCATACAGCGTCATCGCGCGGATCAGCGCGCGCAGGATCGACACGGCTTCGTCGGCGTCCTGCGGCTCGGCGGTAAAAATCACCTCGTCGCCCATCGCCTTCCATATGTCGATCGACGGGGTGCGGTCGTCGTCGATGAACTCGAACCCGACCTGTCCCGCCAGCATCAGGGGAAAATTGCTGAAGAAGGCACGAAAAATCTCGAGCCAGCCCTGGCTTCCCTGCCCCGTAAAGCGGGCCTTGAACTGGGTCGAGCCGACCATGTCGACCGACAGGAAAAGGCGGATCATCTGGTTCCCCCGAACGGCGGCGCCCGCGCGCACCCGTGCCGTAGCGGCTCCGCGTTAATATATGCCGTCCGCCGGGACAAGCCGCGCGTCGGCGGATCGCGCTCACCTATCGACGGAGAATCTTGTCCATCGCCTTGCCCTTCGCCAATTCGTCGATCAGCTTGTCGAGGTAGCGGATTTCGCGCATCAGCGGATCGTCCACCGCCTCCACCCGGACGCCGCAGACCACGCCGGTGATCAGCGAGCGATCAGGATTCATCTTCGGCGCGCCGGCGAAGAAATCCTCGAAAGTCGTCCCGCCCGCCAATTGCGCGTCGAGCGTTTCCCCGCTGTGGCCTGTCAACCAGCATATGATTGCGTCGACTTCGGCCTTTGTGCGGCCCTTCTTTTCGGCCTTGGCGACATAATGGGGGTAAACGCTCGCCACGCTGATCGAATAGATGCGATGCTTCGCCATATCCTGTGCTCGCTTTCCAGGACGATCATGCGGCCGGGGAAGCAGGCGATCAAGCCCCGGCCCCGCGCGCGCCGCGATGCTATCGCCGCACCCATTTGCGTAAACTGGCGACGATCCCGGCGCGTGCCGCAAGCATCTTTGCGCGACGCGCGAAACCGTCGGCTCCGCGCAGCGCCGCAAGCGCAAGGCGATTGCGCAAGGTCGCCCGCAGCGCGATGACGTCGGCGCAGGGGACGGCGGCCCGCCCGAACTGCGCCTTGTGTGCGCCGTCGCCTTCTGTGAAGTCGAAGGCGCGAAATCGCCGTTCGGCATAGAGCCGCCGCATCGCCTCGACATGCAGCACCGTGCCGGGCGACAAGTCGGCGAAATCGGGGTCGTAGCCGAGATGGGCATAGATGAGCACATCGTCGCGAACCGGCAGATAGAGATAGGCGATCGCACGCCCGTCGGCGACGAGCAGGAAACAGCGCAGCGCGTCCTCTTCCGCCGCCGCGACCGCCCGGATCACCGCCGCTTCGTCCGTCGGCAGCCCCGCGCCGAGCAGGCGCGCCTGATAGGTGCGCCGGGCCAAGAGCTGCGCCGCGGTCATGAAATGCCGCACTTCATCGGGCGTACGGCACGCCTCGATCGTGAAGCCGCCGTCGAAACGGTCCGCAAGCCGCCGCGCCTTGCGCGACAGCGTCGAGCGGGTCCTGGCCGAAAAGCCCTGCCACCATCGATCAAAGTCGCCGTCCACCATGACGACATGATGACGCGGATAATATTGCCGGGCGAAAAGCAGCCAGCCGGGCAGCTTGTCGTACAAGGCGGGAATGGCCGCGGCGGGAAAGGATCGCAGCAGATAGCCATCGGCACCGGGCGGCGGCAGGGCGGGGACCGCCTCGCCCAGCACATCTGACAGCGTCAGAGACAGGGTACGCAGCCGGCGCCGGATGCGGCCGACCGTCCGTCCCGCCAGTTCGATGCGAAGCGTTACCGGCGGCGCCATTGCGTTCGCGTCCTTCCCCGCCGTGCCATGCTCAGCCATCGGCATCGAGCCGCGAAGCCACCGGCTGTACGGGCGCCGGATCATCGCTCAGCGACGGCACATGCCCTTCCCATCGCGCGCGCAACAGGGCGGCGACGGCGCGGTGGCGCACGACGACATAGTCATGGACATCGGGCCCGCGCCGCGCGCCCATTTCGCGCTTGTAGCCGCTGTCGCCAAGGCCCAGGTCGACCATCGCCACGTTGCGGCGCCGCGCTTCCCTGAACTGGCGGTAACTGACGATCTTACCCGGGCGGCAGGCCGAGAAATCGGCGTCATAGCTGCTAGCGATGCTATACTGGATATGGCCCGACTGCAGGTCGAACGAAAAAGCTACGGGATGGTCGCCGGCATAAAGGATGGTCGCCGACAATCGACGCGCCAGTTCCGGGTCCGCGACCGCCCGTCGCCATGGCCGCCGCTGTGCCGCGGTCAAGAATTTCGCGCCGCCGATATCCCCCTGCCGCGCCACCCAGCTTCGTCTTTCGATGCCAGCAAGTTCGTCGAAGACATCGCCGTGCCAGGCCCCGCCGCTGATCGTCCGGCAATGCGGCGGCCCCCGCTCGCCAAGCCTGCGTTCGTGGCGCGCCAGGCTGCGCCGCGTCGATTTGCGCGGCCAGTCGCCGTCCGCCATCAGCGCGCCAAGGTCCAGCCTGTATATCTGCCCAAGCCGCCGCGTCAGCACGGTCCAGCCCGCTTTCCGTGCACCGCGCAGCAACGCACCGGCAGCGGGGTCGTCGGCATAGGTCGGCCCCAGCCGCCACAGCGGCGACAACGCGCGCGCCGTCAACGGATGCGCCATCAACGCCGCGATCGCGGAGCCCGGCGTACCGCTGGCGATGACCGGCGATCGAAACGGCCAGTAACCGGATGCCAGCGTGCGGCCGACCGGCAGCGGCGCGCGAAGCGGGGCGACAGGCATCGCGGCAAAGGGGGTGCCGTCGCCATGGCGGCCCAGCAGGGTGTCGGTGCGCCGCGCGTCGAACCAGCTTGCCCGCAGGAATCGCAGGGACGCATCGGACTTTTGCGCGATCGCATCGATCGCCGCCGGGCAACCCCGAACCAGCTCTGCAACGATATGCGGGCCGCTCCCGGCCATGTCCGCTCCCCTTCCGTTCAACCGGGATAGCGCATCACACCCTTAAATTCGGTAAAAATTACATCAAATATGGCATCATTTCCGCATATTCCGAACAATTTATCGCCATGAACGCTCAGGTATCAACGAAAGCGATGCCGAAACTTTTCAATTGGAATCTATAATTTCATTGAAATAATATCAATATATTTTGATCCATATAGTTATTCTAAATATCAGTATATTTATAGTAATATAAATAATTTATTTATTGAATAATAGTATATATGATAATGGAATCCGGCGCCGTTCATGCATCGGCAATCACGGGTCGAAGGCGGCGTTCCGTTCCCCACTTCCGGTTTTGGGCGGCGGCCTTATGATGTCCGGCATGCTATCCGCGACACACAGGACAAAGCCCGCCAAGCCTTGGCGACCCGGCCGCGGCACGGCGGCTGCGGCGCTGGCCGCCCTGCTGCTGACGCTGTCCGCATGCGGCCTGTTCGACGAGCGTGGGCCGGTACGGATCGCGGGAATCGGCCCACTCAACGCCGCCGCCAACCCGGTCAACGGCGAATTGTCGGCGCCCAATGCGGCGCTGCTCGATGCCGTGTCGCAAGGCCTTGTCGCCTATGACGGCGACGGGCAGGTCGAACCGGGGCTGGCCGAGCGTTGGACGGTGACGGCCGACGGACGCAGCTATATCTTCCGGATTCGCGAAGCGAAGTGGACGGGTGGCCGCCGTGTCATGGCCGAAGAGGTCGCCGCGATCCTGCGCGGTTATACGGCGCGGCGCGGCCGCCATTTGCTGCGCGCCGACTTTCCGGAGATCGAGGCGATCCGCGCGATGACCGACAGCGTCATCGAAATCCGCCTGTCGGTTCCGCAGCCCGCCCTGCTCGACCTGCTCGCGCAGCCGTCGATGGCCGTGGTGAACAAGGGCATGGGCTGGGGACCGATGCGAGCGCGCCGGTCGGGCGGCGCGCTGCTGCTCACGCCAGTTCCCGATCCGCTGGCCGAGGATGCAGAGGCCGCGGAAGAGGCCGCCGCCGATCCCGCCGCGTCGATCGAACTGGTCGGCACCAGCCCGGCGGGCGCGCTGGCGCGGTTCAAGAACGGCTATGCCGACGGGGTAATCGGCGGCCGTTTTTCGACCCTGCCCTATTTCATCGCATCCAACATCGGCCGGGCGCGGCTGGTCGTCGATCCCGCCCCCGGCCTGTTCGGCCTGTCCTTCGTGCGCGCCGAGGGTTTTCTGGCGCTCGACACCAATCGCGACGCGCTGGTCCGCGCGGTGCGCCGCACGCGCCTGATCGATGCTTTCGGCCTCACCGAATGGCAGCCGCAGGTGACGCTGCGGCCCACTCTGCACACGCGCGAGGGTGGACCGCCGCCGCTGCCGCCCGCCTGGGCCGACTATGACGATGCGGCGCGGCTGGCCGAATCGAAACGCGTCGTCGACGCGTGGATCGCCGCCGGGCGCGATATCGATCCCCTGCGCATCGCGGTGCCCGATTCACCGGGCGGGCGTATCCTCTACGCTTATGTCGCCGCCGACTTCGCCGCCATCGGATTGGCCAGCGAACGCGTCGCGATGGATGCCGTCGCCGATCTGAAGCTGATCGACGAGGTGATGCCCAACGACGATCCCTTGTGGGGTCTGCGCCGCCTGTCGTGCCGCCGCGACACGCTGTGCAACCGTGAGGCGCAGAATCTGATCGACCAGGCAACCGCCAATATCGACAGCGGTCAGCGCAACGCCCAGATCGCCGAAGCCGAAGCCGTTCTGAACCGTTATGCGTCCTATATTCCGATCGCGACGCCGATGCGTTGGTCGGTCGCGTCGCAGCGGCTGACCGGACTGCGCGCGAACATCCGGGCGCAGCACCCATTGAATCGGCTGATCGCCCGCCCCAACTAGGGTGACGCGCGCACCGCCGCGCGCGCCTTGAAAGGACCCGCATGGCCCCTTCGTCGCCGAACCCCGACGCGCTGTTCGACGCCCTGATCGACAATCGCCGCGATCCCGCTGCGTTGCGCAAGCGTGTCGAAACGCTGGAAATCCTGCTGGAACGCAGCTTCGTCATTCCTGGCATCAACCGCCCGGTCGGCCTCGACGCGATCGTCGGGCTGGTCCCCGTGGTCGGCGACGTCATCACCGGCCTGATGGGTGCCTATCTGATCTGGGAGGCCCGCAATCTGGGCATGCCCAAATGGAAGATCTGGCGCATGATGGGCAATCTGGGCGTCGACACCGCGCTAGGCGCCATCCCGCTGGTCGGCGATGCGTTCGACCTGCTGTTCCGGTCGAACACGCGCAACCTGCGCATCATCAAGAAGCATCTCGACACGCATCATCCCGGAACGATCATCATCGATCAATAGTCGCCCTTCCCTCCGGCTGTATCATGATGCTAGCACAGCATGGTAATCCAACCGGGAGAATGAGATGATCCGCACCGCGCTTGCTGCGCTGGCCCTTGGCTGTTCCTGCATCGCCGTCAGTGCGGCCGCACAGGATGACGACTCCTATCTGTGGCTGGAAGAGATTGAGGGCGAAAAGGCGCTCGACTGGGTGAAGGCGCAGAATGCGGCGACGGACAGGCTGATCCTGTCGCGCCCCGGCTTCGAGGCCGACCGCCGGCGGGCAAAGGCGATCCTCGACGACGACCGCCAGATCGCGATGCCGGACGAGGTGATGGGCGGCACCGTCACCAATTTCTGGCGCGACGCCAAAAATCCGCGCGGGCTGTGGCGGCAAAGCTCGCTGGACGCGTGGCTGGCGGGCAAGCCCGACTGGTCGACGCTGATCGACGTCGATGCGCTGGGCAAGGCGGAAGGAAAAAGCTGGGTCTGGCACGGCGCCGACTGCCTGGCCCCCGATTATGTCCGCTGCCTCGTTTCGCTGAGCCCCGGCGGCACCGACGCCGATGTCGTGCGCGAATGGGACCGTCAGACGCGGCGCTTCGTCGACAGCGGCTTTACCTTGCCCGAAGCGAAAAGCAGCGTGACATGGGAAAATGCCGACACGCTGCTGGTGGCCACCGATTTCGGGCCGGACAGCATGACCGCGTCGGGATATCCGCGTATCGTCAAGCGGTGGAAACGCGGCACGCCGCTGTCGGCCGCGACAATCGTGGCGGAGGGCGAACAGGCGGACGTCGGCATGAACGTCTTCGCCTTCATGGACGGCGACCGGCGCCTGCCGGTGATCAGCCGCGGCAAGACCTTCTACACCGCAGATTACCGCATCCCCGCCGCCGACGGGTCGGCCTATGTCTCGACCCCCATTCCCGAAACCGCCAGCCTGCGCGCCGTGATCGACGGCCAGGCCATCGTTTTCCTGAACAAGGATTGGGGCGAAGCCTTCGCGGAGGGCACGCTGGTCTCGCTGTCGATCGCCGACATGGCGGCAAAGCGGCAGGGACCCATCGTCCCGGTGATGAAGCCGACGCCGACCCAGGCAATCGAAGACGTCGCGGCCACCAAGAACGTCCTTTGGGTCAAGGCGCTCGACGATGTCGAGGGAAAGCTGTTCGCGCTGCGCCGCGACCAGCCGAACGGCCGCTGGAGCCAGCGCGAAATTCCGGTCGCGGCTAATGCGACGGTCCAGATCGCCGGCACTATCGACGATCACGACGAGGCGCTGGTGACGGCCGAGACGATGCTGACGCCGCCGACGCTCTATGCCGTCGGCACCGACACGGCGCCGCGGGGGGTGCAGAGTTTGCCGGCGACATTCGACACCCACGGTTTGACCGTCGAAAAACGCTTTGCGACGTCGAAGGACGGCACGAAAGTCCCTTATTTCCTGGTTCGCAAGACGGGCGCCAAGGGCCCCGTTCCCGCGCTCGTTCACGCCTATGGCGGCTTTCGCGCCGCGCAGACGCCGGGCTATCTGACCGGCCAGCCCTATCGCGCCGGGCCGCTCGGCCTGTTCTGGGTCGAGGACGGCAACGCCTATGTCCTCGCCAACATCCGCGGCGGCGGCGAATATGGCCCCGCATGGCACCAGGCGGCGCTGCGCGAGAAACGGCAGGCGAGCTTCGACGATCTGCACGCGGTCGCCGAGGATCTGGTGAAAACGGGCGTCAGCGCCAAGGGCCGGATCGCGATTTCGGGCCGCTCGAACGGCGGCGTGCTGGTCGGCGCGGCGATGGAGCAGCGCCCCGACCTTTATGGCGCCGTCATTTCGGGATCGCCGTTGAAGGATATGCGGCGCTATAACAAGCTGCTCGCGGGCGCATCGTGGGTCGCCGAATATGGCGATCCCGACAATCCCGCCGACTGGGCCTTCCTGTCGAAATATTCGCCCTACCAGAATATCCGCAAGGGCGCGAAATATCCGCCGATCTTCCTGTATCTGTCGACGAAGGACGACCGCGTCCACCCCGGCCATGCGCGCAAATTCGCCGCGCGGCTGGAGGAATATGGCAATCCCGTCTATTATCACGAATATCTGGAGGGCGGCCATTCGGTCGGCGCCGACCATGCCGAGGATGCGGTGCGCGCGGCGATGCTCCACGCCTTTCTGCTGCGCGAGCTGGTCGAAAAGAAATAGCCGCCGGAAACAAGCGGTCAGAAAGACAGGGCGACGCGGGTTCCCGGATTCGCGTCGCCGATTGTCATGCTTCCCCGGTGCTGGGCGACAATCGCTTCGACCAGCGGCAGGCCGAGCCCGGTGCCCGGCCTGTCGGCGGTGCCGGGCACGCGAAAGAAGCGTTCCTTCACCCGCTCGCGATATTCGGGCGCGATACCGGGGCCGGTGTCGGCGATGACGATCAGCGGCCGGCCGCCCTCGTGCGCGGCGGTCACGGTGACCGCCCCGCCCGTGCCGCCATATTTGATCGCATTGTCGAGCAGGTTCGACACCGCCTGGAACAGTAGATTGGGGTCACCCTCCATCGTCAGGCCCGGCGCGATGCGGGCGTCGATCCGCTGCCCGCGCGCCTCCGCATCGGGCATGTGGAATTCGACCGCGTCGGCGACCAGCGTCGACAGATCGACCGGCCGCGCGCCGGCCGGATGGCGCCCGCTTTCGATCCGCGCGATGCGCAGCAGCGCGTCGAAGATCGATTGCAGCCGTTCCGCCTCCGCCGCCGCCTGATCGGCCAGCCGCTGCCGTTCCGCCTCGCCGTTCGCCGCGCGCAGTTCGTCGAGGTCGGCGTGCAACCGGGCGAGCGGCGTCCGCAGCTCGTGCGCGATATTGTCCGACACGCGGCGGACCGATTCGACCGATTCCTCGATCCGCCCCAGCATCGCGTTCAGCGTTGCCGCCAGCGCGTCGAAATCGTCGCCGGTGCCGCGCAGCGGGATGCGTTCGGCCATGCTGCCCGCCATCACCCGCCGTGCGGTGCGCGTGACCGCGTCGATCCGCATCCCGATGGCGCGGCTCATCGCGACGCTGCCGCCCAGCGCGAGCAGCGCGGCGATCAGGATCAGCCAGGCCGACCCCAGGGTGAACAGTTCGTCGCGATCGTCGATGTCCTCAACGTCGCGGCCGACGATCAGCCGGGCACCGTCGTCCAGCCGCCGTTCGACCACCAGCGCCTCGAAATCCTCCTCCTGCCCGCCGCGATAGACGTCGGCCTCCAGCGTCGCCCAGCCGCCGATCACCTCTTTCGGCCAGCTCGGCAAATTGCCCATCGTCGCCGATCCGTCGGGCGCGATCAGCGCGTCGAACGCCCGGCGTGGGCCGGTTTCGCGGCGCGCGGCCAGGGCGCGGATCAACGCGCCGCGCCCACCGGCGCGGTCGATCGCGGTCAGATTGCCCGCCTCGACCCGCACCCGCCCGGCCTCCGCCAGATAGGGCCGATAGACGCCGAACCAGTAGGCGGCGCCGAACATCAGCGCCGTCGAGGTCAGAAACAGCGCGATATAGATGAGCCCCATGCGCAGCGTCAGGCTGCGCCACAGGCCGAAGCCGTTCCGCCCGCTCATATCCGCCCGCCCATCAGCCCGGTCATCCGCCGGCCCGCATCAGATAGCCGGTGCCGCGCACCGTATGGATGAGCGCGGCGTCGAAACCCCGGTCGACCTTTTGCCGCAGGCGGCTGACATGCTGGTCGATGATATTGGTCTGGGGATCGAAATGATAATCCCAGACATGTTCCAGCAGCATCGACCGCGTCACCACGCGCCCTTCGTTGCGGGCGAGGTAGGACAGGATGCGAAACTCGCGCGCGGTCAGGTCGATGGCCCGCCCGCCGCGCCGCACCGCCTGTCCCAGCAAATCAATCTCCAGATCGCCGACCGTCAGCTTCGTTTCCGCGACGATCGCGGGGCCGCGCCGGCTGAGCACGTCGATGCGCGCCAGCAGTTCAGACATGGCAAAAGGCTTGGTCAGATAATCGTCGCCGCCCGCGCGCAGGCCCGCGACGCGTTCGTCGACCTCGCCCAGCGCGCTCAGGAACAGCACCGGCGTCGTGTCGCCGGTCGCGCGGATCGTCTGAACGATGGTCAGCCCGTCGACATGCGGCAGCATCCGGTCGACGACGATCAGGTCATAGCTGTCGGCGGCGGCGCGCAGCAGCCCGGCGCGGCCGTCGCGTTCGATAACGACGATATGCCCGGCGCTTTTCAGCCCCTTGCCGATATGCTCCGCAACGCGGGCATCGTCCTCGATCACCAGGATATGCATCGCCCCCCGTTACCGCTCCGCGCGGCGAACCGCCACATCGCCCGCCAACATGACGAAAAACAAATAATCGCCCCATCGCCGCGTCAGGCAGCGGTGCCACAGCCCGTCCCCGAAAGGAACCGGCGATGGCACAGGCGGAACGGACGGCGGAACAATCGGGGCGCGCGGCGGTCGCGCTGTCGGTATTCGACCTCGACCGCACGCTGACCATTCAGCCGACCTATACCCCCTTTCTGCTGTTCGCGATGCGAACCCGCGCGCCGTGGCGTCTGATGCTGCTGCCGTTGCTGTTGCCCGTCGCGCTGCTCTATGCGGCGCGCATCGTGCCGCGCCGCACGATGAAGCAGGCGATGCACCGGCTGGCGCTGGGCGGCGCCCTGCCCGAGCGCGAGGCGGCGCAGCTTGCCGACCGCTTCGCGCGGCGGCTGGTCGAAACCGGCCTTTATGCCGAGGGGCTGGCGCTGATCGCGCGCGAGCGGGCGGCCGGGCGGCGCATCCTGCTGGCGACCGCGGCGCCGCATTTCTATACCGCCGCGCTCGCCCGGCGGCTGGGCATCGCCGACGTCGTCGCGACCGCATCGACATGGCGCAACGGCTGCCTCAGTCCGGCGATCGGCGGCACCAACTGCTATGGCGCCGACAAGCGCGCGATGGTCGAGGCCTTTCTGGCCGATGCCGGGATCGACCGCGCGGCGGCGCATATCCGCTTCTATTCCGACCATGCTTCCGACCTGCCGATGCTCGATTACAGCGACGAGGCCTTTGCCGTGAACCCGTCGAAGGCGCTGCGCGCGATCGCCGCCGACCGCCGCTGGCCGGTGCTCGACTGGCGCGCGACGCGAAAGGCCGCGGCATGAACATCGGCTTCCTGTTCAACCATCATGGCGGGCATCAGGTCGCGCACGCGCTGCCCGTCGCGCTCGAACTGGGGCGGCTGAACCCCGCCGCTTCGATCCGCATCCTGGTGTCCGAAGGCGCGGAGGGCGAGGTACGCCGCCTGACCGCGCCGCTGAACGGGTCGGCGCCCGACATCGTCCGGCTGCGCCCGGCCTCGCCAATCGCGCGCGCCGCGAACAGGGCGTCGGGCCGCGCGCTGCCCGTCGACATCATTTCCTCGCTCCACCGCAATCTCGACCGCTTTCGCGATCTCGACGCGCTGGTCGTTCCTGAAAAGACTTCGCTGCTCCTGAAATCGCTGTTCGGGCTCAAGTCGCTGAAGCTGGTGCACACGCGCCACGGCGCCGGCGACCGCGCCATCGGTTTCGACAAGGCCAGCGGCAAGTTCGACCTGGTACTGCTGTCGGGCGAGAAGATCCGCGACCGGCTGGCGCAGGCCGACCTGTTGAAGACCGACGGCCATGCGATCGTCGGCTATCCCAAGTTCGATCTGCCGCCGCGCGCCGGCCGGCCGCGCCTGTTTCCCAAGGACCGGCCGACCGTCCTCTACAACCCCCACCCGTCGCCCGCCCTGTCGTCCTGGTATCGCATGGGGCCGCAGATCCTGGACTGGTTCGCGGCGAGCGACCGTTACAATCTGATCTTCGCGCCGCATGTCATGCTGTTCCGCAAGCGGCTGACGGCGTCGCTGTCCCCCTTTGCGCTCGGCTGGAATTTCGGGCCGCGGCCCGACCATTATGAGCATGACCATATCCTGATCGACACGGGCAGCCCCGCCTGTCTCGACATGAGCTATACCGAAGCCGCCGACATCTACCTCGGCGACGCGAGCAGCCAGGTCTATGAGTTCATCCGCCGCCCGCGTCCCTGCGTCTTCCTGAACCCCCGGCGCCTGGCGTGGCAGGGCAATCCCGATTTCGCGCACTGGCGCGCCGGGCCGGTCGTCGAGGACATGAGCGGGCTGGCCGCCGCTTTCGCCGATGAGCCGCGCCTGACCGGCACGCTGCGCACGCGGCAGGAACAGATGTTCCGTTACAGCTTCGATCTGTCCGATCGCCCCTCTTCCGAACGCGCGGCTCGCGCGATCCTGGACTTTCTGGCACGCGCATGACCCCTGCTCTCTCCACCTCTCCGCTTTCCACCCCTTCACCGATCGCGGCGTTCCTCGACTATGGCGTGAAGAAGACGCTGCACAAATGGGCCGCGCGCGCCGCGTCGAAAGTCGCCCGCCGCGACGGACGCGACGTCGTGACGTCGCGCTATGGCGTCCGGATGCGCGCCAACTGGCGCGACCGGACCTTTCAATATTGCCGTTACGCCACCTATGGCCGGGTGCTGTCCGGCTATCTGGCGGCCCAGGAGCGGCCCTTTGGTTTCGTCGACATCGGCGCCAATCAGGGCCTGTACAGCCTGCTTGCGGCGCGCAACCCGCAGTGCGTCGGCGTCACCGCCTTCGAACCCGTCGCCGCGACCTTTGCCCTGCTGCGCGACAATATCGCGCTCAACGGCGCCGAGGCGCATATCCGTCCCGTCCACGCCGCCGTCTCGCTTCAGTCGGGCATGGCGACGATCGCCACCGACACCGCGCACAGCGGCGTCGCCAGCCTGCGCGACACCGCGGCGACGGGTGTGGGCGAGGACATTCGTATCCTGGGCATTACCGGGGTCGACACACTGCTTCCCCCCGACGCGCCGCTGATCGTCAAGATCGATGTCGAGGGGCATGAGGAAACGGTGGTCGAGGCGCTGATCGCGTCGATGCATCGCGACCGCATCGCCAGCCTCTTCTATGAGGTCGACAGCCGCTGGACCGATGCCGCGGCAATCGAATCCCGGCTTCGCGCCGCCGGCTTCGGGCGGTTCGACCGCTTCGGCATCGGCCGCCATTACGATATATTGGCCCGGCGCGCGGCAACGACCTGACCGCCGCCCCACCGCCATCCATCGACGCCCGTCCCGCCCCCTAAATTACTTTGGGTAGATCAGGACGGTTCCGCTCCCCTAGTCGGTTCACGGACGTGTCGAAGCTGGGCTTCGGCGCGCGTGGGGGCGCAATGATGGCCGGCCCGGCCATCGGGCCATTGGGCGAGCCGCGCGGCCAGTCGCGCAATTCAGGCTCGAAGCCATGTTGGGGGGAATAGAGTCGATGTCGAATATGTTGAAAACGCGCCTGCTTGCGACCAGCGCGATCGCGGGGTTCAGCCTGACCCAGATGGCCGCGCCCGCCCAGGCGCAGGCCGCGTTCGGCATCCACAACGACCAGACCGACACGCTGGAAATCACCATCCCCGCGATCGAAACAGTCGAAGGCGACATTATCGGCGTCTATGCCGACAATGGCGCGATCGATCTCGACAATCAGGGCACGATCATCGGCAACGGAACGATTTCGGGCAGCCCGCAGCTGCCCGACCAGCGGCCCGACGGCGGCGTCGTCATCGCCCAGCCCAATTCGATCGTCGTCAACAGCGGGTCGATCACCGGCGTCAATGGCGTCGTCACCACCTATTTCTTCGGCGAAGACGAAAATGACGATCCCCTGCCGCGCCAGCCGCTGGCCGCGAACACGAGCGTCACCAACAGCGGGTCGATCACCGCCACGGGCGGGCGCGGCGTCGCGCTGACCGGCGGCGGCACCATCGTCAACAGCGGGACGATCAGCGGAACCAACGGCAATACCGCCGCCGGCGAACTCGGAATCGGCGCCGCGCTGTCGCAATTCGCGGACAATCCGCTGACGGGCGTGACGGGGGTCGGCACGATCACCAACGAGGCGGGCGGCGTGATTTCGGGCGACTCGATCGGCGCGGCGCTGTCGGGCGGCGGCACGATCAACAATGCCGGCACGATCAGCGCGCCGCTGATCAATACGCCGGCATCGATCCCCTTCGGCATCACGCTGACGGGCGATGCGGATCGCGTGGCCACGGTCAACAACAGCGGCACGATCAACGGCTTCATGGGCATATTGGCCAGTGGTGCGCTGGGGTCGGCGACGATCGAGAACAGCGGCACGATCAACGCTTCGGCCTTTGGCATCAATCAACAAAACACCGGCACGCTGACCTTCAACAATGGCGCCACGGGACAGTTGATCGTCGGGGGCAACGCGATCTTGTCCAATGCGGGCACGCTCAACGTCGACAATGGGGGCCTGATCCAGAGCAGCGGGCAGAACGCCATCCTGATCCAGACCGCCGATGCCGTCGTCTCCAACAGCGGGACGATCGACGCCGCCGGCGCAGGGGTCATCACCGGCGCCGGCAACCTCGGCTTCGTCGCCTATAATGCGATGGTCATCAACAGCGGGACGATCACGGGTCTTAACAATGACGGGGTGCGGCTGGCGGGCGGCGGCACCGTCACCAACAGCGGCACGATCACCGGCATCACAAGCGTCGCCAACCCCAGCCTGACCGACGGCATTTCGATCTTCAACCAGTTCGACCAGGATCTGGCGACCTATGTCGGCAGCGTCACCAACGCCGCATCGGGCAGCATCACGGGCGCGTCGCGCGGGGTGATCGTGTCGGGGGGCGGCACGATCGCCAATGCCGGCAGCATCACCGGCGGCGATATCGGCCTGCTCGTCCAGAACGGCAACACCGACGAAGACGGCAATCCGCTGCTCGGTATTTCGGCCAGCATCGTCAACAGCGGTTCGATTACCGGCAATGGCGAAACCGGCGTCCTTATCGGTGCCGGGCTTTCGACCAGCACCCTGACCAACAGCGGCACCATCACCGGCACGACCGGCGATGGCGTCCTGTTCGGTCCGATGGCGTCGGGGCTCGTGACGATCGTCAATGAAGCGGACGGCGACATCACCGGCGCGCTGTCGGGCGTCGAGGGGCTTTTCGGCATTCTCGACCTGACCAACGCGGGCACGATCCGCGGCAACGGGCGCGGCGACGGCATCAATGTCGAACCCGACGGGGGCATCAGCCTTTCCAGCCATTCGGCGACGATCGCCAACAGCGGCGACATTTCGGGTGCCCAGTTCGGGATTGTAACCTATCTGTCGTTCAATCCCGACACGAACAGCTTCGTCGGCACGATCATCGACACGGCGATCACCAACAGCGGGACGATCACCGGCGAGAATGACGACGGGATCCGGCTGGCCGGCGGCGGCACCGTCACCAACAGCGGGACGATCCAGGGGCTGGCACAGAACGCCTTTGGCGGCACCGACGGCGTGTCGATCTTTGCCCATAATGATCAGGATCTGGCGACCTATTCCGGCACGCTGATCAATCTGGCGGGCGGGGTCATCTCGGGCCAGCGCGCGGGCGCGGCGATCTCCAGCGGCGGCAGCGTCACCAACGCGGGCACGATCACCGGCGCCGGACAGGGCGTCTTCATCCAGGGCAGTGCGATCGACGGCGTACTGCGCGACGGCCAGTTCGCGACCCTGATCAACAGCGGCACGATCACCGGCACCGGCAATCTGGGCGGCACCGGCCAGGGCGGCTTCGCCGTCAGCTTCGGCAGCAACCTCGAAAGCGCGACGCTGGAAAACAGCGGCACGATCCGCAGCAGCTTTGCCGAAGGCGTCAGCCAGGGTTCGCGCGGCGCGCTGACCATCACCAACCTGGCGGGCGGCCTGATCGAAGGCGGCACGTCGGGCATCTATGGCGGGTCGAGCGGCACGATGACCATCGTCAACGCGGGCATGATCCGCGGCAACGGCACCTATGACGGCTTCGCCGCGGCGCCCGACGCGGGCATCACCATCGCGACCGCCGGGTCGAGCGTGACGAACAGCGGGTCGATCTACGGTTCCGGGGCCGGCATCACCACCGCCTATCTCTTCGACACCGACCTGAATATTCTCGTCGGCCTCGCCAAAGGGACGCAGATCGCGAACAGCGGCGTGATCGTCGGCGACGGCAATGACGGCGTCCGGCTGATCGGCGGCGGCGCGGTCACCAACAGCGGTTCGATCTTCGGCGCCGGCAACGCGCTGGCCGATGGCATATCGATGTTCCGTTTCGACGATCAGGCACCCTCCGATTATGCCGCCAGCGTCGTCAATAGCGGCGCGATCGGCGGCGACCGTTTCGGCATCATCCTGTCGGGCGGCGGCACGATCGACAACAGCGGCGGAATCGTCGGCGAGGTTGGCGGCATTCAGGTGCAGGGCGATGCGGTCGGAACCCCCGGCTATACCGCCAGCGTGCGGAACAGCGGCACGATCACCAGCACCGGCGGCGCGGCAATCTCCGGCATCGTCCAGACCGCGATCGACAACAGCGGCATCCTGACCGGCGGCGCGGGCATCGCGATCGACCTTGGCGATTTCGACGATGTCGTCACGCTGCGTACCGGCAGCGCGATCACCGGATCGATCGAAGCGGGCGGCGGCACCGATACGCTGAATCTGGAAGGCGGCATTCTGGAACTGACCGCGGCCCAACAGATCGGCGCCGCCAACGGGTTCGAGGCGCTGAACGTCGGGTCGGGTTACTAGACGACGGCGGGCGTCGTCGGGGCGTTCGATGGCGTCGCCATCGGCGCGGGCGGTGCGTTGCAGGTCAATGAAGTCGGCGCGGGCGCCACCGCCCAATCGCCGATCGAGACCGGCGCGGTGACCAACAACGGCCTGCTGGTGCTGAACTTCGGCAGCGACGATGTGGTGTCGGACCTTGCCGACCTGACCATCGCCGGCACCGGACGCATCCAGTTGATCGGCGAAGCGGCGTTCACGCTCGATACCGCCACCATCGCCCACACCGGCGGCACGACCGTGTCGAACGGAGGCCTGATCCTGACCGGCGTGCTCGCCGGCAATGTGGCGACAGAGGGCGACGGCAGCTTCACGCTGGGCGCGGGCGGCACCGAAGGCAGCTTTGCGGGCAGCATCGTCAACAACGGGCGCTTCGTCTTCAACCGATCCGACGACTATAGTTTCCTCGGCGGCTTTTCGGGCAGCGGCATCCTCGACAAGCGCGGTGCCGGCGTGCTGACCTTCACGGGCGACTACGGCTTTCAGGGCGTGACCAATATCTTCGGCGGCGCGGTGCGGATCGGCGGCACCATCGCCCCCGAAACCAAATTCGACCTGGGCGACGGCGGTACGCTGGACATCACCGGCAAGGACCAGACGATCGGCGGGCTTTCGGGCGCAGCCGATACCAAGGTCGTCGTCGGCGACAGCCAGTTGACCATCAGCCAGACCGACAACAGCGCCTTTGCCGGCGCGATTTCGGGCAATGGCGGCATCGTCAAGACGGGGGGCGGCACGCTGAACCTCACCGGCAACAGCACCTATACCGGCCCCACATCGGTCAATGGCGGCAAGCTGGCGGTCAACGGGTCGATCGTATCGCCGGTAACGGTGAACACCGGCGGCACATTGGGCGGCAACGGCACGGTCGGATCGACGACGGCCGCGTCGGGCGGCACCATCGCGCCCGGCAACTCGATCGGGCGCCTGACCGTGGCGGGCAATCTGGGCTTTGCCGCCGGATCGACCTATGAAGTCGAAACCAATGCCGCCGGCGCCGCCGACCGCATCGACGCCACCGGCCGGGTGACGATCGACGCCGCGGCGAAGGTCGCCGTGCTCGCCGAAAACGGCGCCTATAACCCGCGCACCGATTATATCGTGCTGACCGGGGCCGGCGGCGTCAGCGGCACCTTCGGATCGGTGACGTCGAACCTGGCCTTTCTGACCCCGCTGCTGCGCTATGGCAGCGACCGGGTGACGCTGTCGCTCTATCGCAACGACATCGACTTCACCGATGTTGCCGTCGGCTTCAACCAGACGGGCGTCGCCGCCGCGATCCAGTCGCTGGGCTTCGACAATCCGTTGTTCGAAGGCGTGCTGGTGGCGAGCGCGGCAGGCGCGCAGACCGCCTATACCGACCTGTCGGGCGAAATCCTGGCGAGCACCGTCACCGGGCTGAACGACGACAGCCGTTACCTGCGCGGGGCATTGATGACCCTGCCCGCGCCCGAAGCCGGCGGCGCCTTCGTCTGGGGCAGCGCATTCGGCGGCTGGGGCGATTTCGATGCCAAGGGCGGCCAGTCGGGCGTCGATACCGATCATACCGGGCTGGTCGCGGGCATCGGCATCGGCGGCAACGGTTTCGCCGCCGCACTGTCGGCCGGCATCGGCAGCAGCGACTTCCGCCTGACCGGTCGCGGCGACAAGGCCGATGCCGACAGCAAATATCTGGCGGCGCACGCGACCTATGGCACCGGCGACGGCCTGCGCGGCGCCTTCGGCATCAGCTATGGCTGGCACGATGTCGATACGAACCGGACGGTCGCGTTCGCCCCGCTGGCGCAGACGCTGACGTCCAGCCGCGATGCCGACACGCTGCAGGTCTTTGGAGAAGTCGGCTATGACATCGTCGCCGGCACGGCCGCCGTCACGCCCTTCGCCCGGCTGGCGCATGTCCGGACGAAAAGCGATGCCTTCACCGAAACGGGCGGCAGCGGCGCGCTTGCCATCGACCGGACGAAGCAGGAAACGACCTTCCTCAGCCTCGGCCTTCGCGGCCGTCTCAACGCCGACGCGCCGGGCTTCCAGCCCTTTGGATCGCTGGCGTGGAACCGGGCGTTCGACGACCGCGCCGCGCTGGCGACGGGCGGTTTCGCCGCCGGCGGAACGCCATTCGCGATCCTCGGCAACTGGATCCCGAAAAACTCCGCCGAAATCGAGGCCGGCTTCGATTACAGCGCGGGCGCCTTTCGGATCGGCGCGGCGTACAGCGGCACACTGGCATCGGATCGCCAGAGCCACGGCGCGCGCATCACCGCACGGATCGCGTTCTGACCGGAGACGTCTCCCGGTGAGAGGATGTGACGGGGCTGGAACGATCATGTCGTTCCAGCCCTTGTCCGATCTGCGCCGGGAATAGGCGCAGACGGGCGACAGCGCATTGTCCCGACCCGAGGCGATGCACGGGGGCGAGCGCCCTGCCCGCGCAGCCGTCCGTCCGAAGCGGGTTCAGGCCCGGTCGATCGCCCCGGTATCGAGAAGCGGCGCAGCATCGACATCGCCCGCGCCGAGGAGATCGGCCAGGCGTTCGACACCCGCCAATATCATCGCCTGTTCCCATCCCGGCAGCGCCGCGAAGGCCGCCTCGAACTTTTCCTGAAGCATGTCGGGCGCTTCGCGCAGCCGCAGGCGTCCCGGCTCGGTCGTTTCCAGAAGGACGCGCCGCTTGTCCTGCGCGCTGCGCGCCCGGCTGGCGAGACCCAGGTCGACGAGCCGGTCGACGATTGCCGTTATGGTCGCATGGCTGAATTGCAATCGCTGGGCGACGACGCCGGGCGTCACATCGTCCCCCGCGTCGATTTCGCGCAGAACCAGCAACTGCGACGGCGTAAGGCCGGTGGCGGCCGCCAGGCGCCGGGTTCCGCCTTCCGTCGCGCGCAGCACGCGGCGCAACGCCTTCAGCGTCGCATTGGCAATCTCGCTGTCCATCGCCGATGGGTAGCCGCTGGATAGCCCGGCGCAAGCCGATTTTGCCGGCAAGCCCCTGCCACATATTTCATAAATCGAAATAAATACCCGCGGCCGGGATTGTTATTGCGCTCATCAAGCCTATATTCGCGCCGACTCGTTGCCACACAGGCGTGGCTCGATTGAAAATTATTTCAGGAGATGAAACATATTGGATCGGCAAAAAGACGAAAAGTCGTTGCCTACAGGGGATAATTCGGACAGTTTTTATGCCGCCACCAGCGATGTTGCGTTTCGGACGCCCATCGCCGCCGACGGACCGGCGATCACGGCTTTGATCGCGGCCTGCCCGCCGCTCGATCGCAATTCCCGATACTGCAACCTGCTTCAGTGCGACCATTTCGCGGATCATTGCATCATCGCGGAAAAGCAGGATGGAACGACGAAGAGCGGCCGCATTATCGGCTGGGTCTCGGGATATCGGCCGCCGTCGGACCCCGACGCCTTTTTCGTGTGGCAGGTCGCGGTCGCGGCCGAGGGACGGGGTCAGGGCCTGGCCGGCCGCATGATCACCGACCTGCTTGCCCGGCCCGCCCAGCGCGGCGTCACCCACCTGATCACCACCGTGACCGGCGACAATGACGCATCATGGGCGCTGTTCCGCGGCCTCGCGCGCGACTGGAACGCCGAGTTCGACCGGACCGCGCATTTCGATCGGCAGACCCATTTCGCCGGTGTGCACGCCACCGAATATCTGGCCCGCATCGGCCCCATCAACCACGACACTATCCACGCAAAACGGGGATGAACACCATGATTACGACACCTGAACCGTCCGGCGCGACGCCGGACCGGACCATTTACGAACGCCGCGAATCCGCGGTCCGCAGCTATGCCCGGTCGATGCCGCGCCAGTTCGGCAAGGCCGAAGGCGTATGGATGCACGACGACCAGGGCGGCCGCTACCTCGACTTTCTGTCGGGATGTTCGACGCTGAACTATGGTCACAACCACCCGATATTGAAGCAGGCGCTGCTCGACTATATCGCCGCCGACGGCATCACCCACGGGCTCGACCTGCACACCGACGCGAAGCGCGATTTCCTGGATATGTTCGAGGCGCTGATCCTGAAGCCGCGCGCGCTCGACCATCGCGTGATGTTCACCGGCCCGACCGGCACCAATGCGGTCGAGGCCGCGATCAAACTGGCGCGCAAGGTGACGGGACGCGAGATGGTGATCGCCTTCACCAACGGCTTTCACGGCATGACGCTGGGCGCGCTGGCCTGCACCGGCAATGCGACCAAGCGCGGCGGCGCGGGCGTGCCGCTGTCGCATGTCGCGCACGAACCCTATGACGGCTATTACGGCCCCGACGTCGACACCGCCGACCTTCTGGAACAGCGGCTGGCCGACCCGTCGAGCGGGCTGGACGCACCCGCCGCGATCCTGGTCGAAACGGTCCAGGGCGAAGGCGGGCTGAACGCCGCATCGCCCGCATGGCTGCGCCGCATCGCGACCATTGCCAAGGCGCATGGCGCGCTGCTGATCATCGACGACATTCAGGCCGGCTGCGGCCGCACGGGCGGCTTTTTCAGCTTCGAGGATATGGGTTTCACCCCCGACATCATCACGATGGCCAAGTCGCTGTCGGGCATGGGGCTGCCCTTTGCGCTGACCCTGCTGCGCCCCGAACTCGACCAATGGTCGCCGGGCGAGCATAATGGCACCTTCCGCGGCAACAACCATGCCTTCGTCACCGCGACCGCGGCGCTCCGCCATTTCTGGAGCGACGATGCGTTCCAGCGCGACGTGCGCCGCCGCGGCGACATGCTGGAGACGCGCCTGGCGCAGATCGCCGCCGAGCATGGCTTTGAAACGCGCGGACGCGGCATGATGCGCGGCGTCAACATGGGATCGGGCGATGTCGCCGCCGCAGTGACATCGGCCTGCTTCGACGCCGGACTGATCATCGAAACCAGCGGCGCGCATGACGAGGTGATCAAGGTGCTCGCCCCGCTCGTGATCGACGACGCCGTCCTGGGTGCCGGACTCGACATTCTCGAAACCAAAATCCGCGAGGCGATGGCCGCCGATTACGCCGTCGCCGCCGAATAAGGAGATATACTATGATCCTGCGCAATCTTGGCGATATCCGCAAATCCGACCGCAACGTCCGCTCCGACGGTTGGGTCAGCGCCCGGCTGCTGCTGAAGGACGACGACATGGGGTTTTCCTTCCATGTCACGACCATGTTCGCGGGCAG
>QFPJ01000137.1 GCA_003241685.1 Sphingopyxis macrogoltabida
TCGCACGCAATCAGGCAGGGCCATGCAGACCGGAACGCTCAAGCTCAAGATCCAGATCCTTTGCGGGGACGAGATCGCCATGGGACCGGGCAAGGCCGACCTGCTCGATGCGATTGCGCTGCACGGCTCCATATCGGCGGCCGGGCGGGCGCTGGGCATGAGCTATCGGCGCAGCTGGCTGCTGGTCGATACGATGAACCGCTGCTGGAACGACCGGCTGGTCGAGACGGTCGCTGGCGGCGGCCGGGATCGCGGCGCGCGGGTGACGGAAGCAGGTCAGGCCGTGCTGGCCGCTTTTCGTGCGCTGGAGGCGGCCGCGCTCACCGCGACGGGAGGACAGGCGCAGGGCAAGCTTGACGCCCTGCTGCGGCCGATCCCCCTGCCCGCGCCTCTTTCATAGTTTCTTGCCGCAGGCTTCGTCCGGCATGGCGAAGCGTGGATCGATGAGGAACGTCCGATCGGTCAGGCTGTCTAGAAAGGCCGTGATCGCGATCCGTTCAACGTCGGTCAGTTTCTGGCCATGGCGCAGGATCGCCGCATCCAGCGTTTGCGCGGACCCATCATGCCACCAGGGGCCGGTCACCGCGACGTTGCGGAGCGGGGGTGTGCGAAACCGTCCCGCATCACTGGTCAGCCCCGTCTTTTCGGCCAGTCCCGGATCGGTGGCCGTCGCCGGTTCCAGCCGATGATAGGCGCCGTCACTGAAATCCCGCCCCGCATGGCATGACGCACAGCCCTTGTCCGCGAACAGATGTGCGCCCTGCCGGGCCGACATCGACAGGGCATCGGCCTGCCCCCGTCGAGCGCGATCATAGGGGCTGTCACGCGAAATCAGCGTGCGTTCGAACGCCGCCAGCGCCGCCGACACCGTCGCGATGTCGATCCGGCCGCGACGGTCCGGGAAGGCGCGCGCGAACATCCGGCGATAGCAGGCATCGGCACCCAGCCGACGCGGGAGTTCCGCCTCCAGCCCCTTCATCCCCATTTCGACTGGATGCTCGCCCAGCAGGGGTACCGCGACCTGCGCCTCCAGGCTGGTGATCCCCGGATCGGCCATGGTGAGGCGCGGCAACCAGGCGACATTGGCCAGGCCCGGCACATTGCGCAGCCCCGGATCGCCATGGACGCC
>QFPJ01000073.1 GCA_003241685.1 Sphingopyxis macrogoltabida
CATTTTCCGGCGCTCCCCGCTTCTGTCATTCCCGCGAAAGCGGGAACCCAGAGCATGCGTCGGCTGCCTCCGCACTGGCTCCCCGCTTTCGCGGGGACGACAAGGGCGGGAGATGCGGAATCTCCGCAATCGACCGTTTCCTATCCCTCGTCATTTCGGACTTGATCCGGAATCCACTGCGGCATCGCGGTCGTGGACCCCGGATCAGGTGGCGGGTGACGATGAGCGGATACCGCCGCGCCCGCACCCGATCGGCAGCGGACGGCAAGCGCCCGTTGCCGATCGGGTGCGGTGCGTGTCAGAACAGCTTGGTGACGGTCGCGGTGCGGCGTTCCTGTTCGACTTCGCCGGTGTAGAGGCTGGCCATCGGTTCGTCGCTGACGACGTGGATTTCCTCCGCGCCGAAGCCGTTGAACTTCGTCCGCATCGCGCAGCCATAGGCGCCGAGCATCCCGATCTCGATGAAATCGCCCGCCTTCACATCCGCCGGAAGGAAGAAGGGGCCGGCCATATGGTCGAGGTCGTCGCAGGTCGGGCCATAGAAGCTGAACGGCAGCATCTCCGCGTCGCTTTCTTCGTCGCGCAGCAGCGTGACGGGGAAGCGCCAGCCGACATGCGCGGCGTCGAACAGCGCGCCATAGGCGCCGTCGTTGATATACAGTTCCTCGCCGCGGCGCTTTTCGACGCGGACGATCAGCGAGCTATATTCGGCCGACAGCGCGCGGCCGGGTTCGCACCACAGTTCGGCCGAATAGCTGATCGGCAGGCTTTCGAAGCTGCGATGGATCGTTTCGAAATAGGCATCGAGCGGCGGCGGTTCCATGCCCGGATAGGAGGAGGGAAAGCCGCCGCCGACATCGACGATGTCGACCGTGACCGAGGCCGCGACGATCGCGGCGCGGACGCGCTCCATCGCCTGGGCATAGGCGTGCGGGGTCATCGCCTGGCTGCCGACATGGAAGCAGATGCCGAGCGCGTCGGCGGCCTGCCGCGTCGCCATCAGCAGTTCGGCGACATCCTCCGGCTCGGCGCCGAATTTCGCCGCCAGGCTGAGCTTCGAATGATCGGACGAGACGCGCAGCCGCACGAGCAGGTTCAGGTCCTGCGCGCCTTCGGTGGCGCGGACGATCTTTTCCAGCTCGTCCATCGTGTCGAGCGAGAAGGTGCGCACGCCATGCTTCCAATAGGCTTCGGAAATCGCTTCCTCGGCCTTGACCGGGTGCATGAAGCAGAGCGTCGCGTCGGGCAGGGTGCGCGCGACCAGCCGGACCTCGGCGATCGAGGCGACGTCATAGTGCGTCACGCCCGAATCCCACAGCACACGCAGCAGGTCCGGCGACGGATTCGCCTTGACCGCATACATGGTCGTGCCGGGAAATCGCTCGATGAAGAAACGCGCTGCGCGCCGCGCGGCATGCGGGCGGACAAGCGTAACAGGTTCGACCGGCGAAAGTGCCTGAATCAGCCCGTGGGCGCTATGATGCTGGTGCAACTCAAGGGACCCCCAAAAATAACGTTAAACATCAAGGCTGCCTTGCGGTTATTGGAAGTCCCCCTGGGGCAGCGGACAGCGCATATATGGAGGGGGGTCCCCCCTGTAAAGACCCTTTGGCGCAATTTCGTAACATGGCGGTAACAGGCGCGGTGAACCGGGGCAGGGGCGCGGTAACCGGGAGGACAGCGGTTCGCCCGCCCGCTATTGCAAAAAAACCCTATCACCGGAGGATCGCGCCGCCATGACACCGCCCGCCGACGTCAACCACACATTTTCCGATGCCGAGCTTATGGAGCTGACGGCGTTCGGCCGCGTCGAATCGCACCGGGCGGGCGATCTGATCCTGGCGGAAGGGACGATGGCGCCCGATTGCATCGTCACCCTGTCGGGGCACACCGACATTTTTGCGACCACCGACGAGGGCGAGCGGCGCGTCGGGTGGATGGAGCGCGGGCAGTTCGCGGGCGACCTGTCGATCCTGACCGGCCAGCGCCACCTGTCGCGGGTCGAAATGGGCGCCGACGGGGACATCCTGCGGATCGCGCATGCGGATTTCCAGCGGCTGATCGGCGGCAACAGCCATTTTTCCGACGTGTTCGTGCGTGTCTTCGCGGCGCGGCGCGAGTTCGGCAACAGCCGGGGTTTCGCCGCGATCATCATCCTGGGCGCGGCGATGGACCGCAGCGTCTATGCGCTGCGCGACCTGCTTGCCAAACATGGCGTCGCGCACCGCTGGTTCGACCCGGCCGACGGGCCGGTCGCCGCCCACCTGATGGCCGAACGCGGGCTGGACGACGCGCAGTTGCCGGCGGTGATCCTGGGCGCCGCCGACGTGCTGGTCCGGCCGACGCCCGAGGAACTGGCGCAGGGGCTGGGGCTGGACCTGCTGCCCGACGGGGCGACCGCCGATGTGATCGTGGTGGGCAGCGGGCCCGGCGGGCTGGCGGCGGCGGTCTATGCGGCGTCGGAAGGGTTGACCGCGATCGCGCTCGACGCGCTGGCGCCGGGCGGTCAGGCGGGCACATCGTCGAAGATCGAGAATTATCTGGGCTTTCCGACCGGCATTTCGGGCAACGAGCTGGCGCGGCGCGCGACGGTGCAGGCGCAGAAATTCGGCGCCCGGATCGTGGCGCCGGTGCGCGCCGCGGCGGTCGGGCGCGACGGCGACGCCTATTGCCTGGAACTGGCGGACGGCCGCAGGCTGCGGTCGCGCGCGGTGGTGATCGCGTCGGGCGCGCAATATCAACGGCTGCCGATCGCGGGGATCGAGGCCTATGAAGGGCGCGGCATCTATTATGGCGCGACGCCGATGGAGGCGCAGCTTTGCGGCAATGCCGAGGTGACGGTCGTCGGGTCGGGCAATTCGGCGGGACAGGGCGCCATCTATCTCGCCGGTGTCGCGAAGAAGGTCCATGTCGTCTTTCGCCGCAAGAGCCTGCGCGAGACGATGTCCGAATATCTGGTCAGGCGGCTGGAGGAACATCCCAATATCGAGATCGTCCCCGCGACCGACGTGGTCGCGCTGCACGGGGACGATGCGCTGGACGGGCTGACCTATCGCTGCCGCGAGACGGGGGCGGAAAGCGGATGCGATTGCCGGTTCCTGTTCCTGTTTCTGGGCGCGACCCCCAACACCGGCTGGCTGCCCGGCGAAATGGTGTGCGACGAAAAGGGGTTCGTGAAGACGGGGACCGACATCGCGCCGCTGGAACTGGTGCGCGCGGGCTGGTCGCTGGACCGGATGCCGAGCCGTTACGAAACGAGCTGGCCGCGCATCTATGCGATCGGCGACGTCCGCAAGGGATCGGTGAAGCGCGTCGCATCGTCGGTCGGCGAGGGGTCGGTGGTGGTCAGCGACATCCACCAGGCGCTGGCGGAGGTCGGCTCCGCCTGATCCTCCCCACGGGCTTCGCCGCGGGGAGGGTCGTTCAGCTCAGCCGCGTCTTGAAATCCTGATAACCGAATTCGCGGATCAGCGTCAGTTCGTCGGTATCGCTGTCCCACAGCCAGATCGAGGGCAGCGGCACGCCGTTGAACATGTTGGTCTTGACCATCGAATAATGCGCCTGGTCGAGAAAGGCGAAACGCTGGCCGATGCGCGCGTCGCCGGGCAGGCGATAGTCGCCGATCACGTCGCCCGCCAGGCAGGACGGGCCGCCGAGGCGGGTCGGCATCCCGCCGCTGTCCTCGCCCAGCATGGCGGGGCGATAGGGCGCCTCGATCACGTCGGGCATGTGACAGGTCGCGCTGACGTCGGTGATGCCGATCGCCATGCCATTGTCGAACAGGTCGAGGATTTCGCCGACGAGGATGCCGGCGTCGAGCGCGACCGCTTCGCCCGGTTCGATCATCACGTCGCAATTGGTGGCGGCGCGCACCTGTTTCAGAAAGGCGACGAGGTCGTCGATCTGGTAATCGGCGCGCGTCACATGGTGGCCGCCGCCGAAATTGATCCATTTGAGCTGCCCGAAAAAGGGGCGCAGCATCGGCTGCACCGCGTTCCAGGTGCGCGCCAGCGGCGGGAAATCCTGTTCGCACAGGCTGTGCATATGGATGCCGTCGACGCCCTGCATATGGTCGGGCAGCAACTGGGTGACGGGAAAGCCCAGCCGGCTGCACGGCGCGGCGGGATCATATTTGGCGACGTCGCCCTCGCTGTGCATCGGATTGATCCTGAGGCCGATGTCGAAGCGTTCGCCGCGCGCGCGCAGTTCGTCCAGCAGCGGGCGGAAGCGCGCGATCTGGCCCGGCGAATTGAAGATGAGATGGTCGGACAGCGCCGCGATCTCGGGCAGGTCGGCGGCCTTGTAGCCCGCGCAATAGGTCGCGACCTCGCGGTCGCCGGCGGGCCCGCCATATTCGGCGCGGCCGAGGCGCGCCTCGTACAGACCCGACGCGCAGACGCCGTCCACATAGGCGGCGACGGTCGGGCCGAGCGACCACATCGAAAAAGCCTTGAGCGCGGCGAGCACGCGGGCGCCCGATCGGTCGCCGATGTCGCGCAGCACCGCCAGATTCGCGCGCACCTTCGCCGCGTCCACGACGAAGGCGGGCGAGGGGACGCGGTGGAGGTCGAAGTGGGCAAAGGCCCCGGGGTCGCCGGCTCTGGTTTCCATGGCGGCGCATTTAGGGGTTTTGCGGGAAGGAAGGAAGGGGGGAAGCAAGGGGGGGGAGGGGGAAGCAAGGGGGGAGCGTGCGTCTTACCCCACCGGCACCTTCACATTGCCGCCCGCGGTCTGGACCGAATAGCTGAAGGGGTTGTCCGCCCAGCCGGTCTTGGCGCCGCCGTGCGCGCCGTCGCGGCGGATGACGGCGATGCCCCCGCCGATGTCATAGCCGCGCGCCTCGATCCGGGCGATCGCGGCTTCGGCCGCGGCCTGCGGCGCCATGCCGCCGCGCATCAGTTCGACGGCGTGATAGGTGGGCAGGAAGCGCATCATCACGTCGCCGTTGCCGGTGGCGACCGCCGCGCCGACGTCCTGGTCGACATAGGCACCCGCCCCGGCGATCGGCGAATCGCCGACGCGGCCGGGAATCTTGAACTCGCGCCCGTTGGTCGAGCAGCCGACGCAAAGATGGCCCGCGGCGTCGAGCGCGATGCTGCCGACCGTATCATGCTGCGCCACCGCATCGCCGCGCCCGATCGGTTCGGGGCCGAAGGCGTCGCTCGCTTCGCCCTTCGCCGCCCATTTGTCCCACGCCTGTTGCGACGCGGCGCCGGTCAGCGACGTTTCGGTGAAGCCCATGCGCGCGGCGAAGCGCGTCGCATCGTCGCCGACGATCAGGCTGTGCTGGGTCTTTTCCATCACCGCGCGGGCGACCGAAATCGCCTTTTTGACGCGCTTCAGGCAGCCGACGGCGCCCAGATCGTGCGTCGGTCCCCACATGATCATCGCGTCGAGCGTGGTTTCGCCGACCTCGTTCGGCACGCCGCCCGCGCCGACCCAATAATCGCCGAGCAGTTCGACATGGTTGATCGCCGCCTCCACCGCGTCGATCGCCGAGGCGCCGCCGGCGAGCATCGGCCAGCCGACGGCGTTGGCGCCCGGCCCGAAATCCCAGGTGGTGAGGATGAACGGCTTGCCCGTCCGGATCGCGCGGGCGCGCGGGGGGCTGGCGCCCGCCGGTGCCGCCCCGAGCGCGGCGGCGCCCGCCATGCCGGCCCCGAAGGCCCGCCTCGATAGAGTCGTCGTCATCGCCCCGTCTCCTTTGCGGTCAGGCTAGCGGCGCGGCGGTCAGGCGGCAATCGGCCGCCGGACGATGAAGCCGTGGCCCATCGGCACGCGCTTGCGCTTGCCGGTAGTGTTTCAGTTTGATGATGTGGACGCCCCTGCACCGGTCCGCAGCCGCTATGCTGCGAGTCGGTCACCCGAACAGAAAGAGGAGCGTTCACGATGAGGATCGCGACGAT
>QFPJ01000138.1 GCA_003241685.1 Sphingopyxis macrogoltabida
CGACATCGCAAACGACCGGCGCGTGGGCCTCAGCTATCAGGGCAAGGCAGGCATGCTGGGCATGCGCCCTTTCTTCATCGCGGTCGAGGGTGACGCGGCGCTGATCCGCGACAAGGCGGAGTTCGCGCGTCACTGGACGAAAGATCTCGATCGCTGGTTCCAGCAGGGTGTCGACACGCCCGGCATAGTCCTGATCCGCGTAACGGCGCAGCGTGTCCACTATTGGGACGGTGAAGATGAAGGTGAGGTGACGCTCAATCGGCAGAGCGCCTTCGCCTGATCTGGCTTCACTCTCGAAAACCGGCCCGCTCTTCCACGCGAAGGGCGGGCCGACTTGCATCTGGAAGTATAGCGCAGACCGTTACGCCTCCGATTACCGCAATATCGGTGCAACTCGTCGATCGTCGCGAACCCGAATCGAACGTCGCCGGGTTGATCGCGCATGAGCAAGCACCCCGCCCCCATCCGCCCCGGCCTGACCGCGATTGCCGCTGTCCTGGCCTTCACCGCAACCCCGCTGCTGGCGCAGGACGCCGCCGTCGCGCCCGCCGCAGAGCCGGCCGCGCCGGTCGCGATTGCCCCGCCGCCGGCCCCGGCCGTGGGCAGCGCGCCCGCGACGGCCCCGGCTGTGCCGATGGTTGCGACGCCGGCCCCGGCTGCGCCGGCGACCACGTCGGGGCTGAACGTTCCCAATATTCGCGTCGACCTGACGCCGAGCGAGCCCGCTGCTGTCGCCGAGGCCGAGCCTGCACCGGCCGCCGCCGCGCCCGCCCCGGCCCACCAGGCGCGCGCCTCGCTGCCCGCGCCCGAGCGTCGCGGCGGCCCCGAGCCTGCCTTCACCCGCGCTGCGCCCGCGCCCGCCCCGGCCGAGCCGGTTGCAGCGGCGCCTGTCGCCCCGGTTGCCTCGACCGCGACGCCCGCGCCGGTCGCTCCGCTGCCCGTCGAGCCGGCGCCCGTGGTGACGACCGAGCCTGCACCGCAGAGCGTGGCCGCGAATGACGATATCCTGCCGATCGCAGGGGCCGCCGGCCTCGCGGTGATCGCGCTCGCCGGTGGAGCCGTCGCGCTCGGCCGCCGCCGTCGCCGCCCGGAGGAGGCCTATGTGGCCGACACCTATGATGCCGG
>QFPJ01000139.1 GCA_003241685.1 Sphingopyxis macrogoltabida
GGCCCAGTTGCTGGTTCAGTTGATCACCCGGATCGGCGAGCCGGCGACGGTCGAGCGTGCTGTCAGTCGTCCCTGGGCCAGCGCCCTGTTCGAGGGGCGTCGCCACGTCATCCTGTTGCGGGTGGTGGGCGGCAGCCTGCGCGCACGCCGGGAGGCGCTGGCCAGCGAATTGCAGGATGCGGAATGGACATTGCCAGGCCATTTCGTCGCCGACATGGTGATCGACGACCTGCGCGGCGATGCAGAGGGCGAATGGATCGAGCTGTCCGCCCTCACCATCCGCGACTGGTAACCTGATCGTTTAGCGCGGGCGGCCGGTCATGGTGCGCAGCGTGCCGAGTGCGGCACGCAGCGCATCCTCGACATCCTCCGACACGGCTTCACGCACCGGCACCGCCGAGGCGATCGGCATGTCGGCGATGACGCGCGGCGCGGTCGCCGGTCGGCCACGCTGGACCAGTGCCCGCTCCAGCCGCTCGGTCAGTTCAATGATCGACAGATTGTCGATGCTGCGCGCGCTCGGGGCGGGCGACGCCTCCGCCTTCGGAACGAAAGGTGCGGGTTCGGGCGCAGGGGCGAAAGCCTGAATCGGTTCTTCGATCACCGGTTCCGGGACAAAGGCAGGGGCCTGCTCGACGATCGGCTCCGGCACGATATCGGTCGGCTCTTCGTCAAAGGCGACACATTCCGCCACTGCCTCTTCTTCCCAGGGCTCGAATATAGCGTCTTCCGGCGGCGCAAACGGCGCGCGGCCGAGCGGGATCGGATTGGCCGACAGGGTCGGCATGGCGTCGAACGGACGCGAGAAGCCGGGCGCGGGCGCGATCGCCATATCCTCGACCGGCGTTTCTTCGTGCGCGGGCGGCATGACAAAGGCCGCCGGCACCTCCATGCGCACCACCGTCGCCGCCATCGGCTCTACCGAATCGCTATCGACCACCAGACGACGACGCCCCGATTCCGGGCGCGCGAAGATATCGGCGCCGCCAAAATCGCGGCTGGCAAAAATCGGAGGACGGGGCGGCGCATCAGGATGCGCGTCGGCGCGGCGCTGCGCGGGCGCGGCCTCTTCGGCAGCGGGCACATTGCGTCCGCGGGCAAGCGCGGTCAGCTTTGCAAATGCGA
>QFPJ01000140.1 GCA_003241685.1 Sphingopyxis macrogoltabida
CGATTATCTCAAGAACCCCGACGGGGTGCGGCGCTATTGGGACGCGCGGGTGCGCAGCAATGCCCGTTATGAGAGCATCTGGACGCTGGGGATGCGCGGCATCCATGACAGCGGCATGGTGGGGCCAAAGACGGTCGAGGAGCGGCGCGCCACGCTGGAGCGCATCTTTGCCGACCAGCGCGCGATGCTGGCCAGGGCCGGTGCGGCCGACGCGCCGCAGGTCTTCACCCCCTATAAGGAAGTGCTGGACGTCTATCGCGCGGGCCTCAAGGTGCCCGACGATGTGACGCTGATGTGGCCGGACGATAATTTCGGCTATATCCGCCACTTCCCCGATGCCGCCGAGCGAGCGCGCAAGGGCGGGTCGGGCGTCTATTATCATCTCTCCTATCTCGGCGCGCCGCTCTCCTACCTATGGTTATCCACAACCCCGCCGGCGCTGATCCGCGAGGAAATGGGTCGCGCCTGGGATGCCGGCGCGCGGCAGGTCTGGGTCGCCAATGTCGGCGATTTGAAGCCGGCGGAACTGGCCACCGACTATTTTCTGAGCCTCGCCTGGGCTGTGGATAAGGTGCGGGCAAAGCCTGTGGATAAGTTTGTGGACGACTGGGTGGCGGAGAATGTCGATGCTGCGCAGGCACCCGCCATTGCGGGGATTTTGCGCGATTATCATCGGCTGAATTTCGCCCGGCGGCCCGAGCATCTGCAGTGGAATCTGCCTGTGGATAAGTATCGGCAAAGCCCGCTGACGATCGGCGAGGCGGATGCGCGGTTGGCGGCGTTCGCGGCGATGGAAGCGGCGCTGGCGAAGGTCGAGCCGGCGATCCCGGCCGAGCGGCGCGACGCCTTCTATGAATTGCTGGCCTATCCGGTGCGGGCATCGGCGGCAGCCAACCGGCGCTTCTTTTCCGCCGAGGCGCATGACCGGCTGCGTGACAGCGACCTGGCCGAGGCGACGCGGCGCGGCAGGATCGCGCATGAAGCGGACAGCGAAATTGACAGGCTGACGACCTATTACAACCGCGAACTGGCGGGCGGAAAATGGCGCGGAATCATGGCGGTGGAGCCGGCGGACGGGCAATGGCGCAGCTATCGCCAGACGCCGGTGATCCTGCCGCCG
>QFPJ01000141.1 GCA_003241685.1 Sphingopyxis macrogoltabida
CCCGCCGCCTTGCTCGGCTCGGGCGATCATTATGCGCTCGAAGTGTCGGGGGACTCGATGATGGAGGCCGGCATTCTCGACGGCGACTTCGCGCTGATCCAGCGCACCGATGTCGCGCGCGAAGGCCAGATCGTCGTCGCCCTGATCGACGACGCCGAAGCGACGCTCAAATATTTCCGCCGTGAAGGCGCGCGCGTCCGGCTCGACCCCGCCAATGCCGCCTATGAACCGCAAATCTACGATCCGCGCCAGGTCCGCATCCAGGGCAAGCTCGCCGGCCTGCTGCGCCGCTATAACTGACCGGCTGTTCGGGGCCGGCGGCGCACGATCCAGGGATGGGCGTCGCCGGGCCGATGGACGGTGTGAACTTTGCCGCTTTCAAGGCCAATCGACAGGCCGCCGGTGCGCGACAGCAGCCGGCGGTCGATCTTCATCCAGCGCGGCCGGCACCACCAGGGCAGCCCCCGATCGCTGATGACGATATCGGCCGCCGCGCAGTCCCGCTCCAATATTGGTCGGTCCACCAGCATCGCATTGCGCGTCACCAGCAAATGCCAGTCGCGCCCGCCCCGTGGCAACGTCACCGCGCACAGATCGGTCGAACAGCGCGCCTGCGGCATCTTTGCGATCGCCTCCAGCGTCCCGTCATAGCCCGCGCTCTCGCTCAGCACGTCGCGGACATAGTCGCCCGCCCCCTCGCGCAGCAGCGCCATCGTCCCCGCTGGTGTCCGCACCGCGACATGCCGCCCGTCGCCGGTCACCACGATATCGGGCGGCGCCAGCGACGCGATGCCGATCAGGCCGATCGCGACCGGCCCCAGCCCCAGCCAGCGCCAGCGACTGCGCCAGAGCAGGCACCAGAGACCTCCCACCAGGATGACCGCGAACAGCCCGCCCGGCACCGCCGGCGCCAGCATCACCGCCATCGGGCTCGCCGCCACGCCATGCGCCACCGCTAGCAACAGCGCGATCGCCTTGGCCGTGAGCCACCAAAAGGGCGCGCCCAGCCCGACGAGGTCGAAGCCCAGCGCCAGCGCCTCCAGCGGCATGATGACGAAGGTGGTGAGCGGGATCGCGACAAGGTTAGCTACCGCGCCCAGCAAACCTGCCTTGTG
>QFPJ01000142.1 GCA_003241685.1 Sphingopyxis macrogoltabida
CGCCTTCACCGACGAAAGCGTCCATATGCCCGAAAAGGGGCTGGCCTATAGCGCCGACGCCGACCGGCGCAGCTTCCGCGCGATGGTGAATTTCCTGGAAGAATTGTTCGACTAAACCGCCAGCAGCTTTTCCACCGCTGCCGCGATCGCGAACAGGCGCTGGTCCTGCCCGGCCCGCGCCATCAGCATCAGGCCGACCGGCAGGCCGCCCTCACGCGGCAGCGGCAGGGAAATGGCGCACAGGTCGAAGCTGTTACCGAGGCCGGTGTTGCGCAGCAGCAGCCGGTTGCGGGCGACGAAGGCGTCGGCATTTGCCACCTCGGCCTGAGTCGGCGCGACGATCGGCGTGGTCGGCAGCACCAATATGCCCAGTCCGGTCAGGCGCGCGTCCATCGATCGCACCAGCGCGGCGCGCTCCACCAGCATCTGCCGGTGGCGTTCGGGTGTCACGTCGCGGCCCGCCTGCATCCGCGCCAGCACGATCGGATCGAAATCCTGCGGACGGGTCGCGATTCGATCGCGATGGATGGCATAGGCCTCGACCGAGGCGATCGGCACCGGCGACTGGAGCGCCTGCATCGCGTCGAATTGCGGGAAGCCCTCGTCACTAAGCGTCACGCCCGCCTTGCCCAGCCGCGCCAGCGCATCGGCAAAACGCGCCGCCACGGTTGCGTCCAGATCGGCCAGCGGCAGGCCCTGCGGAATAGCGGCGCGCAGCCCCTTGAGCGGCGCAAGGTCAAGGCGGCGGGGCGCCTCTCCCGCCAAGATCGCATCGGTGCGGAAACAGGCGTCGACACTGGTCGCGATCGGCCCGATCGAATCGAGCGTGGGCGACAGTGGGAAGGCGCCATCGGTCGGCACCCGTGCCTTGGTTGGCTTGTAGCCGACGACACCGCACAGCGCGGCGGGAATGCGGCAGGAACCGCCGGTATCGGTGCCGATGGCGATTTCGCACATCTGATCGGCCACCGCGACGCCGCCGCCACTGGTCGATCCGCCCGGCACGCGGCCCCGGTCGGCCGGATTGCCCGGCGTGCCATAATGGGGATTGGCGCCGACGCCGGAAAAGGCGAATTCGACCATGTTGGTCTTGCCGACGATCACCGCGCCGG
>QFPJ01000035.1 GCA_003241685.1 Sphingopyxis macrogoltabida
CGCAAGGAAGCGGTCGGCGGTCGCGGCCGAGAAAGCATAAGTCGCAGCGGCGGCGGCTAACGAACCGTCGCCATGTTCATCGTCGTGGTCCGGCGTCCAGCCCTCCGCCTCGACCTGGCGCCGCCGCTCGGCCGCGATATCGTCGATCGCGCTTCCCTGCTCTACCTCGCCTTGGTGAGCGGAGAGGGCGGCGCGTAGGGCGCTGTTGGTCAGCGGGGCAAATTCGTCTCTGGCCAGAAGCATCGCGGGACCGAAATGTTTGCGAAGAACAGCGAGGCCGACGCGCTTGCCATCCTCGCCCCGAACCGCTGCGCACCGGCATTCGCGATCCAGTTCTTCCAGCACGGCGGCAAAGACACCGTCCGCATCCTCCCCCGCCCCATTGATGCGGCCCTCGCCAGAATGGGCGGTGCGGTGGCGGACAATCTCCAGCATTCGGGAGTCATTGTCCCAAGCGCCGGCTTCCAACATCTTGCTAATGTTCCCGCCCATATCGCCGTTCAGGCAAATTGAGCGAAAGGCCTCCCTGTCCGCCTGCGTTACGGTCTCGTCGGTCATGGATTTCGTCACCGTTACGCTGCCAGTTTCGCGGCGTCATACAGTTCAATCGCCGCAACAAAGGCCTTAGCGCGCTTGTCTTTGCGGGATGCGTGCCCCCAATGGTCCAGGGCTTGCTTCTTGGTCCAAGGGCCACGGCAACCGGCGATATATTGCCCGGTGTCAGTCTGGATCAGAGCATAATAGCTGACGGCGATGCAGCGGCGGCGCGTTGCTTCGCCATTGTCGGACCACCAGCCGGTCACGCCCGACAGGTCGCAGCCGCTAAGGTAGAGCGATCCGCCGATCGTCGTGGGCAGGGTCACGCCCGACAGGTCGCAGCCGCTAAGGTCGAGCGATCCGCCGATCGTCGTGGGCAGGGTCACGCCCGACAGGTCGCAGCCGCTAAGGTAGAGCGAGCCCTCAACAATCCCACCCTCTGGAAAATTGCCATCCAGGATGAGGCGCTTGGCACGGGCTGCGGTGTAAGTCTTGCTGGTCATGCTTCAAACTCCAGTTGCTGTGTTGCTTGGATAACTCATTTGTTGGTGTCATCTATTAGGCACGGCGCACTTGCCCCGTCAAGCTAATAAATGACACCACCTATTCCCGGCTGGTCAAATGCCACCCCCTGCAATGATCGCAGGCGTATGCCCGGACGGGCGTTTTGTGTGGCTGTAGGTGAGCGAAGGCGCGGACGCCGGTTAACTCGGCGATCGCTGCGCCCTCGCTCGCGTAACGGCGCTTTTCGCAGACGGTGAAGCCATCCGGCAAGACGTGGCCCAGCAACTTATGCCCAGCCTTCACGGGTAAGGCGCCCGCCTCTCTTGCCAGATGCGCTATGGCGCGCTTGGCGTGGCTATCGGAGCGGGCGCGGGCGATGATGCGCGCGCGCTGGCGGGCGAACTTGCGGCCGGTCATAGTCCGAGGACTTCCAGCGCGTCGGCGGGGGATCGGGCGATGCCGGACAGTCCGCCGTTTAAACGAACCGCCGACAAGAACCGCTGTTGCTGATCGCTGGCGCGCCCGCCGTCTGCCTTGATTTCGAGGCCAAAGAAACGGCCGACGCGCTCGCCAACCATGTCCGGCGTAACGACCGTGGCGACGACGCCGAAAAGATCGGAAAAGCCCGGCGGCAGGCCGGTAGAAAACGGGCGCGCGTCATGAACAAGGACGCGGCGGCCCGGCAGATTTTCAACTCTGCTGCCAGTCCAGGCGCGGCCCACGTTGGCGCGAAACGCCATACACCGCCCCGCTAGCGCGTTGCGTATGCGATTTTGGATTTCCTGTTCGCGCATAATTCCCCCGCCGATTGCTCGGCAGGGCATCGCGGGGCGGGGGCGTGGTTTCCTCCCCCGGAATTTCCGAAGGGGCTAAGTTATCGGCGAACTACTCGCCTTTGCGCTTCACGCATTCGCCGAAAACCGAGCCTCTAAACAAGGCCTCCGACATATCGGCCGGCGCTTCGAATGCGGATTTTACTGCCCATACGCGAATGCCTGAATAGACTTTCTGGTCGCGCAGCAACGCCATTGCGGCATCTTCCGTCATGCCTTCGCTGCGCCCTCGAAAGGTGGTGACGGCAAGTTCGGTAACGCCGCTGCAAAGCTGGTCAATCTGGCGATCGGCTTCGGTAGAGCATCCGGCGAGGGATGCGGCAAGGGCGGCGGTGATGACAAGCTGTCTCATAGATGCCACCTATTTGCCCCGCTTTCGCGAATTACGCAACCGCCGGCCGGCGTGCCATTCTGCTACACCAGATTTTATAGGCCCATTGCTGCGGCGACTTGTATCCGCGCCGCACGCCCAGCGCGGTCAATTCGCCCAACGTCTTGCATTCTGACTGCTCACGCTTGTTCTGGTCGCGCTGCCGCTTTCGATCGTCGGCCGAAATCTCGCGCAACTCGCCCGCCTCGACTTCGATCGCCTTCGGCGCCTGGCGCAGTTCGGCGCCGCAATGCGGGCAGGCCGGCGGGACGGGCTGGCGCACTTGCAAAAAGCAATTGCCGCACGTCTTCGGCGGCGGCGGACCATTGTCGTTCGCGCCCCCGCCGCCGCGTCGTTCCATACCGGAAAGCGTCCACTCGCGTTCATCCTCGAAATAGCCGTGCCGATCGCTGTTGCCGGCGTGGTCAAGGTAAACGCCGATCTTGTTCGGCGCCGGGCGCAGCATCCGACCGCCGCGTTGCATATAGCTGGACAGCGACATTGTGGGCGCCGCGTCTATGACGCAATCAATCGTCACGTCCATTTGCGCGATGGCCGCAAGGTCGAAGCCCTCCCCGAACAGCGCGACGTTGGACAGGCCGACAAGTTCGCCGCGCGCGAAAGCCTGGATCGCCTTCACGCGCTCAGCCTTGTCGGTGTCGCCGTCCAAGTGCGCGAAGGGAATGCCGGCCGCCGCGAAGGTTTCGGCGATATGGACCGAATGCGCGCGGTTGACGCCGAACGCGACCGTTCGCTTGCCGAAGGCTTGCGCCGTCCAATGCTTTAGCATGTCGCCGATCAGCTTGGGCTTGTCCGCGCGCTCTGCCGTCTGCGACTTGCTGAAATCGCCCATCGCCTTGCGGACACCCTTCATGTCGGGGCCTCCCGGCGAGAACAGGAGGTATTGGGCCAAGTGGCCATGCTCCATGAGCCATTCCATCGACGGGCCGCAGATCATTTCGTCAAAATGCTCATCGAGCCCCTTGCCATCAAGCCGGATCGGCGTCGCCGACAGTCCGACATGGTAGGACTTGGGGTAATTCTCCATGACGCGGGCCCAGCCGGCGGCGGCGACGTGGTGGCATTCATCCCAGATAATCAGGTCCGGCGGCGGTAGCTGGTGCATCCGGTTTTTCAGCGTGTCGATACTGCAAACCTGGACACTTTGGCGAATGTCCATCGGATAGCCGGCGGCGATGATGCCGTGCGGCACGCCATATTTGCGTAGGGTCGCGCTGGTGCCAGCGACCAGTTCATTGCGGTGGCATATGAACCATATCACCTTTCCCTTGGCCACAGCTTCGGAAATCATGAATGCGGCAATCGCGGTTTTCCCGCCCCCGGTCGGAAGCTGATAGAGAATGCGGCGCTTGGTCCGCATTTTTTCGCGGGCGCGCACAATCATTTCCTCCTGATAGTCGCGCAAAATAACCGCCATGCCGTCGCCCCTTGAGATTTCAGGTGGCGCGATCCTAGCGGCGCAGTGACCGCACGCCTTGGGCATAACTTTTCAGGTTAACAGTTATACCCAGCCAATAGTTATCGGGTTGAGCGCAGCAACGTTGCGTGCCTATTGTCGATATCAGCGATGACGCTTCGACCATGGGGGATAATTAAATGAAACCCGGGGTATATTTGGATATTTCCAACGAGGATTACCACGGCGGCGACGGCATTAATAAGGGATTACTTGACGTAGTAGCCCGTTCGGCGATGCATGCTCGCGCAATACTTGACGCAGCAAACGACAACGATCGCGAACCGACAGCGGCAATGGTGATTGGAACCGCTCTCCATACGCTGGTTTTGGAGCCGGAAAATTTCGCCGACATTTATGTTGGTGAACTCACCCAGGCGGACGTGCCCGACGCGATCGACGATCGCGACACGCTGGTGGCCATGGTCGAGGAACTGAACGCCGATCGACTGCCGAAGCTGCCCACGGGCGGGACCAAGGACGAACAGGTTGCCCGCATCATCGGCGCGCTTGGCGAAATGCGCATGGGAACCGACGCGGACGCGCTGGCAGAAATGAAGGGTGCCGATTTGAAGGCGTTCATTGAGCGCCTGAATGCCGACCGCCCCGGCCATCTTCCGACCGGCGGCAATATGGATGCGCTCGCGGCGATCCTCGGCGAAAACGGACGGCCCGTCACGCTCTGGAAGGATGTTCGGTCGCGGTGGCGGGCGGAAAATGAAGGCTATACCGTCCTGTCGCCGGATGACCTTGCCCAGCTTCACGCCATGCGCGATGCCATCCGGGCGCACCCGGCCGCATCGGCGCTGTTGTCGGGTGACGGCATGGCCGAAGCTTCGGTTTACTGGACGGACCCCGCCACGGGCGAACTTTGCCGCTGCCGCCCTGATTGGTGGCGCAAGGACGGCATTGTTGTTGACCTGAAAACGACAATCGACGCCAGCCCGGAAGGCTTTGCCAAGTCGCTGGCGAACTATCGCTATCATGTGCAGGCGCCCTGGTATCTCGCCGGGACAAGCGCGGCTTACGAGTCCGGCCACCTTCCTGACGACTGGCAGGCCCCGCGAGCCTTTGCATTCATCGCGGTCGAGAAAGCAGCGCCCTACGCCGTCGCGGTTTACATGCTCGACACCGCCTCACTGGAAGTCGGCGCAGCGCAGATGCGCGCCGACCTCGACACCCTCGCGGAATGCCGCCGCACGGGGGTTTGGCCGGGCTACGGCGACAAGATCAAGGCGCTTAGCCTGCCTGACTGGTATTTGCGCCAGAAGGCCGAAGCCCTTGGGGTGGCCGAGTGATGGCGCACCCTGACACCCATCCCCGCGCCAACGCGGAAACCTACGCCGAACAGCGCGCCATCATTCACAATAACGTGTCGCGGCTGGCGCACGCACTCGACGTGCATCCTGACGATTTCATCCAAATGCTCGGCGAATTTCAGGCGTCCGCGCAGGGCGTGCGCAACGAACTCTACGGCGCTTCGCCGACCAACTGACAGGGGAAATAGCAATGTCTGTTATCAATATCCGCAAGGCCGAACGCGAGGGAGCTCGCCTGGTTATCGTGCTGCCCGGCATCAGCGGCAGCGGGAAGACGCATACCGCGCTGTTGCTTGCCTATGGCCTCGCCAACTACGACGCCAGCAAGGTTGGCTTCCTCGACGCGGAAAATCGGCGCGGCTCGCTCTATGCGGAAGCCCTTCGCGAAGCCGACCCGCCGACCGATGAACGCTTTCTGATCGGCGACCTATACGCGCCATTCTCGCCGCAACGCTACATCGACAGCATTTTGGCCTTCCAGGAGGCGGGCGTTGAAGTGCTGGTTATCGACAGCGGGAGCCACGAATGGGAGGGTCAGGGCGGGTGCGAGGATATTGCCAATGCCGGCAATCCCCGGATGCCGAACTGGAAGCTTGCGAAGGCCGAACACAAGCGGTTCATGAATACGCTTTTGCAGTGCGACATGCACATTATTCTGTGCCTGCGCGCGCGCGAAAAGGTCGAAATCAAAACCGTCAACGGCAAGCGGGAAGTGGTCCCGATCGGCGTTCAGCCCGTCACCGAAAAGAATGTCCTCTTCGAAGCAACCGCGTCCCTCATGATGTGGAACGAGGGTCGCAATCAGGAAGTCATAAAATGCCCCGGCGAACTGCGCGGCATCCTTGGTCGCGGGCAGGGCTATATCACGGCGTCGGACGGGGCAGCACTCCGCGCTTGGGTGGACGGCGCCAAGCAACTCGATCGCACGATTGAACACGCTCGCAACAGCCTCCGCACCGTCACCGAACAGGGAACGGACGCGCTCATCAAAGCTTGGCGGGCACTGCCGGAAGCTACGCGCAAGGCGATCAATGCGGAAGGGACGTGCCCCGACGAATTTAAGCGTGCGGCACAGGAATTTGACGCGCTCCGCGAGCGCGACAGTGAGCGCCAGACCGATGGTCTCAACGATGAACTTGGCATCGGGGAGGCGGCGGAATGAATGCGCGTGCCAAGATGATCGCCGCGACCCGCGAATACATCGAGGCGGCCGGCGTTCCCTTAACGGAATTTGACCCGGAATTTGTGGTCAAAATGGCGGCGGCCATGATGGTGAGCTATCACAAATATGGCCGTGTCGCCGACGCCTACCCGGTCAAATTCGACGCCGTTGCAGACGTGCGCGCCCGCATGGCGAAATACCGCGAAACCGGCAACCTACATTATCTGGTGGACGCCGCAAACTTCGCGATGATTGAGGCGATGCACCCCCGCCGCGATGGCGCGACGTGGGGCACGAACGACGCCGCCGACAGTCCGGGCCGCTCCAAAGTCGAAGGCCGGCGGCTCGCGCAGGAGGACAACAGTGGCGCCCGGATCATGGGCGAAACGATCCTGCATCACCCCGACCAGATCGGGGAGCGCGCATAATGGCTGACATTATCGACCGCGCCGCCGAATTGGAGGAAATGAACCGCGCCGACGCGCTGGCGCGTCGTAAGCCGGACGGCCCGCCCGCAACTGGCCATTGCCTGAATTGCGGGGAGCCCATGCCGGAAGGGCGCCGTTGGTGCGACGCGGACTGCCGCGACGACTGGCAGGCCGAAAGGGCGCGCAAGTGAAAGTCGCGCCCGAAATCCTCGCCAAACTGCGTCGCATTCACGCCGACCTTGGGGCAGCGATCGACCAGCTTTCCGGCGACGCTCCGCACATTGAAGAAATGCGGCTCACCATGATTTCCCGCCGGATCGCGGCGCAGGAAGAATTGATTTTCATCGAAGGGAATTGACCGAATGGACAACCAGCACAAGCACATCAAGGGCTATCGCGACCTCTCTAAAGACGAGATCGACGCCATTAACCGCGCCAAGGATATGGCCGAGCGCGTCGGCGAATTTGTCGAAGAAATGCGCGGCCTCAATTCCGATACCGCAAATCACGCGATCGACATGCGGTGGCTCTCGATCGCGCAGACCGATTTGCAAAAGGGTTTCATGGCCCTGGTTCGGTCCATCGCCCAGCCGACCACATTCTAAGGAATTGACCGCATGTCATTGAACAAAGTCATCATCATCGGGCGCCTTGGCGCCGATCCCGAAACCCGCACCTTTCAGAGCGGCGACAAGGTGGCCAATCTCCGCGTGGCCACGTCCGAAAGCTGGAAGGACAAGCAGACCGGCGAAAAACAGGAGCGCACCGAATGGCATAGCGTGTCGATTTTCGGGCAGCTTGCCGATATCGCCGAACGCTATCTGAACAAGGGGTCGCAAGTCTATCTGGAAGGCCAGTTGCAAACCCGCAAATGGCAGGATAAGTCGGGCAACGATCGTTACACGACCGAAATCGTTTTGCGCCCCTTCGCCGGCAAGCTGGTCATGCTCGGAAGCCCGAACGGAGAGCGCCAGAATGGTGGCGATTATGGGCGGCAGCACAGCGACGGAAGCCGCTCGGGCGGGCAGCCCCAGGACGGTGGCTCATCGTGGAACGCGCCCCGTGATGGCGGCGCAGCGCAGTGGAATGCCCCGCGCGATGGCGGTTCGCCGCGGTTCAATGATGACCTTGACGACGATGTGCCCTTTTGAGGGGTGAGCCGTGGACCTGTTCGGCCCCGACATGAAATGCCTTGCGTGCGGTCAGGAACATACGGGGGCGCGCATCGTCGTCCTCGCGGACGGCACGCAAGTCAGCAATTATTCGGAGGAATGGCGGCGAGAATGCGAGGCGCGCAGCATTCTTCGCCTGCCGACGCTATGGGATCGCAAGCGGCGGCTTGAGAGGCTGGAAAAATCGCGCGGCAAGCCAGCCGTGGACCAGCTTCGCGCAGCGATGATGATAATTTGGAAGGCGGCGCAGGAACGGGCGCGCGAGCCGGTTTAGGGCCCCTTGCCTTCGCTATCACCCTCCCTGGCATCCAAGGCGGCCTCTACAGCCTCACGGACAAAATCGGATTGCTTTTCCTTGCCGCGAAGCGCGGCCTTGATCCGGCGCAACGTGCCCTCGCGGAAACGCGCGGTAATTTTTTCGCCCTCGGCATTGATGCGCGGTCGCCCCATGCGCCTCGGACTAGATGCCACCATAAAATTTTTCAAGACGTGAATTTTTTTAACCATAGCTATTGACCCCCGTAGTTGGTGGCATCTATATAGGTGCCACCAACTACGGGGGCAAGGAAAAAAGGTCTTTCCTACATTTTCCCCGTGTGGCCTTTTGAGAACAAGGGTTGAACATGAACCGCGAAACTTGGCTTAACGAACTCGCTGCGCTGATGGCGCCGCGCTTTGAGGAATTGGGCTATCCCCTGCCTAGGTTCCGCGTCGCCGTGGGCTGGACAAGTGCAGGAAAATCGACCCGCGTTGCCGGCGAATGCTGGCACAGTAGCGCATCGGCCGATGCGACATTTGAAATCCTGATTGCGCCGCTCATCGATGAAAGCATGGCCATTGCCGGGACGCTTGCGCACGAATTGACCCATGCCGCCGTGGGCTTCCAACACAAGCATAACGGCCCATTCGCCAAGGTTTGCCTTGCGCTCGGGCTGCGGCGACCGATGACCGCGACAACGCCGGGACCGGCTTTTATCGAATGGGCACAGCCCTTTATCGACCAGCTTGGCCCAATCCCGCACGCGCGGATCGATCTTGCCCCAGCGCCGCGTCCCGTGCGGCCGGGCGCCGACAACGACAATGAAGGCGCCACCGAAGACGCGCCGGAATTTGGAAGCAGCAACGCGAAGCCGAAACAGTCGGCGCGGCTGCTCAAAGCAATTTGCCTGTCCGATCGGGAGGGCGAATCCTGCGGATACACCGTCCGCATCACAAAAAAGTGGGTCAACGAATTGGGCGCGCCATGCTGTCCGGTTCACGGTCCCATGACCATGGAAGAAGGAAACGACGCATGAGAACTCTTATCCCTGTTGAAAAGCTGGTGGACGGCGCATCGTTCATGTTCGGGATGCTGCCGGAAGTCATCACCGGACGGAGCCGGCAGGCGCGCATTTTTCGCGCCAGATCGTCGGTGGCGCTGGCGGCGCGCGTGGCGGGCTATAGCTACCCGCAAATCGGATTGCAGCTTGGTCGCGATCATAAGGTGATTATGAACGCCTGCGATCGGGCCGAAGAATTTTACCGGAAAGACCCGCTGTTTAAACGTCGCTGCGATATGCTGATCGGCATGGCACGCAATTTTCAGGAAGCCGCGAATGACAACGATCCCGCAAAAGAAAATGGCAGCGCCGCCGCTGGAAACGAATGCGCTGCCATCATCTGATACGGCTACATGGTGGGCGAAGCGTTGGTTGGACAATGCCTCCCCCGCCGAAATAGCGGCGATGCGACTTCTAATCCAAAATGTGGAAGTTGTAAAATCCGCTACCGAATGACCGGGCATAGGACATAGAAAAAGGGCGGGGATTTCCCCGCCCTTTCTTGCTTCGGAATGCCTGGTGCTACGCGGCGCGGCTACCGAAAACCCGCTGAACCTCGACACCCTTGGGCGTCAGGCTGTAGCCGCTGCCGGCGACCTTGCCGTTATCATTGACCGCCGGACCGTATTTCGCCAGCCCAAGCGCCCGCAATTCCCGCTGCGCCGCCAAGACGCCGGACACGGGGATTTGCGTTGATTGCGCGATAGATCGGGCGGGCCGCGCATTGGTCACGCCCATGAAGGGCAAGACTTTGCGCGCGGCGCTGGTCATCGGCGGCGCCGTAAGCTGATAGGCGGGCGGCGGCGGCGGGCCCAGGCGGCTAAAGAAGACCACGAACAAAACAAAAGTGATCGCGGACGCGAGAAGAAATGCAATGAAAGACATTGTTATAACCCTCCAAAAACAATAACAGAAAAACGCTATATCGCTGAAATATTCAGCGCAATCCTATTCCTCGTCCTCCGCAATGTTATGCCCAGCCACGTCGCCGGGCTTCTCGCATTCAATTTGCGATACATATCCGCCCGACCCGTCCAGCGAATGCGTGACGCGCGTGATGATCCATTCCCCGTTCACGCCGTCGCGGAAGCCTCGCGTGATCAACGGCGCCTCGGCGGCGGCGTCGGGGTTTCCCTCGATCGTAACCGAAAACTTTTCCTTTGCCCGCTGCCGCCGGTCCATTTCCGCTTGCGCGGCGGCGCGGGCTTGCTCGGCGTTGGTGAATTGGCGACGGATGCGGGTCACGGGCTCGCCCTCGCCGACCGTGACAGTATGGCGCTTCGCCTTTTTGGGGACGTGCCATGCGGCAACGACGCTGCCGCTTTCCTCTCGCTTCGCAAGATTGAGCGACCAAAGCGCGGCGCCGCCCGGCTCTATCGTGATTTCTGGAAGTTCCTCGCCCCCGACAGAACGCGCCTCGCCGCGCTTCGCCATAATCAGCTTGCCGCCCGCCGGCTTGACAATGCCGTCATAACGCCGGGCGATGCGCACCAGAAGGTGCATGTCGCTTTCGTCCGACTGGTCGGTATGAGGCAGCTTCACATTCGCCAGCGACGCGGACGCTGCGCCCTCCATGCCATGTTCGCCCGCGATCTTCGCGACCATGGCGCCGATCGTGGTATCAGCCGCCCAACTACGCGTTTTTTGCGTTTGCAGATTGACCTTGCCGCCCTTCGACTTGTCGAACGGGGCCGCCCGGCCACTGATTGCCATGGTCGAGGGAACGGCGGAACCGCCGGACATTTCGATTTCATCGACGATGAAGAGGCCCATGCGCTTGGCCTCGCCGTCATAGCCCAGGAACAGTTCCAATTCGGCCCCGGTCGGCGGCAGCGCAATGGGATTGTCCGCCTCGCCATCATCAAGAATGATGCTGATCGTGTCGCTTTCAAATCCGGCCTCGTCGGTCATCGTCAAGGATGACAGGCGCTCCGCTATCATGTCGGTGATATCGGCTGCATTGGCGAGCAGCCGGAAGCCGGGGCGGATATTCTCGCTCAATCCCACAGTCGCACCCCGTCACGCTTCGCCGGCCGCTCAATGTCGGGAAGGATGACCGTCAAGCCGGCGGGAAGCGCCTCGCCGCGATCGGCGAGGCCGGGGTTGGCTTCCAGCACGATTTCGACCGTCCGGTTATCGGTGGCGCCATAATGCTTGCTCGCGATCCAATCGACCATATCGCCATCGCGGGTTAGGTATTCAGCGGGCATGTTCTATCCCTTGATTTTGCCGGCTTCGGCGGCGGTTTGCTGAACCAATCGCGACGCGGCGTCCGCTGCGGCCTGCGCGTTGCTGACAGCCGTGGACGCCGCCGGGGTGGCGCCGATCGCCTCAAGGCGGGCCGCGCTGTTGCGGATCATCGCCGACGCGCTGGAAACGGAAGCGGTCAGGCCGGCGGCGCGCATCGCCATATTCTGCGCCCGGTTGAGGGCCGATATTTCCAATGATCCAAGTCCGACGATCGCCAGCGTTCGGTTCGCGAGCGTTTGCAATTCGCCCACGGCGGCGAGGGCGCGGGCGACGCCGCCCAGCGTTTCGCGCGCAACAGCGGTATAGGGTGCAACCGCCGTCTGCACCTGATCGGCCGCACGCTGTAACGTGCTGGCGGCGGACGTGGCGGCCGATGACACCGACCCCGCTAGCCCGCGCACCTGGGCGACCGCACCGCTTTGCCCGGCCGGCGCATCGGCCGACACCCCGGCCGCCTCGGTTGCGGTGGCCGGGGCGATCGTCTCGGCGGGTGCGTCGGGAAAGCGGCGCAACTCAAGGCTGAACTCAACCCGGCGCGGACGGCCGGCATCGGCAAAAACCGATTGGGTTTCGTCGGCGCGGATGATGACCCATCGGCCAAGGCGATTTCCGTTGCCGTCCGTCAAGTCGAGCGGAAGCCCCTTGCCCGCCATGCCGCGCATGGCGTCAAGCTGCCCAAAGCCGCCGCGCCATTCGGGATAGATCAGACCCGGCAAAGTCATCGTTTCTTCGTCCGGTCCCGTGAATTGCTGCCCGTCAAGCTGGCCTATCCGACCCTGCGCGGCCCAGCGCCACGCGGTTGAGCGCGATAGTTCCTGATAGGCCGCCGTTTCGATACCGAATTGGAAGGCGCCAAGCTGCATCATCACGCCCGCGCCAAAGCTATATCCCGCCATCGTTCACCCCTGCGCCGTGTCGTAAAGCAGGCTTCCCCGCCGTGCGCGCTCTCGCGCGTCCAGTTTCTGAATGACCACGCTCGCCAGCTTTTGCGCGTCCTGCCCCGGTTGCTGGTGGATCGTGACCGAAGTCTGATTGTGGTTCGTGACGTTGGCCGCCGTCCGGCGCCCCGCCATCGGCGGCGCTGCCGGCGGCCGTCGCGGCCCAGGTGGCGGCGGCAGGCCGGGCTTGCGCGGCGCGGCGCCGGACTGGTTGACCGTGATGCTTTCGCCGAAAAGCGGCCGGCTGAAAAATTCCTTTGTTTTCTGCCAGACGCGGCCGATTGTCGCGATCTTGTCCAAAATCCAATCGATCGCGGCGGCGGCGGTCGCCTTGATGCCTGCCCACATATTCGAAAAGAATGTGCTGATCGGCCCCCAATTTTTCACGACAAGGCCCAGCGGCGTGGTCGCGAGGAATACCGTCTTGACGCCGTTCCACGCCCAGCCTGCGCCGGCCTTGATGCCGCCCCACAAGCCGGAAAAGAAATTGCCGATCGGTCCCCAATTCTCGACAATCTGGCCCAGCGGCGTAAACGGCAGGACGTTCGTTTTCAGCCAGTTCCACGCCCGTTCGGCCGCGCCCGTGACACCGTTCCACAGATCGACAAAGAAGGCCTTGATGCTCCCCCAATTCTCGTAAATCAGCACAGCGCCGACCGCGATGGCCGTCAGCGCCAACCCGATCGGGTTCGCCACCATTGCTACCCGTAGTGCGCCGAACGCAAACTTTACGCCGCCGATCGCGAACTTGAGCGCATTGAAGGCCGCCACGCCAATCAACAGGTCGCGAGCGACGCGCCCAATCATTCCGACAAGCTTCGGGTGCTCGCGGGTCCAATCAGCGACGGCGCCGGCAATCTTGCCGATTGTGGCCATAGCCTCATTGACGGCCGGCAACAGGACCGAACCGATATTTACGCTAACCTCAAGGGCCCGATTTTTCAGGATTATCCATTGCGAGGACGTGGCCGCAAGCTGCGCGGCAAATTCCCGGCCGACGCTGCCGGACGCCTTCTGACTGCCGGCCATTTCAATTTGGCGGCGGTATTCTTCAACGCCAGTCACCAGCTTGGCCAGCGTGTCGCTATGCTCAAGCCCTACCAGATCGACCAGGACGCCCAGGCGCTTCGCTTCGGGAAGCTTGTTCACGGCGTCGATAACCTCAAGGATCGTTCCTTGAGCGTCGGTCTGCATCCCCTGTTGCACCCGCTCGGCGGACAGGCCGATTTCATCAAGTGCACGACGAAATTTCTTTGAGCCTTTGTCGGCCGCCGCGAGTTTTTGCAGGAATGCGCTTGTCGCGGTGCTGGCGGTTTCCGACCGCTCGCCCAACGACAGAAGCGTGGACCCGAGCGCCGACATTTGCGTTGCAGTCACGCGCACCGATCCGGCCACGCCGCCTGTCCGCGTCAGGAAATCGATAATATCGCCGCCCTTGGAAATGGCGTTATCGTCAAGATAGTTGATCGCATCGCCCAGCCGGCGAATTTCGGGAATGGGAATGCCGTAAAGATTGGCAATCTTGCCCATGCTGTCGGCCAATTCCTCGCTCGGCAAATCGAGCGCGGTTGCCATCTGCGCCGCCGTGCGGGTGAAATCTATAAGATGCTCTTTGGCGATGCCCATCCGGGCGCCCTGTTCAACCATGCCCGCCAGTTCATTGGTGGCGATCGGCATTTCGCGGCCCAGCAACTGCACCTGGCGCGCCATGTCGAAATAGGTTTTGGTGAGCCGTCCGGCGCTGTCGCGCGCGCCGTCAACTTGTTTGGCTACGCCAAGCATCGCCTTTTCGAACGATGCGGCGTGGATGACGGGAACAAACGCCGTGGCGGCGACAGCGCCAACGGCGCCGATCGTTCCCAGCGCCTCGCCCATCATCGCCTTGCCGCGTGCGCGGGTTTCAATCGCTCGCTTGAACTTGCCTTGTTCGATCCGGGCACGCTCAATCTGGCGCGTCACCGCCGCGTAACGGTCCTCCAAGTCGCGGATCGACTGGCCCGCGCTGGCGCCGTCCTTAATGCTGCGCTGCAATGATTTTTGCTCGCGCTCAAGGTTGCGGATCGTGCTGCCGATCGCGCGCAGTTTCGTTTGCGTGGAGCCAAGGGCGCTTTTGAGCGCCCCGGTGACAGTCCCGCCTATCGTGATAACTGCGTTTAAACGCTGGTTAGCCATTGTCTTTGGGGAGCCCCTCAAGCCACCAGATGAAGCGGGAAGTTGGCATTTGCAGGATTTCGGCCGCCGACCAGCCGGTATGCGACGCCAAGGCTAAGGCGCCCTGGCGCACATAGTCGGCGGTCAGTCCGTAAAATCCACGAATGCGCGCTGGACCCGCTTGTAATCGCGCAGCGACAGCTTGCGGATTTCGGCGGGCGACACTTCGCAGAGATTGGCGAAGAGGGTTATTTCACGCTCCGCGTCGTCACCCTTCGATTTTGTAGCGGAAAGCTGATCGTCAACGGTCGGTTCGCGCATAACCAGCGTGGCAATGGCCACCCCGTCAATGTCGATCGCCTTGGCCAGCTTGATATGCGTGCCATCGTCTTTTTCTTCCAGCCATTCGGGCTTGTTCATCGCGATTTCCTTGCTTGGGTTATGCGGGGCGCCGATCAACGGGTGGCGCCCCTTCCGGGAATTAGAGGCCCAGCGCCTTGCGGATCGGTGCCATTGCATCGACGCCGTTCACGACGCGGACCATGTTCGGAACGTCGATTTCGTGAACGGTCGTTCCGCCGTGCTGCAATTTGTAATAATCGAGCGCCATCGACACCTTGAGCGGCGGCGCCTCGCCAGGCTTCGCGGTGCCTTGGTCGATTTCCTTGATCTTGCCGCGCATGCCGTGAACCACTGGCGTGACGGTGCCGTCATAGCTTTCCAGCGCCTCGCGGGCGGTGAGCGGAACCTGCGCGCCTTCGACCAAGCCGAACGCCGACAGGATGGCCTTGTCATATGACTTGAGCGTGAAAGAGCATTCCAGCTTTTCCAAGCCCATGGTCAATTCAACGGCGGCATCCATCCCGCCGCCGCGAAAATCTTCCGTGACAAGCGCCAGCTTGGGCGGGGTGAAATCCTCGACCTTGCCGGCGTGACCCTTGCCGTTGAAGAATAGATTGAAGGATTTGCGAACGTCGCTAGCAGCGCCCATGTTAGAAAATCTCCGTCAGATAATCATTGGTGAGCCGGCTTCGGAACGTGATGCGTTCGGCCGGATAGGTCCCCGAAAAATCGAAGTCGAAAAAGACGTTGCCGTCTGCGATGGCTTCGGGCGTGTTCAAGTCTTCATCGGCCCAGCAGCGGCCATTGATGATCGCGCCGGACGAACGGAGCGAGCGAAGGAAGGCGTTCACGCCATCGGTAACGGCGTCCACATATCCGGCGGTAATGCCCATATCGACCGCCCACAGGTGAGCGCGCAAAAGGCTTTCGTTGACCATGTCGGCCGTGCGGCGGATCGAAAGAAACGACCATTTCGGATCGCTCGAAAGCGAGCGGTTGCCCCAAAGGCGATAGCCGTCCTGATTGATGATCGTCGCAATACCCGCTTCGTTCAGAAGATTTGCGCGGCAGTTCGGGTCGCCCAAAACGAAATCGACCGGGCGAACCGTGCCGACGATGCCGGCGATTGTCTGATTGGAGGGCGAGCGCCAGAAACCGTTATCGGCATCCGACTTTGCCATAACACCGGCAATGTAGGGCGACGGCGGCGCCTGGACGATTGCGCCCTCCCGGTCCACGCGCTTGACCCAGGGGTCGCACATATAGACGCGGGCACTGCCGAAATCATTGGCATAGGTCATCGCTGCCGCGTCGGTCGTATTGGGGCCGTCCGCCAGCACGGTCGCGCGCAGACGATCGGCTATGCCGACCAAAGCGGCGACAACGGCGTTGGCCGAGCCCGCACGTTGATGCGTGAAGCCGGGCGCCAGAAGAATGCGGGGCGCGACGCCAAGGCGGCTCTCGGCGCCAAGGAACGCGTGAATGCCCTCATAATCGCCGGTCCCGGCGTTCACGCCGCCCAGCACATTCGCAAGCGTTTCCTCGGCGTCCTCGCCTTCCTCGACGCGAACGACGACGACAACGGCGCCGACTTGCGCAAAAATGCCGTCCATGGCGGCGGGAAGCGTGCCGGCCGTGCCGAGCCGGGCGGCCTCACGCTGACTGCCAGCAACCAGCGTCGGCGTGTTGAGAGGAAACGCCTCATCTTCACCCCCGGACAGGAACAGGCGCCCGCCCGCAACGGCGACGCCCGCGCCAGTGCTGCCGGCAAGTGCGGCAGCAGTCACAAGCGCGCTCGCGCCGGCATGGGCATTGATTGCCGCCAAAAGCAGCGCGCCAGTCGTGGTGACAGCGCCCGCGCCGCTGGTCGCGAGGGAAATTGTGATGGCGTTGCCATCGACCGTAACCGCGAGCGCCGAACTGTTGGCGGCGGGATCGACAAGGCGGATGCTGATATTGTTGCCGGCAACGCCAACCGCCTTGGCCGTGATCGACAGGCCGTTATTGGCGGCTGCGGTGCCGATCGACGCGGCCGACTTGACGCCCGACGCGCTGTCGGGCGCGGTGCCGACAATGCCGATGACCGACGATCGGACAACAGCAATCGGGCGGGTGCCCGTATCGATTTCGAGAACTTCAACGCCGTGAAGGTAGGTCATTGGGTGCGGTTCCTAAGCGTGGTGTGCAATGTCATCCGCTTAGTGCGCCGCCGCCTGACGCAATTCCTCCCCCGGAATTTCCGAATGGTTACGCGGGCCAGCCGCTTTCAATGTCGATGGCCGCTACAGCCTCGACGGTTTCGGCGGCGTCGATCGCCAGCCCCATGGCTTTGCTGACGGCGTGGCACTGTGCCACAAAGTCCAGCACCGATTGTCCGGCCATAAGCATTTGCGTGCCGTCCAAGTCGGCAACGCTGTTGTCGGCAAGCTTCCACCCTATCGAGAACGGAGCGCCAGCGGCGGCGGCCATCATTGCCCCGGTCACTGCGCCGTTGATGTTGAGCCGGCTGGTCGGATCGGTGTCGAAACGGCCGATGCCGGGCACGTCATGGCCGCCGTCAATCCGGGCGTCCCGAATGCGCTTCACAGCTTCCCAGCGGGCCGCGCGGGCTTCCGCGATCGTCACGACCGGCGCAACGTAGGGCATCACTTCGACAGCATCGGCCGCAATTGCTGATTGCAGCGCCTCCCATTCATTGGGGGTAGCGGACGGGTGAATATGATATGGCAGGCCGTTGCGTTCGCCGTGGTAGCCGTCGCTCCCCGGATTTCCAGAAATAGCCGCAACGGCGGGCGCAAAGCCCATACTTAGAATATCGGTCAAGCCATCCTCCAACAGAAGCCGAACGCCCAATTCAGCGTTCCCGGTGTGAAAACTCGCGTGCCGCCGGCCGCTATCCCGGTGTAGCCCTGCCCATTGTTGTAAATCGAATAGGCCCAGGTTCCCCCGGCCGGAACGTAGATGCCTGTCCCGTCAACGATCGGAGGGACCCATTGGCCGACGCCTGCCTCAAGCGTCGGGACAGGCGCCTTGGTTGACATGATGCCGCCGCCGATCGCGAGCAGCGGCGTGCCGTTCGTCACCACCCAGGCGCCGGCGGCGCGCCAGGTGATGGTGCAGAAATCGGACCCCGATATGGTCACCGATGTGACGGCAGACCCGCCGGATGCGGTGCCGACCGCGATCACATCCGCGCCGGCGCGCTCAATGGTCCAGGTCGCGCCCTGACAGAAAAAATGGAAGGCGGCGCCATCGGGCAGGGTTGCCCCCGATGGCAGCGTCACCGTCGATTCGCCGCCACCGCCCAGGATCACCACGCTTCCGGCTTCATGGTAGGCAATCGCGCCGCCTTCGTTGATCTGGATGACGCCGCGCATGTTGCCCAGCGCGCGCTGGACGAAGGCCGTGGTCGCCAGCGATGTGTCATTGTCGAACTGCGCGGCATGGGGGGCGCGCGGGTCGCCTGTGAATGTGGGCGAAGCGAGCAGCGCATATTCCGCGCCCTCCTTGCCATCGAGCAGATCGGCATCGATCCCGCTGCCCGCGCCGTCCTGCGCCAGCAGCCAGGGCAACAGCGCCGCCTTGCCCTTTTTCGGGGTGACGATGCGTTCGTCGTCGGTACCCGCGTTCGCCTCGGCCTGCGTTGCCAACTCGGCGATGCCCTGCACAGTCTCGGTCGCGGGGGGCAGGATGAAATTGGTGTCGCCGAACGTGACAAGCGCCGCGTCAATGTCCTCAAACTTGATGTCAAGCGCGAGCATTGTAGGCGTGGCGGGTGTCTTGTTCAGAATGGGCGAAGCCTGCCCGTAGATTGCAAACAGCGTCCCATCTTCCAGATAGAGCGCGAACCCACGCAACGCGTATTCGTCGGCGGTTTCGTCCCGCGCGAGCACGTGGATCATGTCTGGCGCGAGGACGGTGCCGCCCAGCGCATCGACGCGCTTAAACTCGCCCGGCAATGCTGTTTGCGAGGGCGCCGGCACGAAAGCGGCCTCCGTAAAACCGACTTCGGCAATTTCAACCGGATCGGTTCCCGTGCCCTCCGCATTGACCAACGCGGCGCGTCCGGCTGTCGTGACTGTCAGAATGATCGACATTTGAAGTTTCCCTATTCGGCGGACGCGCGGACGCGGTGCACAGCGACGGAGCGAGCCACCCCGACAAGACGAATGGCGCCAGCGGCGGACAGGCCCTGCGTGAAGGTGAAGCGCGATCGAACGGGCTTCGTGCGCGTTACTTCGGCAATGATCGCGTCAACGTAATCGCCGGGCAGTGAACCAAGCCCGCCGCCCACGGTGAGCGTGATGGAAAATGTGTGCGGCGGCTGCGGCGGATCGAATTGCCACCACTCTTTCAGAGTAAGCGCCGCGCCGAAGCTGTTGACCACATCGGCCACGCTCTTGGCCGTTCCCTTCCGGCGCTGGATCGGAATTGCGGCGGCAATGCGCGAACGCTTCACCTGTTCGGGCCAATCCGCATTCCAATCATCAATCGACAGCCCCCACGCCAGCCATGGCAGCAAATCGGCAGGACAGTCCGCAGCGGACCAAACCGCGCGCGTGGGAATGGGAAGCCCGCCTATATCCGATATGGCGGCCTCAACGTCGCGCTCTTGCTTGGTGGCGTTGGCGGGCAGGATTGAAACGAACGTCACTCGCCGACACCCGCGTAGGTCACGGCCATGCCCGTGCAAAATGCCGCCTGGTTGGGGGCGACTTCAATGTCCGCCCCCGGTGCGACAAGTTCGACATTCTGCACGCCCTCGACGTGAAGCGCGGCATATAGCCCCGACAGCGTTATATCCCGCCCAAGGCGATGCGACAGGGCGACATATTCGGCAAGCCGCGCCTCGGCAGCGGCTATGACAACGGCGGCATCCGGGCCAACGAAAGTCGTTATTTCCGCCTCTACGGCATAGGGGATAATTTCGGCCGCCTGCACGGTGACGTGATCGGTAAGGGGGCGGACACTCCCGTTTTCCAGATAGTTTGCGACTGCCGCGACCACTTCGGGGGCAGGCTCGCCGTCCCCCGTGCGCGACAGGATGGAAACCAGCACTTCGCCGGGTTCGGGGCTTTCAACGCTGGCGTCCAATACGTCCGCGTCGGCCGTGAGCGCATGGAAAATATAGGCACCCTCCGGGCCGGCAACCGAATAACCCTCCGGCGCAAGGACCATGCGGCGCCGAAAATCATCGTCGCTTTCATTGACGGCGGGTGCCCCGGTTTCAGGATCGGCGGGCGTCACTGTCAGGCGCGCGACGCCGAACAGCGCCGCGATATGGTCAAGGTCGTTGCCCTTGGCATAGGCTGGCATGACAGCCTTGACCGCATCGTTGACGCGCTGCCGCAAGATCAGTTCGCGATACGCCGCAACCTCAAGAATTTTTATCGCCGGGTCGCTTTCGACCAGCGCCGTAAAAGCCGGGTCGCGCGTGCGCAGATCGGCCAGCATAGACGAGAAAATCGTCTCAAAATCCAGCGCCTCGACTGCATCGGGCGGCGTCAAAAGCGACAGATTGACGGCGGAAAACGCGCTAGGCATCAGTTCACCAAGATGCCATCGAGCGACACGGCAGAGCCGTCCGGCAGATAGGTGCCGGTAATATTAAGTTCGATGCTGCCAGGGGTCGCGGACGTGGCCCGCACGGCATCGACCGAAATTCGCGGCTCCCATCGGCCAAGCGCGCCGATCGTTGCGGCATAGATCGCCAGCAGCGTGGAGCGGTTCATGGGCCGATCAACCAAATCGGGAATGTCGCTGCCATACTCGCGACGCATCACGCGCGTGCCGCGCCGCGTCGTCAGAATGTCCCGCACCGACTGGCGCAAATGGCCGATGCCGGATAGCGGCGCGCCGTTGGTGACATTCATCCCGTGCATGGGATGCGATTGCCCGTGGACGCCCTCCGTTTCCTCCCCCGGAATTTCCGTCCCTAGGTCGGCGGGCCACTGGTCGCGCTGCCGGACTGCACCCCGATATGCGTATGCGTCTTGCCGATCGACTTGCCGCCATGCGTTACGGCGCCGCCGTTGAACGTCGCGTCCCCGTCAACTATCAGCGCCCCGGTGCAATGCGTCTCGGGCGCGTCGAGCGTCACGCTTTCGGCCGCGATCGTCGCCGACTGGCAGTTTACAACGACTGTCGCGGTTCCGGCGTCCACGGTTAGGGCGTGGGATGCGCTGTCATAGCTGACGCGCGTTCCATCGGGGAACTCGGCAATATGAACGTCCGCGCTGTCCGTTGGCGCGTCGTGATCGTCCTGGTAGATCGCCGGACCTATGACCGCCTGCGCGGTGTCGCCGTAAGGTGAGAATATCACGCGCTGTTCGCCGACAGACGGCGCCGACGCGGTGCGCGTCGTTCCGGCTCGCGATACGCCCCATGGAAGCCATTCGCTTTCAAGTCCGCCGAAACGGACCCGCGCACGGCGTTCGGCCGCGTCCACTTCCATGACGACGCCAAGGCGAATGAGATTGTTGACCGCGCGTTCACTTTCGGCCGCCGCCCAACCGTCCCTCATTCGCCGGCAATCTGTTCGTAGTCATCGACATGGCCCGGTCCAATCGCGGGAGCGGTGCCAAGGTGAACCGTTGTTGGAATGGGGGTCGGCTTCCATACCGTTTCGCCCAGGTCGATCGTCTGGCGCCACTCAACGCGCCATACTTCATATTGGTCAAGTTCCGGGTCGAAATCGTCGGGCCACGCGCCGACGACTTGCGCAGCGCCGACAGGCTGGCCCCAGCGTTGCTTGTGCGCAAAGGCCGCGAATGCGAGCGCCAGCTTTCGAATTTCCAGTTTCGGCAATAGACCCGGCTGTCGGAAGCCCATAAGGAAGCGCGCGGAGAAATTCGCGACGCCCGATAGCTGCCCGGTGCCCGGATCGGTATCGGCGTCGGCCTCAAATTCTGTCAGTTCAACCAGACACGCCGGGGTCGGGATTTTATCGCGATCCTCGGAATATGCCTCGACGAAATCAAGGCTCGGAAATTGCCCGCGTATCGCGACGACAATGGCGGCGTGCAGGCCATCCAGCGTGATTTCGGTATTCGCGTCCATTATTGGCCCTTCCCGACGCCGTGTTTCGCGCGCGCTAGAGCGTCACGCTCGAAATGCTTCCAGAAGATCGCGGCGACTTGCTCGAAAATCTCACCCTCAACAAAACTGTCCATCTGGTCTTTGACCGGCACGCGCCCTTCATCGACCGGAAGGCGCTCGCGCCCTCGACGGAACAGGATCGCGGGCCCGCTTCCGCTACGGGCCTTGCGGACAAAGCCATTCGGGAACGATACCGCACCGGCCTTGCCGACGAACGTCGCGCCCTTGGTATTCGACGACAAACGACCGCGCAGCGCGGAAACTGGCATGTCGTTCATGCCATACCAAAGCCGGACGCCCTCGGCCCGCGTCCCGCGAACCTTGACCGACTTGAGACGCAGCCGAAGGTAGGACACCTTTCGAACGTCCAGTTCGGATTTAAGGCCCCTTTCCGACATGCGGCGCAGTGCGGACGTGGTGCGGGCAAGCGCGCGCGTCATCGCGTATCGGACCTGTTTTTCGGTAAGGGCCAGGTCAAGCGCAAGCTTTTCAATCTCGCGCCCATCTATTTTCAGATCGAACATGGATCAGGCTTCCGCCAGTTCCAAGGAAGCCATGCCGTCCCCGGTCGATTTCGGGCCAGCCAAGATTGAATAGGACTTGCCCGCGATCGTCGCCGCGTCGCCGCGACGGATGCCCGCAAGGTCGAATTCCTTCGCCAGAAAGCGGGGGCGGCTGGTGTCCATGTCATATTCGCCAAGTTCGGCGTTCATGTAGGGATCGTCAAAAATCCCGTTCACCACGCGCGTTTCGCCCGCGCGGGTTTCAATGGACGCAGACACGGCGAAATCCGCCGGGTCAAGGAATGCGTCCAAATCCTCCCATGCGGGCGAAGGCATGATTATTCGTCGTCGGCGGCGGTGGTGTCTTCGCTGTCGGCGTCATCGCCGATCGAAGCGCCATCGGCCGCGCCTTCGTCGTCGGCGGCGGCTAGCGCGGCAAATTCATCGTTCTCGGCATTGGGATATTCGGCGGGATCATAATCGACGCCGGGAACCGCAAGCCGGGCCTTGCCGCGAGCGGTAAAGTTCTCGGCCTCGGCGGGCGAGACTTCGGCAAGATCGTCGGCGGTGGCCATGGTGCCCGCGATCATGACGGCGGACGTGACAACAAGAATGATGGTGGCTTTTTTCATGGTGATAATTTCCCGTCTATTGAGAAAGGGAAGGGGGCTTTGCGGCCCCCTTCCTGCTCGGGCGCGTTGTTACGGGGTGACGGTATCGCTGCCGTAGCAAAGCGACTCCACGCGGCGCAGAACAAAGTCCACGTCCTGGAAAACGACCAGGCGAAGGCCGCCGGACTTCGACAGGCTGTAGGGATCAACGGTCAGGTCAAGGCCGCCCCACAGTGCGATAATCAGGTCGGCGAAATTGCCGTGGAACACATCGCCGCTGGCAATCTGGTTGGTGACTTCCGCGCGATAGCCGTTGACCGTGTTGCCGGGCTCCCAAATGGTCGCGTCGGTGCCTGCGCCGAACTTGGGCGTCGTCTTGCAATGGCCACGCATCGCGGCATTGAAGACATATGCCATGCTGTCCGTTTCGGCGTTGTCGCTGGCGATTTCGCTTTCCATCTTGACCAGTTCGGCGAAGGTCGGAGCGCCAGCGGCGGCGAAGTCCACGGCGTTCAGGCCGGTGTAATTCTTGATGCCGCGCGGCTGATTGGTCGCCCCGGTACCATAGAAACCGGCGCGGTCGATTTCCTGCGACATTGCGGCGCGCAGATCGCCGACAACCAGCGCTTCCGCGTCCGGCGTGGACTGCGACAGCAGCCGGCGCGTGATATCGGTGTATGCGCCGACAGTCTTGGGCGACAGTGCAATCTGGACCAGCGTCGGGGTGCCTTCCGTGGCATCGCCGCCCTCGCCGACCCAATATGCGGTCGCGCCGCCGGTCTGCTTCGGGATTTCGACGTTGCCGACAAGTCCGCCCATCACGCGGCCAAGCTGCATGATCGTGGTGCGCTTGCGCAGCATGTCGATGAACGAGCCAGCCAGAAGGTCGGTGGCAACGATGTTGCTGCCGCTGGTGGCGCCGACCGGGCTGTTGGCCGCCCCGCCCGCGTTGAAAGCGCGATTGTTGGACAGCACGTCCGCCGGGATCAGGATGCCCTTGGCTTCCTTGCCATACTGGCGCTGCGCCGCAACGCTGCATTCGATTTCGAACGCGGCATCTTTCTGTGCGGCAACGTCATGCGGGTTGGCGAGCGCGCGGACGGCGCGCAGAAGCGAATAGCTGCGAACTTCCTTGTCCGTCATGCCAAGCTGGTCGCCCGGCTGATCGTCCAGCGGGGTCTTGCCCTTGGCGCGCTCCGCGACAAAATCCGCCAGCACGGCGCGCTGAAAGTCTTCGGCGCTCTTGCCGTCGCGGACGAACTCGGCCGCCAGTTCGGGCTTGCCATATTCGGCGCCCATGCTCGAAATCGAGCGAACGCGGGAGCGTTCGGTTTCCTCGCCGCGAGCGGTGGCGGCACGGATATTCTCACCGGCCTGTTCCAGTATTTCGACGACTTCGGCGATGGTGCCGTCTTCGTTCATTTTTGCACGAACAAGATTGCCCTGCCCGTCGCGAACAATTTTGATATTCATTGGGGCAACGCCCTCCTTGGTGCGATTGGTTGCGTCGGCCAATTCCGGCCGCGTCCCCATTTCGCCCGTGGCGTCGTCGTTTTCCTCCCCCGGAATTTCCGCCGATCGTCCCACGCCAACAGTATCGTCGGCGGCGACGGAAACCATGCTGATTTCATAGGGCGCCCAAGAGGCGCGATACACGTCCACGCCTTGGCGTTCTTCCACCAGCTTGAGGCCGGTAATGTCATAGCCGGTCGAAACCTTGGTGATGATGCCGTCTGCCATGTCCTGCAAAAGCTGTTCGCCGGCCTCTGACTTGCTAAGGCGCACGATCGCACGGCCCTTCATGTCCGACAGGTCCACGCGCGCGGCCTCGATAACGCCGCGCTGATCGCGCCAATTGTGCATCCACAGCAGCGGGGCAGAATTATTGAGGCGGCTAAGGTCAACCTCGCCCTCGCCATGTCCAAGAATTTCGATACCGAACCAGCGTTCAACGGTGTCGGTTTCCGAAGAAAACGACAGTTCAACCGTGCGCGCCTCAATATCGACGGCACCAATCGTCGCTTCGCGGCGCATAGGAGCGCGCGAACGAATTTCGCTCAATAGCTTCGCAATCTTATTCATTCGTCTGGCCCTCGTTTTCCTTGCCGTCCGGCGCGTCATTTGCAGCGGCGGTCTTCACGTTCCCGGCCGCCGCGCCCTTGAAAAAGAACTTGATTATGTCCGCCGGAATGCCCGCGTCGGCCATGCTGGCCATGTCGTCGGCAATCTCGCGATAGACCGTTTCAGGGTCCCGGCCCTGTTCGCGGATAACTTGGCTCGGCGAAGTCAGGCCGCCCCGGATCGCGGCAAGGGCCGCCTCCGTGTCTTTGGTCGGATCGATCCATTGCCAACGGCGTGGTTGCCATGTCACGGCCTCGCGCAGCGCGGTTAACTTGTCCGGTGAAACCGGCTTGCCCTTGACGATGATCCTGCCATTCAAAAGGCGCCACGAAAGATGCGCGGAGCGCACGGGCTCAATCAGTGCCTCGATAAGCCATTGCTGAATTTCCTTGTAATGCTCGCGGGCGTCAAGGGTCATTTGCCGGATGCTGGAAAAGTTCACCCCTTCCAGATCGTTGCCAAGTTCGTTGTAGGGAACGCCCATGCCGGACGCGGCGCCGCGAAGCTGCGCCTTTAGAAACGGCGCGGTGTCTGCGGACGGGAAAAGAGGGTCCCAATCCGCGATCCGCGCACCCTGGGGCAGCTCCTGAAACGACAGCGGCTCCGCTTCGATATTCAGGGACGCATCGTCTTCAAGTTCGGGGCCGAACCCTTCGTCCCATTCGATAAAGCCCATTTTTGTTGCCGCTGCGCGCGCGTTCTGGACGGCGGCGTCTTCGAACTTCTCGACGTTACGGAGGCGCTTGAGCCCGCCGGAAGCCCAAGGAAGGCCGCGCTTTTGCCCGACCATTTCGGGCAGGAAACCGTGGATTATTTCGGCGGCGGGAATGCGAACAAATCCGGCACTCTCCACGCTATACCATGTGGAGTCCGTTTCGTCGGTGCTGGTAAAGTGATAGGCAACCGGGCGGCCCCACGGCGTCATTTCGATGCCGTGCCGCAAAAAATTTCCATTCGGCAGGCGATCGACATTGCGCCAGACGGGCAGGCGTTGCGGGTCGATCATCTGGACCGCGAAGCCATGTGGTCCGGCCGCCGGGCCGTAAATGAGCCGCGCGATGAACTCGCCGTCACGCGCGGCGGTGACAACCGCAAGGCACTGGATTTCGCGCCACGACAGGCGGCCGGCCACGTCGCAATTTCCGCGCTTTGCCCAATCGGCATGATCGGCCTCAAGCGCATCGTTCAGCGGCTTGTCGGGTTTTCCCCGCGCCGTCCGCGCCTTCGCCTGCATCGTGACGCCCAGCGGTCCAACGACATTCTGCCGGATAATCCGAATGAATGATCGCACATAGTCATTGTTCGCCCACTGGTCGCGCGATCGGGCCACAAGCGCGGTATGCTGCATGGCAACGATCGCGTCCGGCGTCATCGGAATTGTGGGCCAGCGGTCATTGTCTGCCTGTGCGGCCTTTAGCAGGCCCGCGAGCGCGGCACCGCCGCCGAAGCGCCGACCGCCCTTGATGGACGGAACCGCCGAAGCGAGCGCCGGAACCTTGGGAGCGCCACGCTGGCGCTTATAAGCATCCGGCGACATTAGCTAAACCTCACCGGAATGGTTCGACCCCAGCCGCCAAGCCCGGCCGCCTTTCGGCACTCGCGGCGGACGGTGGCGGCATAGTGCGCGCGCAGCTTCATCAAGTCGGCTATCGGCGTCCGATACAATTCGCGATTGTTGATCCGATAGCGTTCCTGGTCGATCGTCGCGCGCTTCGCCAAAACCGCATCGATCGCGGCAAGCGCCTTTTCGGCGTCCGTTCGGCCGTCGAAGCCGGGCGCCGCAACCATGTCCGGCGCAACCAGCAATTCGCCGGTTTCAATCTCTATAACGTCGCTGTCGTCACTTTCGGCGCGAATGGACCACCAATAGCGGCCCGGTGCCCATTCTGCCGTTTCGGCGGCGGTCTGTTTAAACGAATGCGCTTCGCCATTGTGCGTTGCGGAAACGTCTATGCTGGCGGGGCCGCGCAAATGTAGCGTCATCGCCCAATCGGGCGCGGGGTGGCGCGCATCGTTGACCGACGCATTGAACGTCAGTCCGGCCGTTGCCTTCGTCGGAAATTCCACAACACAATTGGGCAACGCCGGCCTCGCCTGTTACCAGCGCGCACCCCCAACCCTACTGGATTTCAGGACGCGCCGGGCCTTAACAACAGGCTTGGCTTGGCCTGCGGGGGTTGCTTTTTCCTCCCCCGTTTTTTCCGGCTGTGGCGGATTGTCGTTCGCGGGCGGCGGATTTTCGACGGGCGCGGCGCCTGTCGCGCGCGCAATGCGATTTTCGGCGATCCGAAAGGACGGGCTCGCAATCTTGAGCGCGGCCAGCGCATACACGCGGCAGTCAAGCGCCTCATTGCGCGGGCGCATCTTATGCCACTCACGCACCGGAAAGCCTTTGACGTAGCGCGTCACCAGCTTTTCGGCCGTCATCTGGTGGAAATATTCGGGCTCGCGGCCGGTCGGGAAATGGCAGTAGCCGGGACCGGGCTTCGCTAGAGCGAGCCGGCGCATGACGGTAAGCTTGGCCTCATCTGCGCCGACAAGAAACAGGTCAACCTTGCGGACCTTTTTGCCAGATTGCTTGCGGCTGGGGGCGGCGGCGATCGGATGGCCCCATCCGCCGCGCCCCTTGATCGCGAAAATCCGGCGCCCGGTTTTTCCGCGCAACCAGTCATACGCACTTTGCGTGTTTCCGCCCGTGCCGCCGGTATCGACCGCCGCCGCCGAAATCGACAACATCGCGCCGCTTTCATGCTGCCAGGTCTGCGCAAGCAAATCCTCCAATTCGTCCCAAACATCGCCCGCGTCGGGATCGCCCCACAAGACGACATGATCGACGGACCAGCTTTCTTCGCCATGGCCCCATGCGACAATTTCGACCTCAAGGCGATCGGGCTGCATGTCCACGCCGGCCGTGAGGACCACACCGCCCATGGGGACGGGCGCCGCATATTCTTCGGCACGCGAAATCAGGCCGTCCGCGTCCGCCTGTTCTCCGCGTTCCTCGAAAGTCTCGGCGGCGGATACGTTCATGAAGGATTGTAGATCGCCAATGCGCAGCTTGTCGAAATAGGATTGCACGATGGCGCGAAGCCGCCGGAACGTGGACAGCCATTCCGGCGCGTGGAAGCTGGCGTGCCCCTTGAACGGCTTTGCCGCTTTCCAACCGTGCCCGGCCGCCTCCGCGCCGCGAATGGCTGCTATGCGCTGTCCGTCATCCCAGCCGGCGCCGCAATGCTCGCAATAATAGGCCGCCGTGTCGGGATCGTGATCGCCCTCAAGATCAAGGTCGGCGTCCTCGAAACCCGTTGAGCGGCGGCCCGTCCACGATATTTGCTCCCAGCGCAAATATTGGGCTTCGCCGCAATGTGGGCACGGCACATGGAAACGCCGCTGATCGCCCGCAAGAAAGCCCTTTTCAATCCGGCTCACGCCCTTCGTCGTCGGTGTGCTGGATCGGGTCTGCACGGCAATGTCGCCGAACGTCGCGGCGCGCTGCGCGAGCAATTCCAGCGCGTCACCTTCCGGCGTCACGTCCATGCCGTCCACTTCGTCAGCTTGGGTGATTGGCGCCGATCGACCGCGCAGCGTCTTGGGCGATCCGGCCCATGAGAACATGAGCCAGCCGCCGTTATAGCTTATGATGCGCGAATTGTTGACGCCGTCCCGCCCGCGCTGTTTGGCCATCTTGCGCGAAATGGTCGGGTTCGCGTCGAGCATCGGGCGCAGCTTCGTTTCAAGAAACGTCTGCACATCACCTTGCGTCGGCTGCACAAAAATCTGACTGCGCGGCTCATGGTCAATAAAATAGCCGGTGATGACCTGTTGCACGGTCGTTTTACCAAGCTGCGCGCCGGTCATGTAATCGACCCGATAAATTCCCGGCTCTTTTACAACATCGACCATTCCCCGCTGATAGGGCGCGTTGGCGAAGCTGATCGGGCCGGGGATGGTGTTGCCAACCGGGATGCGGACAGACGGGGAGATGCCGCGCGCCGGGTCGCCTTCGGCCCACACGCTCGGCAGCATGTCCGGCGGGGGCACCAGATTGGCAGCGGCAGACCGGCGCAGCGCGGCCATGACAGCCGCCTTATTACTAAAGGCGTGCGGCTCACTCATCAGCAGACGGGGCGGCCTCCGCGTCATCGTCCGCGTCGTCGTCTAGATCGAAGTCGATCGCGGACGATTGCTCAAGCGCAAGTGTAAGTTCGGCGCGCAATGCCTGTTTAAACGTCACTTCGTTGGTTTCGCCCAGCAACTGCAAAACAGCGCGCGCCGGCACGTTCATCACGTTTGCCCGGATGCCCGCGAGCATTCGCGCCGTGGCGCGTTCGAACTCCGCGACGGGTGCGACTTCGGCGGCGGCCTTCGCAAATTCCAGTTCCGCGCGGCGGGTTTCCGCGAGCAGCTTGCGCCGCTTCAATTCGTTTTCATCGGCCGTGGACGTGCCGGCCGCACTCTCGCGCTCGCGATTGCCCCACCAGGCGACAACGTCCGGCACCATAAATTCCCACTGAATGCCTTTCTTGCCGCGCGTTTTGTAAGGACATCCCTCGGAAATCCAGCGGTCGATAGTCGGCAATGAGACGCCCATAACTTCGGCAAGGCCCTGCCGGTTCGTGATCATCCCGGCCGTCCGATCGTCTGCCCACGCGCGCGGTCGCCGAACAGGTCGGCGTCAAGCACGATGGCTTCGCCTTGCTCGATAAGGTGCGCCACGGCCTTGACCCCGGCGCGGCGGCCATTCGCCCATTGGATGCGGCCGGCACTGTCACGCATGATGCGTTCCCCGTTCGCCAGTCTCTCGGCGTAGCGTGCTGCCGTTTTCTGGACGGATTTCGGAACCGTGCGGGGGGGGGGTCATGCCGCGTCTGCCAGCATTTCGGGCGTGACAATGAGCCGCGACACTTCGCCAAAGTCGGCGTGATAGGTGATCGCCATGGCCTGCCGATCGGAAAACCAGCCGCCCCGCGCCGCGTGCGCGTCCCGCGCGGCAAGCGTGCTGTGCTGCACCGCCTTCATGCCGCTATGTTCCTTTTCCTCGACATGGTGACGATGCCCGCAATGGACATATCGCTTTGTCGTGACGCCCCACATTTCGGGCTGCGCCGCCGCGAAGTAGAGCGGCAATTGGGCCGGCGGGCGCTTATGGCCATGGTGCCAGGCGAGCATGACCTTGCCCCAGCGGAATGCATAATAGGGCAGGACGCTGTCATTGATGACAACGCGCGGCTCATTTTCGTAAAGGATGCCAAAGACTTCCGGCAGAACGGTCCCGCTGGTGTATTCATCATGGTTGCCCTCGCCCACGACAACGTGCACCGCTTCGTGACGCTCAAGCGCCATGGCAATGATTGACCGCATGATGCGGACCACGGCCGACACAACTTTGCGCGGCCGGCTGTCGGCATCCAGCAAATGGCCATGTGCCGGCGTGACCGCGCGGTTGCTATCCTGGTGCATCACGTCGCCAAGGAATGCGACCACGCCCATGCGGGCTGGCGGGGCCGCATCAATCATGTGTCGGAACGCCGCCAGAATAGTGCGCTCGGCAATCGCCAAGTCCCAGTCTGCGCCGCCCTCGCGGTGCCACGCCAAAGCGCCAATGTGCGCGTCGGTGAGCGTATAGACGTTGCACAGGCTGGCGTTGGTCGCGGTCGGCGGCGTGACCGCCTCTGCGCGCGGCAGTTCCTCGCGGGCAGCGGAAAGGATGGCGTGGACTGCCTCGCGCAGCGCCGCCGCGTCCGGCGACTGGCGTTCCCAGGTCCGCTCAACTTCGCCGCTCGCGCCGCGCTGCACAGTGACCTTGCCCATGGCGAAGCCGGGGGCCACGCCGTTGATAAAATGGCCGGGCGCATAACCTTGCCGCGCGGCCTTTTTTTCAACCGCCCGAATGCCACGCGCAACGGCGCTCTTGTTTATTCCGATTATTTCGGCGGCGGCGGTAAATGAGCCCGTCGCCCAAGCGGCTTCCAGATAGGCGGCCTGCCGATCGGTGGCGAATTTCAGCAGATTTTCGTCACGCTGCATCATTGATCGATTTTCCCGATTGAGAGGCGCGACCTAATCAGAAAACACGATTAGAAACGTCACGCAGATATGATTTCATGCGGGGCAACCTGTCCCGCCCAAGAATGCCCCCGGAAAGGACCCGTGCCGGGGGGTGCCGACCGCCAATCGACCGCCGACCCCAAGGGCCTCACCCCCGGCCATCATCGGCCTTGCGCTCGGCACCATGAAACGCCAGCCTGTTGCATCCGCGCTCCCTCCCGTGCCCAATCGGCGTAGTCGGCAAGCCACCCAAGAAACGATCGCAGCGCGACGGCTTCGCTGTCGGTGCGGGGCGATGGAATGCCCGCGTCATCGGGCAACCCCGGTTCCGTCCGGTGCCGCTGCGACAATTCGAGCGGGCAGGCCAGCGGCTTCGGCTCCGGTATCTTGACCGATGATCCGGCGCAGGCTCCCAGCGCCAATGATGCTGCCAGCGGCAGAAGAATGAGGGGTGTCCGCAACTTTCGTTACCTCCGCAATGGTGTGCGCGGCCTCTCGCGCGATGGTGACGCGATCGTCACAGGCATAGGACTGCGCTGAATAGGACTGCCGATCCTGCACTTGCTCTTGAGCGCGCAGCCCTTCCGACTGCGCCACGGTTTCGGCCGCCGCCTTCGCTTGCGCTTCAAAGCGCGACGCCTTGTCGCGGCACCCTTCAATCGCGATCGGCCCAATCTTGAGCCCGTGAAGCTGGACAGACTGAATTGCCGCGACGCCGATCGCCACGGCAGTGAAGCCGCCCATGATCGCGAGCGCATTGGCCGCGATGAACGAACGAACGCGGCCGATCATTTCAGAAGGCTTTCGGGCTTGATGCGCAGCAACTCAACCGTGCCCTCGGAAACCGGCGTCGCGGCATATGCGACGTGCGTTTTCGTCCGGCCTTCGAACCGCTGATATCGGAACTTGCCGTCCGCCACCCTGTCCACAACGACCAGCATTATTCCGCCGCCTTCGACCAAGCGAGGGTGAGCGACAGTCGAAGCCCGCCAATGCTGAAAATGATGTGTCCGCCGGAAATGCCGTCCAGCGACACGCGCGACACGCGAACCTTGGGCAGCTTCATGGCTGCGCCTCCATGCACGCCTTATGTCGCGCGACTTGCCGGGTCCAAACGCCGTAGCAACGCTTATTCGGCTTCCCGTTGATAAGCGTGCTGCAATCATAGCCGGCGGCGAACCGATATTTCAGGAGATTGCCGCACGCCTTGGCGTAGTTGCCGGCCATGACTTCGCGGCGCATCGACGAATTGCGCCAATTGCCAAGGCCATACTGACCGGTGAAGTCCATATAGACATCAAACTCGGCCTGGTTCAGCTTCGCGCCCGGCATCGTCGCCGCGAATTGTGCCGCGTCCTGATCCATGAGATTGCGCGCCAATTCGGCTGCGCGTTCACGGGAAATGGCCGGATCGGTCATCTTGACCCGGCGGCCATCCTCGTATCGCGTCGAACCATTGCCGATCGTCGGCACATCGCCCTTTGTCGGAATGACCGGCGTCGGGGTGAAGCCCTCTGACGCCTGCCAAGTGACAAAGCCTGCCGCGCTCACAGTCAGGAGCGCGACGGAAATCCGTTTCTTGATGCTCATTCCTTGATCCAGCCCTTACGGGTCGCGAACGGGAGCAAAACCCGTTTCCACGACCATTCGGAAATGAGCAGGGCCGAATAGATAGCGGCGAGGAAGCTGGCGATATCGGCCCATGAAGTGAGGCCGACAGCGGCCCACGCGCTGACAATCTTAGCGGCCGGTGCCGCTATCTCCGTTCGGTCCTGCATGACGACGCTATGCGTCGTTGGCTGGCCTCAATTCCTCCCCCGGAATTTCCCGATACCGAACGATATTGCGCACTTGCCGGGCCGTGACGCCGACTGCCCGCGATATGTCCGCCGTCCGCATTCCATCATTCGCGAGGCGGACAATCGTCGCGTCCCGTTCCTGCCGGGCTATGCTGTTGGCGTTCGCGGGCTTCAATATCTCGCCCCCGAAACCCTCGACCAGCTTGCAAGCCGTGTCCCATCCGAGAATTTGAACAA
>QFPJ01000143.1 GCA_003241685.1 Sphingopyxis macrogoltabida
CCTGGGCCGACCGCGACGGCCGTATCCGGCTGCTGCGCGAAGACGTAGGCCGGCACAACGCGCTGGACAAGCTGACAGGCGCGCTGCATCGCGGCGGCATCGAACGCGGCGACGGCTTCGCCGTCGTGACCAGCCGCGCGAGCTACGAGATGGTGATGAAAGCCGCCAGCGCCGGCATTGCCGTGCTCGCCGCGATCTCCGCGCCGACCGCGCTCGCGATCGCCCTGGCCGACAGCACCGGCCTGACCCTGATCGGCTTCGCGCGACCCGGCGGCTGCGCGGTCTATACCCATGCCGGCCGCTACGCCGGCCGCCCCGGAGGTGAACCCTGAACGCCGAACGCCTGGTCGCCATGGCCAACGACATCGCGCGCTATTTCGCGTCGGAACCCGATCACGCCGAAGCCGTCGCCGGCATCGGGACGCACCTGCGACGCTTCTGGGAACCGCGCATGCGCGCCGGACTCATCGCGCACTGGCGCGCGACCGGCGGCGAGGATCTGCACGAACTCGCACGCGAAGCGGTCGCGCGGCTGGCTGAGGGCTGAGCGACCAGGAAACGCGGAAGAACACATCCGTCTGCTGGCGACACGAGGGGTCGGCCAAGCGGATGGCTATCGGCCCGGCACGCTGCAAGCAAAGCCCGCTATCGCTCCACGTCGATCGACGGGAGCACCCGACCCGAACGACAAAAGACGAGAACTCGACGCAGCGACCGGAGCCCCCTTGAGTCAAGGGGGCGGCCAAACGCTCGCCGAGCGAGCGTTTGGCGGGGTTGTGGACGTATGAGAAGCCAACGAAGCCCGACTGACGGGGCATCACCCGCCGCACCCGGCAAGAGCGGCAACTCCGCCAGCCACATCCCGGCACCCGAATCACTCACTACCGTTGCTCCCTTCCGGGCCTGGCGGGGTTTGCAAGCTATCGTCGCGAGAGGACCGACGGAGTCGCCATAAAACGGCTCTGATGCGGCGGCGCACCGCTCAGGCAATTGCAGAATCTGGCGGAGAGAGAGGGATTCGAACCCTCGATACGGGGATAAGCCGTATACACACTTTCCAGGCGTGCTCCTTCAACCACTCGGACATCTCTCCAGCCCGCAAC
>QFPJ01000074.1 GCA_003241685.1 Sphingopyxis macrogoltabida
GACAGTTTGGTCCCTATCTGCCGTGGGCGTCGAAATTTGAGAGGAGTTGACCCTAGTACGAGAGGACCGGGTTGAACATACCTCTGGTGTACCTGTCGTGGCGCCAGCCGCGCAGCAGGGTAGCTATGTATGGACGGGATAACCGCTGAAAGCATCTAAGCGGGAAGCCTCCCTCAAGATAAGATTTCTTAGAGCCGTGGAAGACCACCACGTTGATAGATCGGATGTAGAAGCGCGGTAACGCGTGGAGCTAACCGATACTAATTGCTCTATTCGCGCTTGAAGAGTCCCACCATCAACGACAATCCTGACCGGCCAGATGGCCTTGGGTTGTCCGCGACAAGTGGATGATTGAACAAAGTCAGTATTGCACGGACATCGATTGAAACCCTTTTTGACCTACGCCGGCTTCATTGCTTGGTGACCATGGCGTCAGTGACCCACCCGATCCCATCTCGAACTCGGCCGTGAAACCTGACAGCGCCGATGGTACTATGGCTTAAGCCCTGGAAGAGTAGGACGTCGCCAGGCATTGCAGCCGGCGTAAGGTCGAAACGGAAACCCATTCACAAAGTCGGGGCGGCGTTGGCCGCCCTTTGCTGTATCTGCGGCGCGCATATCGTGCGCTCGCAATTGGTTGGCGCGGGATGGAGCAGCCCGGTAGCTCGTCAGGCTCATAACCTGAAGGTCGTAGGTTCAAATCCTACTCCCGCAACCAACATCCACCGCCCAATGCCATAACGCCCCGGACCGACAGGTTTCGGGGCTTTTCTGTGTCTGGATGGCGGGGTTGCAACCGCATCGAACGAACGCGCCCGACCGGCAGGAGGCTGGGTCAATTCTCCGGAACGGCCTCGGTTCGCCGCATCCGGCGGGCGGTGCGTTCGTGGCGCACGGCCGCTTCGCGCAGGCGCCGCGCGACGAAGGGGTCGTCGCTGGTGTCGGCCTTGCGGCGTGCGACGCGGGCGAGCTGTTCAAAATATATGGCGTCGCGAATCGGCTCCATCAGGTGCATCTAGCACGCGAAATGGCGCAGAACGCCGCGGTTCCTGCGACGGGCGATGTCGCGAACGTCCCGTTATGAGACGGCGGCTTCGGGGCGCCAGGCGCGATAGAAAGTGTCGATCGCCGCATCGACGTCGGCCGCCATGCGGTCGGGGCCGATATGCCGCGCTTCGGGCAGGTTCAGCACCGCGAACAAATGACACCCCGATTGGCAAAGCCCCGCGAAATGCTGGGTTGCGCGGAGCGGATCGCCGACGCGCAGTTCGCCCCGCGCCATTTTTTCCGCCATCCACACCGCCAGCCGGGCCTTGCCCCGGCGCGGCCCACGCGCGTAAAATGCCTCGGCCAGATGCGGAAAGCGTTCGGCCTCGCCAGCGACCAGCCGATACAGCGCCAGCATCGGTGTCGCGATCAGCGTCGTCATCAGGGCGTTGCCGAAGCGGCGGAGCACATCGACGACGGGTTCGTCATCGGGCAGGTCGACCTGCAACGGCGCGCCATAGCGTTCGACGATGTCGTCGACGACGGCTTCGAACAATTCCTCCTTGGATGGAAAATAGCTCCAGAGCGTCGTTTTCGACCCGCCGACCTTGCTGGCGATCGACGACATCGTCGTCCCGGCATAGCCCCTGGCGAAGAACTGCGTTCGCGCGGCATCGATGAAAGCCTGCCGCCGTGCCGCCGCTGCCAGGTCCATAGCGACCGTACCATCTGGTATCATTTCGATTGACAACCCATTCTCCCAGGTTCAAGGGCGCATGATACCAGCTAGTATCGTTGGATTCCATGCCTCGTTTCATGCTCTCCCCCATTTTGATGGCCGGCTTGCTTGCCGGTTGCGCGGCGATACCCGATATGGGCGACCGGCCGCAGCCCGTGACGCCGTCGGCGCTTGCGTCGGCCGAATCGCTGGCCGGCCCGGCGGGCGTGTGGCCCGGCGACGGCTGGTGGCGCGACTTTGCCGATCCCGCGCTCGACGCGCTGATCGCCGAAGGGCTGGCCGGATCGCCGGATGTCGCGATCGCGGCGGCGCGGGTGCGCGCCGCCGATGCGCTCGCGCAGCAGGCGGGCGCGGCGCTGCTCCCGCGTGTGGGCGTGGAGGGCAGCGCCGGCGGCGTCCAACAGAGCCGAAATATGGGCATTCCGCCACAGTTCGTGCCCGAAGGAGTTCAGGATACCGGCCATGTCGCCGCGACATTTTCGTTCGATCTCGATCTTTGGGGTCGCAACCGCGCCGCGCTCGCCGCGGCGACATCGGAGGCGGAGGCCGCGCGGGTCGACGCGGCGCAGGCACGGCTGATGCTGAGTTCGGGGATCGCAGCGGCCTACGCCGATCTTGCCGGCTATTATGCGGCGCTCGATGTCGCGAAAGACGCGGTACGCATCCGCTCCGCAACGGCAAAGCTCGCCGCCGATCGCGCAAGCGCAGGGCTGGAGAACCGGGCGAACGAGCGACAGGCCGAATCGGCGGCCGCATCGGCGCGCGCCGATGTGGCGGCGAGCGAAGAGGCGATCGCGTTGACCCGCAACCGGCTTGCCGCGCTGCTCGGCGCCGGCCCCGACCGGGGGCTCGCGATCGGGCGTCCCGCGCTGGTGTCGCCGGCACCGGGTCTGCCGTCCCAGGCGGGCATCGACCTTGTCGGGCGCCGGCCCGACATCGTCGCGGCGCGGCTTCGCGCCGAGGCCGCGGCACGGCGCATCGACGTCGCGCGCGCCGATTTCTATCCCAATATCAATCTGTCGGCGCTCGTCGGCCTGCAGTCGCTCGGTCTGTCGAACCTGTTCAAAACCGGGTCCGAATATGGCAATGGCGGCGTCGCGATCAGCCTGCCGATTTTCGAGGGCGGACGAATCTCCGGCCGGTATCGCGGCGCGCGCGCCGACTATGACGTCGCGGTCGCCAATTATGACAAGAGCTTGATCGACGCGCTGCGCGACGTGGCCGACGTGGTGGCGCGCCGCGCCGCGACCGAACGCCAGCTCGCCGAGCGGCGATTGGCGCTGGCGGCGGCGTCGGAGGCCGCGGAACTGGCGCGTCTGCGCTACCGTGCCGGCCTGGCCAACCAGCTTGCCGTGCTGACCGCCGAGGACGGCATGGTCCAGCTCAGCCGCAGCGTCGCCGACCTCGACGCGCGCCGGCTCTCGCTCGATATCGCGCTGATTCGCGCGCTCGGGGGCGGTTATCGCGCCGACCCCGCCACAGGAGACGAATGATGGCCGAAACGGTCGCTCCCGAAACCGACGCCGCCGATGACGGCGAAGCGAATGGCGCACGGCTTGCCAAGCGAAAGAAATTCCTGCGGATTTTGGCGATCGTCGTGCTGGTCGCCGCGGCCATCTGGGGCATCTGGTATTATCTGACGCAGGCGGGCCGGGTTTACACCGACAACGCCTATGTCGGCGCCGATTCGGCCGCCGTCACGGCGCTGGTGTCCGGCCCCGTCGCGCAGGTGCGGGTCAGCGGAACGCAGACGGTGAAGAAGGGCGACATCCTTGTCATTTTGGACGATGCGGATCAGCGGATCGCCGTCGCCGATGCCGAGGCGGCGTTGCGGCAGGCGCGCCAGCGCTATGGTCAGGCGGCGGCGACCGCCGATGCGGCGCGCGCCCGCGTCAGCGCGCGGGGCGCCGACATCGCGCAGGCTCGCGCCCGGCTGCGCGACGCCAATGCCGCGGTCGAACGCGCCCGCGCAGAACTGGCGCGGCGGGAAAGCATCGCCGGAACGGGCGCGGTGTCGGCGGAGGAACTGACCGCCGCGCGCGCCGCCTGGCAGTCGGCCAGCGCCGCGCGCGACCTGGCGGCGGCCGGGATCGCGGCGGCCGAGGCGACGCGCGGATCGGCGAGCGGCGACCTGGGCGCCGCCGAGGCCGTCGTGCGCGGAACGACGATCGACACCGCGCCCGACGTGGCCGCCGCCGAAGCGCGGCTGGAAAAGGCGAAGCTCGATCTGGCCCGCACCGTCCTGCGCGCGCCCGTCGGCGGGGTCGTCACCAACCGGCAGGTGCAGGTGGGCCAGCGTATCGCGGCCGGGGCGCCGATCATGGTCATCGTTCCCATCGCCACCGCCTATGTCGACGCCAATTTCAAGGAAAGCCAACTGCGCCGCGTCCGCATCGGCCAGCCGGTCGAACTTGTGTCGGACTATTATGGCGGCGACGTCGTCTATCGCGGCACGGTCGTCGGCATGGCGGGCGGCACGGGCGCCGCCTTCTCGCTGATCCCCGCACAGAATGCGACGGGCAACTGGGTCAAGGTCGTCCAGCGCCTGCCGGTGCGGATCGCGATCGACCCGAAACAGCTTGCGGCGCATCCGCTGCGCGTCGGCCTGTCGATGGAAGCGACGATCGATACGCGCGGGAAGGATTGATGACACTCCCCGCATCCTTGTCCTTGCGGGCGACGCGAAGCGATTTTCCGCGCCAACGGCACGCACAGGCGATGGCGGGCGACTGCTTCGTTACGCCGCTCCCTCCCATGACGGAAGCGGGTGGACGGTAGGACATGGCCAGCGCCACCGCCTCCGCCATTCCTGCCGAGCCGCAACCGCTCAGCGGCGTTCGCCTGATCGCCGCGGCCTTTGCGCTGGCGCTCGCCAATTTCGTCGTCGTGCTCGACACCACGATCGCCAATGTGTCGGTGCCGCATATCGCCGGCGGCCTTGCCGTGTCGCCGACGCAGGGGACATGGGTCATCACCAGCTATGCGGTGGCCGACGCGATCAGCGTTCCGCTGACCGGCTGGCTCGCAATGCGCTTCGGGACGGTGCGCTGGTTTCTGATCTCGATTTTCGGTTTCGGGCTCTTTTCCCTGTTGTGCGGCATCTCGCGCACGCTCGATGCGCTGATCCTGTTTCGCGTGCTGCAGGGGCTGGCCGGCGGCCCGCTGATGCCGCTGTCGCAGATTTTGCTGCTGCGGATCTTTCCGAAGGAAAAGGCGGGCGTCGGCCTCGCGATCTGGGCGATGACGACGACGACCGCGCCGATCCTGGGGCCGATCCTGGGCGGATTGATCAGCGACAACTGGAGCTGGCCGTGGATCTTCTTCATCAATCTGCCGGTGGTCGGCCTTTGCGCGTTCGGGGTCGCGACGTTGCTCGCCCCGTTCGAAACCAAGCGGGCGAAGGCGCGGATCGACGTGATCGGCCTGATCCTGCTCGTTCTGTCGGTGGGCGCCTTTCAGGTCATGCTCGATACCGGGCGCGAACATGACTGGTTCGAATCGGGCTGGATCATTATGCTGGCGATCGTCGCGGCGATCAGTTTCGCCGCCTTCGTCATCTGGGAATTGACCGACGCCAATCCGGTCGTCGACCTGCGCGTCTTTCGCTTTCGCGGGTTCAGTTTCTCGACGATGGCGCTGTCGCTGGGCTTCGGCGCCTTTTTCTCGCAGGTCGTGCTGACCCCGCTGTGGCTGCAACAGACGGCGGGCTATACCGCGACCGACACCGGCTATGTCGTCGCGTGGATCGGCGTGTTCGCGGTGCTGCTGTCGCCGCTCGCCGCCGGGCTGATCGGCAAGATCGACATCCGCATTTCGATCAGCGCGGGCATAATGTGGATGGCGGTCATGTCGGTTTTGCGCGCCAGTTGGAACGCCGACGTCGACTATTGGACGCTGGCGCTGCCGCATCTGCTCCAGGGGATGGGGATGCCCTTCTTCTTCGTCGGTCTGACCGCGCTGGCACTGAGTTCGGTGCCCGACAAGGACCAGACGTCGGCGGCC
>QFPJ01000144.1 GCA_003241685.1 Sphingopyxis macrogoltabida
CCGGTGCCGCTGCATGACTGGAGCCAGTGGTGGCGCTATGTCTTCGACGCCGACTGGCGCCATCCGCTCGGCCCGGACTCCTCGATCGATGACCTCGACGATCATCCGGTGGTCCATGTCACCTATGACGACGCAGTCGCCTACGCCGCCTGGGCGGGCAAGGCGCTGCCCACGGAAGCGGAATGGGAATTTGCCGCGCGCGGCGGCGTCGACGGCCAGGAATTTGCCTGGGGCGACGAACTCATGCCCGACGGCAAGGCGATGGCGAATTTCTGGCAGGGCAATTTCCCGTCCGAAAATCTGTTGATCGACGGCTATGAGCGCACCTCGCCGGTCGGCAGCTTCCCCGCCAATGGCTATGGCCTGTCCGACATGATCGGCAATGTCTGGGAATGGACAGAGGATTTCTACGCCGCCCGGCATCAGGCCGATCCCTCGCGCCCCTGCTGCGCCCCGCGCAACCCGCTCAACCAGGCGCGCGAAGCCAGCTATGACCCGCAGCAGCCGCAGATCCTCATCCCGCGCCGCGTCCTCAAGGGCGGGTCGCACCTCTGCGCGCCCAGCTATTGCCGGCGCTATCGGCCAGCCGCGCGCCATGCCCAGGCGATCGACTCCTCGACCAGCCACATCGGCTTCCGCTGCGTGATCCGCGCGGCCTGACAGACAGAAAGGGGCGTCATGCCGATCCGCACGACGCCCCTTTCCTGTCAGAACCCGACCTGCATGAAGACCGCCGGGCCGCTGAACCGATATTTCATCCGCCCGGCCCAATTATCCTTGTCAACGTCGACCCGATAATTGACGTAGCGCCACATCGCGCCGATCCCGACATTCCTGGCAAAGCGCCAGGTCACAGCCGCTTCGGTGTTGAGCAGCCGCCCCTTATAATCGTCGATCTTGAGCGACAGATAATCCGCCCTTGCGCCCAGGGTCAGGTCGGTGGCGATCCGCTGCGACGCGAACAGCCCCACCGTCGGCAACGGTGCCAGCGCCTTGCGGCGACGCTGCGTCCCGCTCACCTGCGTTTCACCCAATCTCGCGTCGCCCTTGAGCGTCAGGGTAAAATCGGTCGCATGCAGCCCC
>QFPJ01000145.1 GCA_003241685.1 Sphingopyxis macrogoltabida
ACCTCGGCCCCGTCGCATCCCTTGTGCGGCGGGGTCTCTTTCTGTTCAGGCCATGGCACGGGCGACGCCCAGCAGCCCCGCCAGCGTCGCGCCATCATCATCCCGCCGCCAGGCAAGGCCGGTCTCCAGGATCGGCGCGTCCTGCAGGTCGAGATAGCGCACCCCCGTCCGCGCGAGGTTGCGCAGCGACGCCGGCACCAAGGCGATGCCCATGCCCGCCGACACCAGGCTGATGATCGTCTGCATCTGGATCGCCTCCTGCCGGATCAGCAGGGGCTGCCCCCGGCCGGCCAGATAGCCGCTCACCAGATCATGAAAGGCCGGCGCCACCCGGCGCGGAAACAGGATCAGCGGCCGGTCGAGCCAGGGATCGCCCTGCGCCTGATCGTCCGCCACCCAGCCCTCCGGCACCGCCACCACCAGCGGCTCACGCAGCAAGGGCATATAAGCGAGCGCGTCGGGTAGCGCGCCATCGGGCGCGATCAATATGCCGGCATCATTCACCCCGTCGATCAGATCGGCAATCTGCACGTCGCTGGTCGCCTCGGTCAGTGCGATCTCCACCTCCGGGAAACGGGCGGCATAATCACGCACCAGCGCGGGCAACAGGCTATAGTCGGCGGTGCTGACGAAGCTGAGGCCGATCTGCCCCGCGCTGCCGTCACGCAGGCGTCGGGCAATGTCCGGCAGCGCGCTCACCGCCTCCACCGCCGGGCGGACATGCTCCAGCCATTGCCGGCCAAAGGCGGTCAGCGCGACATTGCGCTTCGACCGGATGAACAGCGGCGCCCCCAACTCCCGCTCCAGCGCCAAAATCGACTGGCTGAGCGGCGGCTGAGTCATGCCCAGGCGCTGCGCCGCCTGTCCGAAATGCAGTGTATCGGCGACCGCCAGAAAATGGCGAAGCGGGCGAAGGTCCATGGCAATAAAGTCTCCTTGCGACCTTATACCGCTTCAATAATATATTTCACAACCTTTGCGCAAAGGCGTAGGGGGCAGCCATTGCAGGGAAACAAGATTACAGGAACGGCGCAAAATGCCTCATTATC